>JAWDMO010000009.1:0-29000 GCA_046536535.1 Nitrososphaeria archaeon
AGCGAGCATCTCAGCGAAGCTCTTCAACGAGGTTAATTATGAGAGGAGGCAGCAGTTCTTCCGCGGGGAGAAAGTGGACTTCGAGGGGACGTGGGACAAATACTACGAGAAGTACAAGAGCGTGCTTGGTGTTAACGCCCAGGCGGTCATGCAGAAGAACAACGAAGCCTGGAGCTCATTCTTCTCCCTTCTAAAGCTGAAGAAAGAGGGGAAATTGCCGCCCCATACGAAACGCGTTAGCCCGCCGAGGTACTGGAAGGACAGGGAGAGTAAGGAGAGGAAATTCCTTCTGGTTGTCAGGCAGGACAGATACGTTGTGGACGAGCGGAACCGCAGACTAATCTTGAGGGACTTCGACCTCGAAATCGATTTCGCGGGCAGGTTGAGGTGGTACGGTAAACAGGGTAGGCTGGAGATACACTACGATGAGACCAGGAACACATGGTACGCCTCCATCCCAGTGGAGGTGGGTGTTGAGGAAACTAAAACGGGAAAGAAGAGCGAGTATGTCGTTCACGGCGAGAGGAAAACAATTCAGGTCGAATCGCCCAGGGGGAACAAAGCGGCATCAATTGACCTGGGCATCAACGTCCTGGCGAGTGCAGTGGTGGACGACGGCACCTGGCTGCTCTACAAGGGTATAAGGACCAAGGAGGACTACTTCTACTTCGAGAAGAGGATAGCGCGGGTACAATCCTCGGCGGATGAGGCGAGGAAGCGGGGTGAATATGAAGCATATGAGGAGTCGCTGGAAAGGAGGAGGAAGCTGCACGGGAAATTAACCAGGAGGCTTCTTCACCTGTACAGGAACTTCGCCTCTCACTTACTCAAGACGCTCCACGAACAGGGTGCTTCAACTATCTATCTGGGCTACCCCTTCAACATCGCTCGGGACAAGGGCAACAAGTTCACGGTGAACATGTGGTCTTACCGCAAGTTGATGGGCATCATAGAACTGAAGGCTCAAGAGTACGGCATGAAGGTGTTTGAGGTCGTTGAGTATAACACGTCCAGATACTGTGCTTATCACGGTGTAGAAGCTGAAAGAAGACCGAGGGGAGTCGTCAGTTGTCCGTTAGGACATAAACTGCACAGCGATTTAAACGGCGCATTGAACATTTTGAAGAAAGCGATAAACGTAATGGTTTCAACGGTAAAGAGACCGCTCTCTTTCGTCGTAGACCACAACAGAGTAGCACCCGTAAAGGGGTGTAACCCTTGAGACCTCGGGGAACCCTCGCCCTTCCAGGACGGGGAGGAGGTCAGCGGGGCGCAGGTGCTCATATATCCGGTGCTCAACATGATCGATATGTCGCCCTCCAGGTTCGAGTTCGGCGAGGGCTACATGCTGGAGGAGCGCATGGACAGATGGTTCGTCGGGCAGTACCTCGCTGACCCGCGCGATGCGACGAACCCGTATGCGTCGCCGCTGCTCGCCGGGGATCTGAGGGGCCTGCCGCCCGCGCTGGTGGTGACGGCCGAGTACGATCCGCTGAGGGATCAGGGCGAGATCTACGCGCACAGGCTGAGGGCCGCGGGCGTCCCCGCGACAGCGACCAGGTACCTGGGCATGACGCATGGTTTCCTCAGGTTCTACCCGAGGCTCAGGGCCGGGCGCGACGCGATCGCGCAGATAGCGGGATACCTCGGCGCTACGCTGAGGGGAAGCGGCCCCGGCGCCCCGTGAGCTGCCCCTCCCGCGGGGCTCGGTCGCGAATCGTCAGCGGTGGAGGTTCCATCATGGAACCGTTCCACGGCGCCCATGGAGGGGATGGGGCGCGCCGTCCGATACCAACCACTTCATTTATTAGACATCGATATAGACGATCCACGGATTGGCCGCACAGGATGCGCTGAGGTCGATAAAGGTAGGGGACGTCATGAGGAAGGAGTTCGAGAGCATCCGCCTGGACGAGCCGCTCTCGAAGGCAATAGGCAAGCTGGAGGATGGCTGGGATGTCCTCGTGGTCCTCGACGAGCGCGGGGAATACGCGGGGGTGCTGACCGAGAAGATGATATTGAGGACGCTCGCGGATCCGTCGACCACAAAGGTCAGGTCAGTCTACAGGAGGGCGCCCAGCGTGTCGCCCGACGAAGGCGTGCTCAGGGCCGCGATGCTCATGGTGGAGAACGATCTGAGGTATCTTCCGGTGATATCGGATGGCGCGATAGCGGGCGTCGTGGGGGACGAGGCGATCCTCGCGGTGGCCGTGAAGACGCCGTTCGGGAACCTGAAGGTATCCGAGCTGATGATCCCCAATCCGGTATCGGTGGGGGTGGACGATTCCGTCGCCAGGGCGCTCGCAATAATGAGGAGGGAGGGGATATCCAGGCTCCCGGTGCTCCGCGGCGACAGGGTGGTCGGCGTGCTCTCGCTGAGGGATATCGTGGAGAAGGTCCTGAGGCCACGCGCGGGAATCGGTGAGGGCGAACGGAGGCCGCCGAGCAGACGCGTCGGCGACCTGATGAGCGGCGACGTGGTATCCGTGTCGCCGGACGACGAGGTGAGGAAGGCCGTGGAGCTCATGATGAAGCGCGATGTCGCTTCCGTCATCGTGGCGGAGGGCGGCGCGCTGAGGGGATTGCTCACGCGCTCCGGCGTGCTGAGGGAACTCGTGCGCATCGAGGCCGAGGCCCCGCGGATGGTGGTGCAATTCTCCGTGAAGGACCCGGAGGAATTTGAGAATATAGAGTTTGATAGGGAAAAGCTGAACTCCATGATCGATGGGTTCCTCAGGAAGTACGGGAAGTTCCTCGGATCCTCTTACGTGACCGTCTACATAAGGAGGGGGAAGGGAAGGAAGCGGGGAAGGAGGCTCACGCATTGCAGGATACAGGTGAGCGGTCCGAAGGGGATGTTCACGGGCGTCGGCGAGGGATGGGGCCTCAACCAGGCGGTCAGATACGCGATGGACGCCGTGTCGAGGCAGATCGAGAGGGCCAAGGAGGGGAAGGAAGCGGACAGGGCGATCGTCGAGGAGATACTCGAGATGCTCTGACGACGGGATACGGTATATATGGCAACTCTTTTTTCCCGCGGATGAACAGCAGGGGGCGTGAAGATCCTGATGAACCTGAAGGCGATCGAGAACGGACTCGCGGGAAGGGCGCTGGTGTACCCCGGGAGGATCGAGGGGGAGGTGATGGTGCAGGTGCCGGGCGAGTGGCCGGTCCTGAACTACTACCTCGAGGGAAGCGCCCTGGGCGATGACGTGGAGCTGCGTGCCGCGTACAGGGAGGACGTCTACGGGACCTACAGCGTATCGATGCACGCCGTCGTGGGATGGCTCAGACAACTGGGGCTGGAGGTGCGCGTCGTTTGACGGCCGTGGCGGCGGCCGGGGCAACCAACTGGGACACGGTGATACTGTCCAGGGGGTTCCCGAGGCCCGGCGTGGGCGTCAGGGCCGTCAGCGTCCTGGAGTTCCCGGGCGGAAAGGGGGCGAACGTCGCGACCGCGGTGACGAGGATCCTGGGGAGCGGGCAGGGCGCGACCATCAGCGCCGTCGGTGAGGACGAGTTCGGCAGGAGGCTGCTCAGGGGGCTCCAGGACGAGGGCGTCGAGGTCAGGGGGGTCTTCGTGATGGAGGAGGAACCCTCCGGGAGGGCGTTCGTCATCGTCGACGAGGGGACCGGGGAGAACATGATAGTATCGTTCCACGGTGCGCTGCTGAGGCTGGGGAGGGACCACGTGGAGCTGGCCGAGGTGCGGGACGCCGTCGAGGATTCCAAGGTGCTCGTGGTGATGGATGTGCCGACGGGCTTCATGGAGGGGCTGGTGGAGCTGGCGTCCGAGGAGGACAGGACCGTGATTCTGGCCCCCGGCATAAAGTCGTCCGAGAGCCCCGAGCTCGTGAGATCGCTCCTCAGGAGGGTCGATTACGTCGTGCTGAACGAGGGCGAGCTGATGGATCTGGCGGGGCCCGGCGATCCCGCGGGCGCGGCAAAGGAGCTGTCCAGGGAGGGCCCCAGGGTGGTCGTGACGCTGAGCGGCAGGGGCGCGCTGCTCGTCGGCCCCGGCGAGCTCGTGGAGGAGCCGGCCGTGGAGCTCTCCAGGATGGGGCTCAAGGCTGTGAACACCGTGGGGTGCGGCGACGCGTTCATAGGCGTCTTCGCCGCCCTCAAGTCCGCCGGTGCCGGGGACGCCGAGGCCCTGCGGAGGGCGAACCTGGCCGGGGCGTACAAGGCGACGAGGCTCGAGGTACGCGGGAGCCCGACGCTGGAGCAGCTGCTGAGGTTCGAGGGAACGGCGAAGGAGGCCGGGGCATTCGATGAGTGAGGGATTCAGGCCGTTCATCAGGGAGGTCATACTGGAGGACTTCATGAGCCATGAGTACAGCAGAATCAAGCTGGCTCCGGGGCTCAACATAGTTCTGGGGCCGAACGGCGCCGGGAAGTCGTCCATACTGCTGGCAATATCGCTCGCGATGGGGCAGAGCCACACTGAGAGATCGCGCAAGCTGAGCGAGCTCGTCAGGTACGGAAGGGAGCAGGCCAGGGTCACGCTGCTGCTCGACAACGGCGAGAGGGACGGCAGGAGGCCGCTTCCCAGGAGGAGCGACGTCATCAGGCTCTCCAGGGTCGTGAGGTCAACCGGGGATTACTGGTTCGAGATAGACTATCGCCGGGCCGACAGGCTGGAGGTGGTCGACATGCTGAGGGAGCTCGGCCTCAACCCGGACAACCTGCTGATAATCATGCACCAGGGGCTCGTGGACGAGTTCACGGCGCTGACCCCCCAGGACCGGCTGGTGCTCGTGGAGGAGGCCACGGGCATCTCGGGGTATCGCAGGAGGCTGGAGAGGGCAATGGAGCGCCTCGAGGGCGTGAAGGCCGAGGAGAAGGAGAAGGAGAAGCAGCTGGAGCAGCTGAGGGCAATGGAGGACCAGTGGAGGAGGCTCTACGAGAAGCTGGAGGAGAGGAGGGGGATCGAGGATCAGCTGAGGGCGGCGAGGGCCGAGCTGGCGTGGGCGCGCGTCTCGAGGCTGGAGGAATCCGTGGGAAGGCTGGAGGAGAGGAGGAGGGGGCTGGAGGCCGACGCCGAGGGGGCCAGGAGGCTCGCCGCGGCGGTGGGCGAGGAGCTGGCGCGGTTGAGGAGGGAACTGGAGGCCGCTGTGGGCGCCGGGGATAGGGACAGGATCTTCAAGGTCGTGGACGACATAGCTTACGACAGCGCCGAGAGGGCGCTGGCCGAGTACCGCGCGAAGCTCGCCGAGGAGGAGGCGAGGAGGATAACCCGGGAGGAGGCGAAGTACGAGGAGGAGCTGAGGGCGGCGAGGGAGGAGGCGAAGGGCGAGAGGCCCTCCGAGGTGAGGGACCCGGGCGAGGTGGAGGACGAGGTCAGGGTCCTGGAGGCGAAGGCGAAGGCGCTGGGCGACCTGCCCGGGGATGGTGGAGGAATTCTACCTCGACGTGAGGTCGAGGCTGGAGGGCGTGGGCGAGCGGTTGAAGGAGCTGGCGCGCAACAAGGCGCTGCTGGTCGAGGAGATAGGGAAGAGGATGGACGTCTGGAGGAGGGAGCTCGAGGGCCTGGTGAAGGACGTGAACTCCAGGTTCTCGGATCTCCTGTCCGCCGTGGGGGCCGCGGGATACGTCAAGGTCACCTATGGTCAGTCGCCGTCGGAGGCCGGGCTGGAGGCATACGTGGGGTTCAAGGGCGCGGAGCCGGTGCTGCTCGATCCGTACAGGCAGAGCGGGGGGGAGAGGAGCGCCGCCGTGACAGCGTTCCTTCTGGCGCTCCAGGGAAGGACCATATCCCCCTTCAGGGCGGTCGACGAGTTCGACGTCCACATGGATCCATCCACGAGGGCGACGTTCTTCAGGGTCCTCCACGGGATGTTCAGGGAGGAGAGGGGCGTCCAGTACCTGGTGATAACCCCGGGTTATCCGAGCTTCGTGGACAGCGATGCGCACTACGTGGTGGTGCAGAAGACGGGGGGTGTCTCTGCTGTCGGTGAAGCGGCGCGATAGGATAGAGAGGCGGGAGCGCTACGCGCTCCTGATAGAGGAGCTGGAGAAGGAGGGGAAGGACCCGTTCTCGCTGGACCTGGGCCCGATAGTGGACGACCTGCGCGAGGACTACGACTCCGGGGACGTGGAGCTGCTGCTGGCGGACAGCAGGGCTATCGAGGCCCTCAGCCGGCTCGTGGAGATGCAGGACGAGTGGATAGACGGCAGGCTCCTCGCGGCTATGTCGCCGGAGGCGCTCAGGAGGAGGGCGGAGGCGGCGGATGCGAAGGAGCTGGCGGCGGCGCTCTACGCTGCCCAGTCGCCGGCGGTCGGGATATCCAACATCGACGGGGAATTCCTAGTGGAGGCCGCGAAATACTGGGAGGGCCTGAGGCCGGCCAGGCCCATCGAGGCGCCGCAGCCCAGGGAATACACAGGGGCGGCGGCGCTGGAGCCGGACGCGTTCGAGGGGGATCTGGAGGCCTTCAGGAGGAGGGTCGCGGAGGCGCTGAAGGGCGGGGAGGTGGAGCTGTGGAGCTTCGTGAGCGGCGATCGGAATTCCCGGGTGAGGGAGCTCTACCTTCTGGCGCACATGGTCACGCACGGCGAGGTGGGGCTCCGCTATGATCCCGAGCGCGACTCGTACTTTATAACCGGGGCACGGGGCGGCGATGTCAGGTCGGTGGTGATCGAAACTTGAGCTCGAAGCCCGAAGCCGCGGTGTCGGGATCGGAGGACCTCAGGGATAAGGCGCTCAGGGCGTTCAGGATGCTCCTCATCAGCCGGGGAAGGCCCGGCGTGAAGGGCTGGGAGCTGAAGAGGCATTTCGGCCCCGGATACCTCAGGGTGCTGGAGGTCGTCAAGGTCGAGGCCGGGAAACTCGGCATGGAGCTGCGGTCGGTCGAGGACGAGGAGGGCAGGGGACCGGACTTCGCCAGGTATCTGCTGGTGACGTCGGAGCCGGCGGCCGACGTCGGAAGCCCCCTGACCATGGTGGAGGCGGCGGCGCTTGCGCTCATAATAACTTTCATATATGGAGGGAGGGGTGAGGTGCCCCTCAAGGAGGTCCAGCAGGCGCTGTACACCAAGCTGAACAAATGGAGGGCCGAGCAGGCGCTGTACAGGCTGCTGAGGCTGGGATACATAGAGGTGGACGACGTCGTCAGGCTGGGATGGAGGACGAGGGCGGAGGTCGACGTGGACAAGCTCGCGAGGGCGCTGATTTCCATCAGGTCCGGCGAGGGCGAAAGGCCATCTCCCTGAGCACGCGACCGCGCTCCTCCTCGGCCAGCCTCAGGAGGAGCTGGTCGACGTCGCCGGTCGCCTGCGAGAGCACCCTGTCCGCGGTCGACCTCGGTATCCTGAAGAGCGAAGCTACCGCCCCGGGATAGCCATACCTCTCCACGAGGGCGGACGTCTGGAGTGCCCTCCTGTGGAGCGCCTCCAGATCCCTGGGCGGCCTGCCCCTGTCCAGCAGCCCGTTCAGGAGTGCGCGCACGTCGTCCTCGTCGGCCTCCAGCACGGCTATGCGCCTGGAGCCGCAGACGGGGCACGCAATCTCGCCCCGGGACGCGTCCGCGAGCCTCGCGCGCTCCACGTAGTCCAGGCAGTCCATGCACGCCAGGGTGACCGGCGCGCTGAGCCTCGCCCTCGCGGACGATAGCACGAGCCTCCTCATCCTGGCCCTGTCCACGACCTCGCCCCTGACCATGGCCCTCTCGAGCCCGATGCGCGCCAGCGGGGTCGGTTCCTCCAGGTTCCCGAGGTCGACGAGCTTCGCCGACCCGTCGGCGAGCTCGCGCAGGAGCCGGCCGGTGGACCTGACGTCGAGATCCTCCTCCAGAAGGGCCCTCCAAGCCTCGCCGTTGACCAGCGTATCCCTGAGGGCATCCCTGAGCCTCCTCACGTCGGCCCCGCTCAGCGCGGACTTCGCGCCGACGACGCCCATCTTCCTGGCCGCCTGGACGAGCTTTCTGAGGAAGAGCCACGAATCGTCGAACGCCGCCCTGACCTCGGCCTCCAGGTCGGATGACGCCAGGGACCTGAGCGCTTCCGCCACCGCCGCGGTGGCGACGTTGCCCTTCATGTAGATGCGATAGGGGTCCTGGTGGACCACGAGCTCCTCGCCGGAACCCCTCGAGAGCCTGTGCGCCAGGACCCTGGCCAGGGTCCTGTTCGCCTTGAGCCCCATGTGTATGTGGAGCACCGTGTATTCATCCCACCTTTCAACGGTCAGCAGGACATCGGACGGAACGGGTAGACCGCGGTCCCTCTGCTCCAGGATGGGGCCGGCGGCCCTTCCGGCGTCCTCCGGCGACATGTCGTATTCGCCGACGAGGATCCCCGGTCCGGACTCCGATATCCTCCTCCTCAGGGCACCGACCTCCCGCGCGACCTCCTCCGGAACCGGTATCTCCTCGCCCACCCAGCTGGGTATCGCTCCCGTGGGATCGTCGGATTCCTCCACGAGCACCCTGTCCCCCACGACCTGTTTGACCACCCAGGGCCTGCCGGCCAGCACGAACTTCACGCCGATCGACACGTAGCCCGCCACGAATTCCTCGTCGAGCACGCCCACGGGGCTTCCATCGTCCTTGGCCACGATGTACTTGGGTTCCTCGGGGATCATCGTGAGCGTATCGAAGTGGTACTCGAGCAACCTCCTCGCGGACGCCGGCGTGTAGACCGCGTCATCGGCCGGCGAGAATCTGGCCAGCGGCGGCCTCAACCCGGACATGAAGTCCAGGGCCCTCGAGAGGTCCGCCTCCGATAGATCCGCGTAGGGATAACTCCTCCTCAGGATCTCCAGTAGATCGTGGACCTTCATCACCCTGTCCTCGAGGAGCATGCCGGCGATCTGCTGGACTAGCACGTCGTAGGGCCTCTGGGGTATTGCGGGATCCTCGAGCTCCCCCGCGAGCGCCCTCCTCGTTATCACCGTGGCCTCCAGCGCGTCGTCCTCGTCGACGGCTATCACCAGGCCCCTCGACACGCGGCCGAGGGAATGCCCGCTCCTTCCGACCCTCTGCGCCAGCCTCGTGACCTGCCTGGGCGACCCGTACTGTATGACAGCGTTCACCGCGCCGACGTCTATCCCGAGCTCCAGGCTGCTAGTGCATATCACCGCGTCGAGCTCCCCCCTCTTCAGCCGCGATTCCGCGTCGAGCCTCCTGTCGAGGGATATGCTGCTGTGGTGGACCTCCGCCCTGAACTCCGGGTCTATGAGCCTGAGCCTGTTGATGAGGATCTCGGACTCGCTCCTGGTGTTCGTGAAGACGAGCACGGGGGCGCTGGACCTCGCCTCCTCGAGGAGCGCCCTGAGCCTTGCGAGGGCGGCCGGGTGAAGGCCGAGCGACCGCGCGTCCTCCGATCCGCCCATGGGGCCCGGGAACGCGACCCTGATCTCGTAGGGCTTCGGGGGACGGGACTCGATGACCGCGCAGCTCCTGCCGCGGCCGACGAGGAACGAGCCGACCTTCGGGGGCGACCCCACAGTGGCCGAGAGCCCTATCCTCTGATGCTCGCCCGTCAGCCTGGCCAGCCTCTCGAGGAGCACGGCGAGCTGCGAACCCCTCTTGTCCTCCGCCAGCTCGTGTATCTCGTCCACCACGATCCACCTGACGTTGGAGAGGTGCCTCCTCATGACGTCCGCGACGAGGAGCACTTGGAGGGTCTCAGGGGTCGTCACCAGGAGGTCGGGGGGGACCCTGGCCTGGCGCCTCCTCTCATCGGCGGGGGTATCGCCGTGGCGCACCGCTACGGATAGCCCCAGCTGCGATGCCCACCAGCTGATCCTCTCCACGAGATCCCTGTTCAGCGCCCTCAGGGGAGTCACGTAGAGCGCGCTCACGGGCTTCGGCTTCCCCCTCATCATGGAATCGAATATCGGCAGCAGCGCGGCCTCCGTCTTGCCGGAGCCGGTGGGCGCCATCAGGAGCACGTTGACGCCGGATCCTATGACCGGCATCGCGTCGGCCTGGGGCGGGGTGGGCGCTGACATGCCCCTCCCCAGGAGCAACTCCCTTATCCTGGGATGCAGAGTTTCGAAAACGCCGCTCAAGTCACTCAAATCTTCCTCATCGCGGTCCTGTAACGCTCCCCGAGCTCCACGTACGTCCTCCAGCTCTCCTGAACTGCCTTGGCGAGCCCGCCCTTCACCCTCCCGACGATCTTCGCGGGGGACCCCATCACGAGGCTGCCGGCCGGCACCTCCATGGCCGCCGGTATCACGCTCCCCGCGGCCACGATGCTCCCCCTCCCGACGCGGGCCCCCTCGAGAACCGTCGACCTTATCCCGATCATGGCCTCGTCCTCGATGACGGCGCCCTCGATGACGGCGCCGTGCGCCACGGTGACCCTCCTGCCGATTATCGCGGCGTGTCTGTCCGGATGCACGACCGCGCAGTCCTGCACGTTGCTCTCCTCCCCCACTATTATCTCGGACAACTCGCCCCTCAGGACGGCGTTGAACCACACGCTGGATCCAGCCTCGATCCTCACGTCGCCTATCAGCCATGCGGAGGGCGCGATGAACGCCGAGCCGTTTACCGATGGCCTCTTCTCGCCGAATTCCACCAGCGACACGCCGACGTACCCCGCCTGGGTTACACTTCAAAGTTTCCCCCGGGACCGCGCTTGAGTTCGCCGACGAGCTCCCCCACCCTTATCCCCATCGGGCAGTACTCCTGGCAGACGCCGCACTCGGCGCAGAGGTACGTCAGGGGGAGGGCGGCGTCGCGGCCCATCGTGATGGCGGTCCACAGGACGCCTATTCCGCCCATGTAAGCGCCGCTGCTCCACGCCGGGCCGACGGTCGTCAGCACCGGGCACGCGAGCTGACAGGATCCGCACCTTATGCACCTGAGGACCTCCTCGAGCGGCGTTCCGACGGCTGATGATCTCCCGTTGTCCACCAGAACCACGTGCATCTCCTTGGCGCCCTGCGCGGGCCTCACGAGCGCGTGCTCGACATCCCTGGTTCCGCTGGGGCCCGACGTGACGTTGATGTAGGTCGGGGGATTCCCGCCGACCTCGTACGCCTCGAGCAGCGCGACCTTGAAGGCGTCCACGAGGGTCGGCACCACCTTATCGATGCCCGTGACGGCTATATTGACGGGGGGAACCGTGCCGGTCAGCCGGGCATTTCCCTCGTTCTCCACCTGGACTATCGCCCCGTCCAGGGCCGCGACCGCGTTTGCGCCTATTATGCCGACCTCCGCCCTCAATATCCTGTCCCTCAGGAAGTCCCTCGCGGCCCCGACCATGCTCGGTATGTCGCCCGGGCCCCGGTACTTCAGCTTGGACCTCAGGATATCCAGCACCTCCTCCCGCGGAAGGTGCATGGATACCGCGACGAAGTGCGCCGGCCTCTTTCCGGAGAGCTGCAGCAGGAACTCCCCCAGATCCGTCTCCCACACCTCGTTGCCCCTCCCCTCGAGGTACTCCCTGAGGCCGAGCTCCTCCGTCACGATGCTCTTGGACTTCACCACGAGCTTGCCGGTGCCCACGAGATCGCCTACGGCCTCCAGCGCATCGTCCCTCGTCCGCGCCAGGATCACGTGGACCCCGTTCCTCTCCAGGCTCTCCTTGGCCTGCGACGCGAGCTCCTGCAGCCTCCCCGCGGACCTCGATCTCAGTTCGCGGATCTCCCGCGCGAGATCGTCGACGTACGCGTTGCCCTCGAGCAGGCGGCGCGAGCTCTGGAAGCTGGCGAACGCCCTCTCCATCCCGGTCCTGGCCCTCTCGTCCGAAGCCCAGCGGTAGGCATTCCTCTTCAGATCGATGAAGTCGGCGCACATCACGGCTTCGCCTCCACGATCTCCAGCCAGTCCCGGACGTCGCCGAGCGCCCCCATGTTCGCTAGGCAGACGGGACACGCGGAAACCACCGGGCCCGGAAGCCCCGAGAGCTGTCCCATCCTCCTCTTGGATATCTCGGACGCGACCTTCGGGAAAAGCGAGCTCAGCGGGCCGCCGCAGCAGAACGTCCGGACGCCCGAGAGCTCCGGCTCGTGGACGCGATATCCGGCCGCCGACAGCACCTCCCTGAGCCTGCCGTGCAGGCCGAGGTCCCTCGAGAGTATGCAGGAATCGTGCACCTTGACGTCGACGCCGATCCCGTCCCTGCCCGAGACCTTCGATGGATCCACGAGCTCCAGGATGTGTCTGACCTCGGGCGGCTTCCCGGCGTACCTCGGGTAGAGGACCCTGAGCGCGTACGTCGTGTGCGGATCCAGCGTTACGACGAGGCCGGCCCGGGATTCCTCGAGGAATTCGAGGACGCGTTGCGCATGCGCCCTGAACTCGTCGACCAGCCCCAGGTCGTGTAGAAGTATCCCGGAGTATGGCTCCGATGGACCGGCGTAGGACGGGCTGTACCCCGACGCGCCCAGCAGCCTGTGCGCGTTGGCGAGCGCCGCCGATACCCTGGACGAGAGTCCGCCGTCCGGGACGAGCGAGAGCGCGCGTGATGCCAGCGGCCCCATGCGCAGCATCAGGCCGGAGCCCGGGGACTCGTCGAGCGTCTGCAGCGCGGTGATGGATGCCCTCATGCGCGGCGTCAGCTGATACAGATGGCCAGTGTAGAGGAGGACTTCGGACGGCGGCTGCGGCACCCCGGCCGCCCACGACGAGAGCTCCTGGCGGGTCGCCGCCAGGGGGTCGCCGGTCCTCTTCATGTTCTCCAGTATGAAACTCACGACCGCGCGCCTGTCGAGCACGTGCAGCCCCGGATCGGCTCCGGATAAATGAGTTCCGATTCACGTTCACTGGGACTTCTCCTGGGCGGCCGATACTATGCTCAGCACGTCCCTGTCCCTGAGCCTGTAGGTGGTCGGCAGCCTGAGCCCCGTCCTCGCATCGACCGCGTACAGGAGCCCCTTCTCCAGGTCGCTGTGTATAGCGCGGGCGAGATCCCTGACCGTGGATCCGTCGGGCATCAGGTAGGCGTCCGGGAGCACGCTCCCCGACCTGTCGGTGAGCTTCACGTGATCGTACACGGGGTACACGGTATTCATCTTGAGGAGCTTGAACACCACGACGTTGAGGGCGAACTGCACGCCGGTCCTCATTATCTCGTGGAGGACCAGCCTCCTCACCTGATCCAGGGCCCACCTCTGCTGCTCGGTGAGCCCCTCTGCGCTTATTATCTCGAAGCTCTCGTCGCCCGGCACGTAACGTATGAGCCCCTTCTGTTCGGCCCTCCTCAGTATGAGCTCCGCCTCGGCGCTCGCGGGCACCACTATCACGTCCCTGAAGGTCTCCCTGAACCTCCTGTAGTTGGCCAGCGCGTTCGGCCTGTCCATCTTGTTCGCCAGCACGAGCGTGGGCTTGGATATCTCCCTGAGGGCCGACGTGAACCTCCATATCTCGTCGTCGTTCCAGTAGGCTATATCGCCGCCGTTCAGGCCGGTCCTCCCGAGCGCGAGCGCCACGTGATCGGCGGTCACCTTTATCCCCTGCAGGGGGGCGGATATCGCCTTCTCGGGCGGCGATCCTCCCCTCATCTCCTTCGTCATCTCCTTGATATTCTTCACAATCTTGTCGCGATACCAGAGTATTATTTCGCCCTCGATCTCCTCGTAATCCCTCACCGGGTCCCCGGTCCCGGGCTCGGCGAGCTTGCCCTCGTCGTCGATGCTGCCCGATGCGTCGATGACGTGTATCAGCGCGTCGGACTGCGCAGCCACCGAGATGAACTGGTTGCCGAGCCCCCTCCCCTCGTGCGCGCCCTTCACGAGGCCGGGCAGGTCCACGACCTCCATCGGTATCCACCTCCATCCGTCCCTGCAGATCGAGTTCCTGGGATTGCACGTGACGCCGAACTCCCTGTGGACGCACGGCGTCACTACGTAGGCGGCGCCCGCGTTCTCGCGCTTCGTCGTGAATGGATATGTGGATACCTCAGCTGACCCGAGCGTGGCCGCGTTGAAGAACGTGGTCTTCCCGGTGTTCGTCTTCCCCACAAGCCCTACGGATACCCTCATGCCCCTGCTGAGTCCGCGCGGCCGGTAAATAAACGACTCCCACGCCCGGACGGGGCGCGCGGGACTCCCGGCAAGGATATTTTAGGGGGAGGTGCCGCCGGGGCGCGTCTTGCCCGGGATCAGGGCCAGGTCGCTGTCGGGAGGGGGGGTACTCCTCGAGGCCAACGGCAGGAGGATAGCGCTGGATCCCAGGGCCGACGTGAGGGCCGACACGATATTCATATCGCACGCGCACATGGATCATCTGCCGCGCGCGGGCACCGGCGCGGATGTCCTGGCGACCGAGGAGACCGTCCGGCTGGCGGAGGCCAGGGGGGTGAGGCTCAGGCGCGCGGTAGGGGACGGGAGCGGACTGGAACTCGTGCCCACCGGGCACATACTGGGGGCGGCGGGGCTGCTCGTGGACGGCCAGATATTTTACACGGGCGACATGTCGGGCAGGCCCAGGGAGTTCATGCCCGGGCCGGGGCACGTCGAATGCGGCACGCTGATAACGGAGAGCACTTACGGGAGATCGGAGTACAGGTTTCCCCCGCACGGACAGCTGATGGACGACCTCAGGAGGTTTCTGGCGGAGCGGTACAACCTGGGAAGGCCGGCGATCCTCATGGGTTATCCGCTCGGCAAATCCCAGATACTGCAGCACGCGGTCAGGGGCTGGAGGCCCCTGATAGCGTTCGAATCGGTCGAGGTGTACAGCCGCATATACAGGTCGTTCGGGGTGGACCTGCCGGAGCCGGACGCCGTCGTCGGGGGGCCGGAGGATCTACTCGACATCAGGGGTCCCGCTACGGTGATAGCTCCCAGCGCGCAGAGGGAGATCATCCTGAGGGTCGCCGACAGGATCGGGGCCGGGGTCGCGTGGTTCAGCGGATGGGTACTCAGGTTCCGCCTCGGGGGCGCGGCCGGATTCGCGCTGAGCGATCACGCCGACCACGCGGAGCTGCTGGAGTTCGCCAGATCCACCGGCGCGGACGAGGTCATAACACATCACGGGTTTTCGGAGGATCTCGCGAGGTCGCTGAGGGGAATCGGGGTGAACGCGCGTCCCCTCCCCGATGGGATGACGCTGGAGGACTTCGGGGAGTGATGGACCGGAAGTGTACGGAAGGGGGGATTTCCGCGCGGACAGATGAAGCCGGGGATGAGGAGGCACTTTCGCTGCTGCACCCGGCCGTGGCCAGGTGGGCCAGGGAGAGATACGGCGGCCTCACGCTTCCCCAGAGGATGGCGCTGGAGCCGATATCGCTCGGCAGGCACACGCTGGTGGCGGCGCCCACCGGGTCCGGGAAGACGCTCGCGGCGTTCATGCCGATAATCAGCGGGCTGCTGCGCATGCACGAGGCGGGCGGGATGGGGGAGGGGGTACGCGCGATATACGTGAGCCCCCTGAGGGCGCTGAACAACGACGTGAGCAAGAACCTGATATCGCCGCTGGAGGAGATAGGCGCGATATACGGCAGGCAACCCATAAGGGTGGCGGTGCGGACCGGCGACACCCCGCAGAGCCAGAGGGCCAGGATGCTCAGGAAGCCGCCGCATATACTGATCACCACCCCGGAGACGCTGTCCATAGCGCTGGTTGCGCCGAAGTTCGGACAGCTGCTCTCCGACGTCAGGTGGGTCGTGGTGGACGAGATACACGAGCTGAGCGGCAGCAAGCGGGGGACGCATCTCAGCCTCTCGCTCGAGAGGCTGGAGGAGCGCGCGAGGGGATTCGTCAGGATAGGGCTCTCGGCCACTGTGCATCCCCTGGACGAGGTAGCCGGGTTCCTCGTGGGATACGACGACGAGGGGAGGAGGAGGGACTGCGCGATCGTCGACGCGCGCTTCGTGAAGCGCGCCGAACTGAGGGCGCTGAGCCCGGTGGAGGACCCGGTCCACGCGCCCAGCGAGGAGATGAGCTCCAGGATGTACGCGATGCTGGCGCGCATCATAAGGAGGCACAGGACCACGCTGATATTCACGAACACCAGATCGGGCGCCGAGCGCGTTCTGTACCGCCTGTCGAAGCTCGGGGTCGCATCGGCGGATGAGCTCGCGACCCATCACGGGAGCCTGTCGAGGGACGTCAGGAAGGACGTGGAGGACAGGCTGAAGGTGGGCGGGCTCAGGGCCGTCGTGACCAGCACGAGCCTCGAGCTGGGGATAGATATAGGCAGCATAGACGTCGTCGTGCAGATAGGGAGCCCGAAGTCCGTGTCGAGGCTCCTTCAGAGGGTCGGAAGGAGCGGGCACTCGCTGGATCGCGCGTCGCGGGGCATCGTGATCGCCATGGACAGGGACGACCTGGTGGAGAACGCGGTCATAGCGGGCGAGGCGCTCAAGGGGCATCTGGACAGGGTTCACATACCGAGGAGGGCCCTCGACGTGCTGGCGCAGCACCTGGTCGGGATGTCGATAGAGAGGAGGTGGAGCGTGGACGACGCGTACAGGGTGGTCAGGAGGAGCTATCCGTACCGGGAGCTCGCCATCGAGGACCTCAGGGACGTGCTGAGGTACCTCGGGGGAGGATATGAGGGGCTGGAGGTGAGGCGGGTCTACAGCAAGATCTGGTACGACGACGAGGAGGGGGTCTTCGGGAGGAAGAGGGCCATCAGGCCTATCTATTACGGAAACGTGGGGACGATACCGGACGAGGCGGCGATCGCCGTCCGCACCAGGGATGGAAAATGGGTGGGGAGCCTGGAGGAGGAGTTCGCCGAGCGCCTGTCGCCGGGCGACGTGTTCGTGCTGGGGGGCAGGACGTTCCGCTTCCTCAGGCTCAGGGGCATGGTCGCGACCGTGGAGAGCGCCGAGGGGGAGAGGCCGACCGTCCCGAGCTGGTTCAGCGAGCTCCTCCCGCTCTCGTTCGACACCGCGGAGGCCGTCGGGAACTTCAGGGAGGAGGTGTTCAGGAGGCTCGGGTCGGGCGAGGGCCTGATCTCATGGCTCTCGAGGGAGTACCCGGTGGACCGCGCCGCCGCGCGCGCGATATCGTCGTACTTCAAGGCCATGGACGGGTTCCTGAGGCTCATGGGGGTCGCGGAGAGGCCCACGCGCCGCACTTTCCTGGTGGAGCGCTACAGGTCCCCCGAGGGAAAGCTCTACGTGATATTCCACGCGGTCCTGGGTAGGAGGGTCAACGACGCGCTGAGCAGGGCATACGCATACGTCGCGTCGAAGAAGCTCGGCTCCAGCGTCCCCGTGCTGTCGAGGGACTCGGGGTTCGCGATAGTCCTTCCGCGCCGCGGCGGGGATATCGTGGAGGACCTCCTGGGGGCGGTGGACAGCCGCGGCCTGAGGGAAACGCTGGTGGAGGCGGTCAAACACACGGAGATGACGGCCATGCGGTTCAGGCACTGCGCGACGAGGTCGCTGATGATCCTCAGGAGCTACAGAGGGAGGGAGACGTCCATCTCCAGGAGGCAGGCGAACTCCCAGGTCCTGAGGAGGCTCGTCGAGAGGCTCGGGGATTTCCCGATCCTCAGGGAGACGTACAGGGAGATACTGGAGGACGTCATGGACATAGAGAACGCGGAATCGGTCCTCGGGGATGTAGAGTCCGGCGCCAGGGGGTTCTCCATGATGCCCGAGTACGACGTCCCGTCGCCGTTCAGCCACGGGCTGATAGTCTCCGGCTACGAGGACGTCGTGCTCATGGAGGACCGGAGGAAGCTCCTCGAGGCGCTCCACGACAGCGTGATGAGGAGGCTTGAGGAGGCGGGCATCCTGCGGCCGGGCGCCGCTCACGACAGGTCGAGGGCCCTGTAGGCGGCCTCGTATAGGGCCGGGCGTTCCGCCCAGTCGCCGCGCATGGACCTCAGGAGGGGCTCGCGATCCCGTGAAGAGCGGATCGCGGAGATGGCCTCCTCCAGAAGGTCGAGCACGCGCGATCCCGCGGCGGCCGAGATCAGCTGCGCCGTGAGATCGGGCTCCTCGACCTCCACGGCGGCGGCCAGTTCCTGCAGCCTGCGGCTGGTCGTCGGGAGCGCCGGGCCGCCGCGCGAGACCCACCTGAATAGGTAGCCCAGCACGTGCGGGAGCGCTATCGAGTACGCGACGGCCTCATCGTGGACCGCCTCGTCCATCACGAGTATCTCGGCGCCCACGAAGAGGTCGGACGCTGCGCGGACTTCCCGGGCCTCGTCCTCGACCGGCGTGAGGACAATCGGCCTCCCCGCGATGCCGCGGGCGCCTCTCCCGAAGAGCGGATGGCCGGAGACCTTGATCGGCCCGGGGCCCAGCGACCTCAGCGCGCGGTTGACGTCCGCCTTGAGCGTGGAGACGTCCGCGTAGATTGCGCCGCGCCCGATCGTCCGCCCGATCTCGGCGGCGACGTCGGCGCTGCGGTCGAGCGGCACGGCCGCTATCACCGCGTCGTACGCGCCCGGCTCGGGCGATTCGACGACCTCCACGCCGGAGGATCTGGCGGATTCACGGACACGCTCGGATATGTCGTATCCGTGGACCTCGTGTCCCGCCGCCGGGAGCACCGACGCCAGCAGGGAGCCCATGCGCCCCAGCCCAAGGATGAGTACCCTCACGTCCCTCCGGGGGACGCCTCCGGATTAAAGCGTTGGCGCGCGCAAAATATTATTAGTCGAGGGATCCGACTCGCGCCGTGCCCAGGGGGACCGTGAACGTCGTGATCAACGGCTACGGCGTCATCGGGAAGAGGGTGGCGGACGCCGTGGCGAGGCAGCCGGATATGAGGGTCGTCGGCATCGCGGACGTTGTCGGGGACTATCGCATCAAGATGGCCGCGGCCAAGGGCCATGGGATCTACGCGTCGATCCCGGAGAAGGCGGAGGAGATGAGGAAGGCGGGACTGGAGGTCGCCGGGAGCCTGGAGGAGCTGCTATCCAGGGGGGCCGTCGACGTCGTGGTGGACGCGACCCCGGAGAAGGTGGGGGCGGAGAACAGGAAGCTGTACGAGAAGCACGGCGTGAAGGCGATATTCCAGGGAGGCGAGAAGCACGAGGTGGCCGGCGTCTCGTTCGTCGCGCAGAGGAACTACGGGGAGGCGATCGGCAAACAGTTCGTCCGGGTCGTGAGCTGCAACACCACCGCGATCTGCAGGGTGGTCGGCGGGATCCACGCGGGGCTCGGCATCAGGAGGGCTAGGGTGAGCATATTCAGGAGGGCCGTGGACGTCTGGGAATCGAGCCACACGGGGATAATGAACACGGTCGTGCCCGAGCTGAGGGTCCCGTCGCACCACGGACCCGACGCCCAGACGGTGGTGCACGGCCTCGATATAGTGACCATGGCGGCGAAGGGGAGCCACAACCTGTTCCACCTGCACATGGGTATGCTCGAGCTCAACGGACAGGCCACCAGGGATGAGGTCGTCTCGGTCCTCAGGGACGAGCCGAGGGTGGTCATGGTCAACGGGGGCGACGGCGTCAGGGGGCTGAACTCGATATTCGAGATCGCCAGGGATCTCGGGAGGACCAGGGGTGACCTGTACGAGATCCCGGTCTGGGAGGACGCCCTGACGGTCTCGAAGGACGGGCGCGAGGTCTACCTGATGTGGGCGACCCCGAACGAGTCGGACGTGGTGCCCGAAAACGTCGACGCGATAAGGGCGGTGACTGGGATCGAGGAGAGGGCCGACCGCTCGATAGCGCTGACCGACGATCGGCTGGGCATCGTGAAAAGGTTATACTGAACGGGACCCCCATCCGCGCATGGCGAGGAAGGCGAGGGTCCTGGCTACGCTTGGGCCGGCGAGCGACGCCCCGGAAATAGTCGAGGCCATGGTGGCCGCGGGCGCGGACGGCTTCAGGCTCAACTTCTCGCACGGCACGCACGACGAGAAGTCCGGCGAAATAGGGATCGTGCGGGCGCTCGAGGGGAAGGCCGGGAGATACATCCCGATAATAGGGGACCTTCAGGGCCCGACTGTGCGGCTCGGGGACTTCCAGCCCGTCCGCATATCGAGGGGCTCCAGGATCGTGCTGACGAGGGATGGCGGGGAGGGAATACCGGTGCCCAGCGACGAATTCTTCCGGATAGTGGACGTCGGCGACGTGATAGCGTTCGAGGGGGGACGGACATCCGCGCGCGTCGTGGAGAAATCCGGCGGATCGGTGGCGGCGGAGGCGCTCATGGAGGGAATCCTGGCCCCCAGGAAGACGGTGGCCGTCAGGGGAAAGGAGTACGACCTGCCGTCGCCGACCGAAAAGGACATGGACGACCTCAGGTTCATAGTGGAAAAGGGGCTCGAGTACGTGGCGCTCTCGTTCGTGAGGACGAGGGACGACGTGAAGAGGCTCAGGGATGCGCTCTCGGACCTCGGGAGCGACGCCTGGATAATGGCCAAGGTGGAGACCATACCGGGCGTGGAGAACGTCGACTCGATAGCGGAGGAGGCGGACGCGGTGCTGGTCGCCAGGGGGGATCTGGGCGCGAAGTTCCCGCTGGAGGACATGCCGTTCATACAGAGGAGGATAGTGGATGCGGCCGGGGCGCACGGGAGGCCGTCCATAGTGGCGACCCAGCTCCTGGATTCGATGATGGAGAATCCGATACCCACGAGGAGCGAGGTCGTCGACGTGTTCACCGCGGTCAGGGACGGCGCGGATGCGGTGCTCCTCACGGGCGAGACCGCGGCGGGCAGGCATCCGGTGGAGAGCGTCGAGTGGGCCTCCAGGATCATAGAGAGGTCGGAGGAGGGTTATTCCCCAGCCAGGGGGGTCGGGGACGTGGGAAAGGGCGCCAGCATATACGACCTCTTCGCCCTCGGGGTGGTGGAGCTGGCCGAGTCGATGGGCGCCAAGATCGTGGCGTACAGCCGCGGTGGAAACACCGCGAGGAGGATCGCGCGCTACAGGCCGTCCACCGACACATACGTCTTCACGGCGGACGAGGGGGCCGCGAGGAGGATCGCGATCCTCCGGGGGATCAACCCAGCCGGGATCACGGGTAACGTGGATCTGGAGGGCCTGGCCGGGGAAGCCGCGAGGAGGGGGATAGCGAAGGAGGGCGACATCCTCGTGCTGGTGCGCGGAATGCTCAAGGAGACCACGGACCTCGTCAGGGTCAAGGTCCTCTGAGCCGATCCGCGGCCAGATGGAGCAGGAGCGCCGACTCCGCGTTCTCCCGGACGAACTCCTCCAGGTACGCGTTCAAGTATTTGATGTGGTATTCCCACTCGGCGTACTCGATGCCGCGTATCCTGGACCGCGCGTACTCGTACTCCCTCCTGAGCTCGGCCAGCCCCACCTTCCTCTCCCTGCCCAGGATCGCGGCGTCGGCCTCCGAGAGCGGGACGTCCTCTTCCAGCGCGCCGGAGATCTCCCCCCTGACCTCCACGAGGCCGTGCTCGGACGACATCTGCCTCAGGAGCATCGCAAGGGATGCCATCCCCGATGCGTTGAGCGCGTCCAGCGTGGACCTCATGTCGTAGACCAGGACCCTGAACCCCGAATCCACCGCCGCGAATACCCTGCGCCTGACCTCGTCGCCGTCCCCCGAGAGGAGGCCGAACTCCGACTTGAGGACGATCGCGCTGGACTCCTCGCCGTCATATGTCGCCACCGCGATCAGGCGCACGCGTTCTTCGTCGTCCAGGGGGAGGCTCAGCGCGTCCATCGAGAGCAGCTTCAGCGCCCTGGACGGCTTCGGGACGGAAACCAAGCGGCCCCTGACCCTCATTACGACGCGCTGCTGGAGGAGTAGGTAGTCGATCGCCCTCAGCGCATATGCCCTGGCCAGGTCCCAGCGGAGGCCGTAGCCCAGGAAGTCCGCGTACGCGTACTCGTCCAGCGCGCTCATCAGGACGTCGTCGAGGTCGTCCGGCAGGTAGGATTCCACCTCGGACCTCAGGGCCGCCCAGTCGAGTTCCTCGAGGAGCCCCGAGCTCTCGGGCTCGTGCAGGCCCATGTACTTCTTCTCGCCGACCTTGCCCAGGTCGTACTGCAGCGCGTCGAGCGAGATGCCGTGTTTCCTCCTCAGAATTATCAATATGTACGCCAGACCTATTCTCAAGAGGTTCACGTCCTCCGCCGGGTCCAGCTCGAGGCCCACGCCGTATGTGTAGTCGCTGTACCTGCCGGAGGTGGAGGCCGGCACGTCCACCACGCGCATGTCCCTCCTCACGGAGGTCCTCCCGGAGATCCTCCTGACGATCGGCTGCGAACTGTAGATCCTCCAGAGGACCCTGTTCGGTATTTTGTCGTATCTGCCGAAGCCCTTCCTGGGAGGGTACACGACGCAGCGCACGTCGGAGTGCAGCCTTCCGTTCATGTAGTCCGACACGATATTCGGGCGCTCGCGCCACTGGAACTTGGCCTTCTCGTATTCCTCATACGCCTGGGCGAGCGGTTCGTAGTCCCAGAGGGCCCTCTCGGAGAGCCTGCGCTCCACTATCGCGGTCACGGCGCCCTCGGCCCGCCGGTGCTCCACGACCACCCCGTCGGCCGAGTAGTCTATGCTCCCGGGCTGGAACTTCTCCACGAGGTCGCAGTGGGATACGTCCTCGAGGTACCTGGGGGCCGGCTCCTCGTCGATCAGGCGCTTGACGCCGAAGGGAGGCGCGAATTCGTAGAAATTCATGTTGCGCCAGACCCTCTTCCCGGCGTCGGTCAGTTCGTTCCCCTCGACGAGGCCCATGGACATGAGGAACTCGTAGCCCTCGCGCGGCAGGGACTGCCTCAGCGACGGCGACGTGAACCTGGCGAGCGATTCAAAGAGCGTCATGTACCTGTTGCGCGGATTCACCAGCGCCCTTTCGGGCTGGAGCTCCATCCAGCGCCTGAGCGTCTCAACCCCCCTCGAGAGCAGCTCCCTGTCCCAGGCGTACAGCGGGAAGACGACCGTCTCGGAATAGGCGAGCGATTCCCTCCTCCCCTTCCTGCCCTCCTTCTGGATGAACTCCCTGACGCTCTCGGGGAGCCCCACGTGCACTATCCTGCCGACGAGCCCTATGTCCAGCCCCTGCGACAGCGTCTTGGGCGATATCAGGACCTTCACCTCGCCCCTCCTGGCCCTCTCCTCGCGCTCGGCCCTCGCCGCCCTCGACGCCAGGTGGTGATGCACTGCCACGCGATCCTGCAGCTCCGGCGGGAGCGCGGACCTGAGCTTCCTCCCGAGCTCCTCGGCCTTTGCTATGTTGCGCGTGAAGACCAGGGTCAGGACCGGATCGTCCGCGTACCTCCTGAGGATCTCGACCGGATCGTACTCGGTCCCCGGTATCCCGATCCCCAGCGCGCGGGCGGCCTCGATGACCTTGAAGTGCGACAGCCTGAACTTCTCGTAGTCGTGGAGCGCCTCCAGGACGTCGTCGCCCACGGACCCCGAGGCGCGGAGCTCGTCCTCGTGCGACCTCAGTTCATCCCATATGCCGCGCAGGTCCTTTCCCAGCACCACGTAGACGCGGTTCTCCACCCTGAAGGGCATGCCCTCGACGACCGACACCTCGTGTCCGGTCAGACCCCTCAGGAACTCGGCGAGCGGACCGGGGTCCCTGAGGGTCGCCGTGAGCACAGCGACCCTGAAGTCGCCAGACGCGGCGTCCTTCAGCAGCCTGAGCATCGACAGCAGGAGCGCTATCTCCCTCGGCCCGTAGAAGTCCAGCTCGTCTATGACGATCAGCCCGACCGATGACAGGAACCTGTCCATGAGCCTCCCCCTGCTCCCCGCCACCAGCTTCTTCACCTCGTTCATCAGGAACGCGGGATTTGTCACGAGGATGTTCAGTTCCCCTATCGCGCTCCTGAGCGCCGCCCTGCCCCGCGCGTGGACCATGTCGTCCCTCCTCAGGGCGTCGAGCGCCTCCACCTTCAGGCCCGTGACGCGTGATATCTCGACTATCCGCCTTATCTGGTCGTTGGAGAGCGCCAGCGTCGGGTAAACCGCGAGCGCCCTGACGCCGCTCTTCGCCACGTGGAGCAGCCACGCCTCGGTCTTCCCGGACCCCGTGCCGCTCCTCAGTATCAGGTTCCTCCCGGCCTGCAGCGCGTTGTAGGCCTCCTCCTGATGACGATAGAGCGCCCTGTTCGATAGATCGGATAGATCCGGGTCCCGGGATGAGGCCAGCCCCGGGAGCAGGCCCGAGAACATTGTCCCGGAGAACTCCGGCCGAACCGCATCCTCCCTGTATACGTAGTAATCGTAGCCGAGCTCCCTGAGGATCGCGGAGGTGTCCCCCGGCGCGAGCTGCTCCAACGCTCGTCGCGCGATTCACGCGGGGATAAAAAGGAGACGGGGAATCTGGGAAGTCCGCCTATCTCCTCCCTGAAGGTCGGAGTTTTAGTTTTACCGCTTCCCCCAAACCCCTAACACCTTTATAATGTGTAGTGGAATGCCGCGTGATCCGCTCATATTCCTTTTATCGCCGGGCGACCGCGCCCCTGCGTGGCGAGCGCGAGGCGTTATTCCCGTGTCGAGGAGGCGGACCTCGAGGCCCTCAGGGGGATCGTTGGCCCCGATAACGTGTCGACTAGGGATTGGGAGCTCGAGATAGCCAGCTCGAACGCGGTGAGCGAGATCGAGGGGGCCGCGGAGGCCGTCGTGTGGCCGACGAGCGCCGACCAGGTATCGGGAATACTGCGCTACTGCTCGCGGCGCGGGATACCGGTGACGCCGCGCGGCAGCGGGAGCAGCACCTCGGGCAACGCGTCCCCGGTCATGGGGGGCGTCGTCATCAGCACGAGGAGGATGAACCGCATCCTGGAGGTGAGCCGGGAGGACCTGCTCGCGGTGGTCGAGCCCGGCGTGATTTACGAGGATCTCAACGCGAGGCTGAGGGAGCAGGGGCTCTTCTTCCCGCCGGAGCCAGCGAGCGGCAGCGTCAGCACTATAGGCGGCATGGTGGGCAACAACTCGTCGGGGTTCAGGGCCGTGAAATACGGCGTCACGAGGGACTACGTGACCGAGCTGGAGGTCGTGCTCCCGAGCGGCGAGATAGTCCGCCTGGGCACCAAGGCGCCGAAGAGCAGCATCGGGTACGACCTGGTGAGGCTCTTCGTGGGAAGCGAGGGGACGCTTGGGTTCTTCTCCAAGATCACGCTCAAGCTGAGGCCGCTCCCCGAGGCCAGGAGGACTGGCATCTGCTATGCGGCGACGCCGGAGCGCGCATCCAGCGCTATCTTCGAAATCGTCGCGTCCCCGGCGCGCCCGAGCGCCGTGGAGTACATGGATTCCAGGGTCCTCAGGCTCCTGGTCGACAGCGGATATCCTTACAGGGACGCCGGGGCGGCCCTCCTCCTGGAGACGGACGGCACGGAGAAGGCGGCGGAGGAGGGAATGTCCAGGCTTGAGGCCGTGTGCAGATCCAAGGGAAACGAGTTCGGGCCCGTGGAGGGAGCGGAGGAGGAGGCCATGTGGAAGGGCAGGAGATCCCTGGGCGCGCTGGTCGCCAAGCTATCCCCGGCGGTGATAGTCGGCGACGTGGACGTCCCCGTCTCGAGGCTGCCGTGGATGGTCGAAGAGATCTACCGGCTGGGCGACGGAATGGGCGTCGGGCTGGTCGTCTTCGGCCACGCGGGCGACGGAAACCTCCACGTCAACATACTCGTCGGCGGGACGGACGATGCGGCGCACAGGAGGGCGATGGACCTCTACTCCAAGATAATTGAGAAGGCCGTGGAGGCGGGGGGAGCCATAGCGGGGGAGCACGGCATAGGGTTCGAGAAACGCCCGTTCATGGAGGCACAGCACGGCCGCGCGGCGCTGGAAATCATGAGGGGGATTAAGGGGGCTGTGGACCCGACATGGATCATGAACCCGGGGAAGCTGCTGCCGGATTAGCGCGGGGGATCCGGGAACTCCTCGGCGAGGCCGCGGACGTCGCGGCGCTCTGCATGAGGTGCGGATTCTGCAACGCGGCGTGCCCGACCAGCGCCGTCCCATCCGCGTACTTGGAGTCCAGGACGAGCCGCGGAAGGGCGATCCTGTTCAGGGGGCTACTGACCGGGAGGACCGTGGACGAGCCGCTCTCGGACGAAGTAGCGTCCGACGTCGATTACTGCATGAGCTGCGGCAGGTGCATGAACGCATGCCCGCTGGAGATACCGATTCCGCTGCTCGTGGGCGCATATCGCGAGCTCAGGGGCAGGGAGAGGGGGAGGGGACCGGCGGAGGCCGTGCTGCGCAGATACGAGGCGCTGGATAGGCTGGCGGGAGAGGTCCCGGGCATCTACAACGCGGCCGCGGGGCTCATGAGGGGGGCCGCGGCGCGGGCGCTCGGCTTCAGGGAGGACCTCGAGCTGCCGCGGGCGAGCCGCCGGAGGCCGAACCTCAGGAGCTGGGAGGGGGGCGACGTCCTGCTGCTGATCGACACCTACACGTGGGCACACGAACCGGAAGCGCCGGAGGCCGTCTGGAGGCTGCTGACCGCGATGGGCCTCAGGCCCGAGGTCGTGGGGCCGCTGGACCACGGCATGGTGCTCCTGGACCTGGGTTACATGTCGCGCCTGAAGGAGGAGGGCGCCAGGCTCGTCGGGGAGATCGGCAATGCCGCACGCGGAAGGCCCATAGTGATCGTATCGCCCGCGAGCTACTACATGTTCAGGAGGATATACCCGCTGTTGCTCGGGGACGCGGCACGGCGCCTCGCGGCGGGGATAACCGATGTCTACGGGCTCCTCATGGAGAGGTGCAGGGGCACCGGGCGGGACGGCGGAGGCGTAGTTTATCATGAGTCGTGCCTGGCGAAGTCCAACGGCCAGGGCGACAGGATAGCCGGAGCGCTCAGGATGGCCGGATACGGCGTACAGGGCACCCTGAGGAGGTGCTGCGGCCTCGGTGGGGCATGGGGCCTCAGGAGGAACACCGCCGGCATATCGGATGAGATGGTGAATGAGTTCCTCGAGGAGGCGAGCGGCCTCCCGGAGGGCTCGACCGTGGCCAGCGAGAGCGAGGCGTGCAGGTTCCAGCTCAGGAGGCTCCTCCCGCGCGCCGCCGTGATGTACCCGGCGGAGCTCCTCAGGAGGGCCCTAGAAGAGGGCCGCCTTCACTGCGCCCACCCATAGATTGCCGTGCCGGCCCCTGCGTCCGTCGAGGATCCTGAGGCCGGCTGCCGAGAGCGCCGCGGCCATCTGCCTGTGTTCCGTCGTTATCGCGACCACGACGCCGTCGGGCTCGAGCATGGCGGGGAGGCGGGAGGCGAACCTCCTGTAGAGGCCCGCGACGCGCTTCCTACCGCCGGGCGATATGCCGTAGGGCGGATTGGTCACGATGAACGGGAAGCGGCGATCCGGCTCCCACCTCGTGGAGTCCGCCAGCGATATCGACACCGCTCCGGATACCCCGGCCGACTCCACGTTCTTCATCGCCCCGCTGTAGTACTTGGGGTTGACCTCGAGCCCCCGTATGTCGCCCGGACGCGGCGTGTCGGGCAGGGGATCCGGGTCGTCGCGCCTCTCCTCGGCCTCCATCGATGGATCGTATATCGGGAGCCTCCTGTACGCGTACTCCCTGTGCTCGTGCACCGTCCGCCCGATCCACCTGAGCGCCGCCTCTATCGGTATCGTCGCACCCCCCGTGAACGTGTCCAGCAGGGGCCCTCCGCGCCATCCCGCGAACATGACCAGCGCGTACGCCAGGGACGGCATTATGGAGCTCGGGTGATTGAACCTCCTCCACTCCCTGACGTGGAGGCTCTCCCCGGTGGTATCGACCGAGATGAAGAGCTCCTCGCCGATCACGTCGGCCCTTATCACGACGTCCGGATCGGCCGTGTCGATCCTCGGCCGGACGCCGCCGGATGATCCGCGGGAGCCCATGACCGCCCGGGCGACCGTCGATGTCACGTCGCCCGGGGTGAACCCGTGGACGCCGTTCACCTCGCCCCTGACGGCGAACGACCGCCCGGGCCCGATCAGATCGTATTCGATGCCCGAGGCCCGCTCGCGGATATCATCGAGGCCGCCCACCCTGAATACGCCGAGCAGGAGCAGGATCCTGTGCGCGGTCCTGGCCCACGCGTTCAGCCTGTAGATCAGTCGCACATCCCCCTCCACGATTATTCTCCCGTCCCGGATGCCCAGGACGCGGCCGCCCAGGGCCTCCGCCTCGATCGCGCTTATGTCCTCGAATCCGGCCGCGCACGTGAGCAGAAATCGCTGCGTGAACCGTCCCCCTCCGAGCAAGGGAAACCTCAGTGCTTGGCGGGCTCGTAGCAGAAGTACGGCCTTCCCCCGTTTATCGACTCCATAGCCGCGTTCACTATGTAGTCCTCGACGTCCCGCCAGCGCCTGTCCCAGTCCACTCCCAGGAGCACGTAGTGCGCGTCGCCCTCGGACTCGGCGACGACCGCCCAGAGCGGCTTGCCGTAGAAGGGCTTCACCAGCCTCATCCCGTGGAAATCGCAATAGTACCTTCCCCCGCGCTCGCCCATGTGGGCGCAGTGGAGGCACCACTTGGACATCCATATGATGTCCCTCTGCGGCCTGTGGACGCGCGCTATCTCCTCCTCGAGCCTCTGCGCCTCACTCCTGGCTATGTCCTCGAGCCTGCGGCGGCCCTCGTCGGTCCCCAGGTAGTAATCCAGGTTCTCATAGACGTCCCTCACCCACGAGAACGCCCCGCCGTTGCGCCCCTCGTCGCCGCCCTGCCCCACGCCATTCCTGTAGATCGCGCCGGCTAAATAAGCAATCGGTGGGGATAACGGACAGCTGACGAGCCGACGCGCGTCGAATAGTGCCCTGCCCCGCAGTGCGCTCGGATTTTAATCTGACATTTTTGGCCTTTTCTGGAAATAATCTGTTAATATCGGGCAGTTCGGGCCTAAAACAGGATTTCACGGTTTATTTCTAATAAAAGCCGACGCTCACGGCCTTTTTTTGATTTAGACGGAGAATTTCTGGCTGATAACTGTTAGAGCCGTAAAACTCGGCGGTAAGCGGAAAATTTTTAAAAATGGGCTGCGAAGCTAGGCCCGAGGCGGGATGGGGGCCAGCTTCTCGAGGTTCCTCGGCAGGCACCTGGTGTGCGAACTCCACGGGATATCCCCGGATATTTTGAGGGATAAGGAGCTCCTCAGGGATATGATGCTGAAGGCCGCGGATGCATCGGGATCCACGGTGGTCGGCGATTACTTCTACAAGTTCGAGAACGATATGGGGGTGACGGGCGTCGT
>JAWDMO010000010.1:0-27426 GCA_046536535.1 Nitrososphaeria archaeon
GCCGTGGATGAACACCGTCCCACCGTTCATGGCGTCCCCGAAGTCGTCCTGCACATCCCCATACACGTGTATCGAGCCTCCGGACATCACGTTAGCTGATGCATTGCCAACCACGCCCCAGATCCTTAGGACGCCGGATCCCATGCCGTTCCCCAGGTACCTGTGGCCGGCCGCGCCCACCACGCGGACCTCATCGCCCCTCTCTAACATCGGCCTTATATGAGGCGCCAGATCCACGGCGCTGAATCCCGATGCGTCGATGTACGGCTCCGGGGGAACGCTGGGCATCCGCTTGTCGTAAGAATAACGCCTCTTGAAATTGCCGCGGATCTCATCGCCCTCCACCACTATATATTCACCGCCCCTCAGGGCCCAGTATCTGGCATCTCCGAGTACGGATCTTATAGCGGCGGCCTCGCTAGCGACCATCAGGACGCCGTCGGAGATCCCGACGTAGATGGGCCTGAAGTGCTGCGCATCCACGAACGCCCCGAAGACGGGGGTCGGGCCTCCCATCAGAAACGCGACGGCGTAGGGCCCGTCCAGCCTAGCCCACCTGAACTTATCGCCGTACATGAGCTCCCTTATAGCGCCGTCCACGCCCAGCCTGTCCGACAGCTCCTTCAGGAGGAACGCTATGGCCTCGCTGTCGTTCCCCGTGAAGCCCCTGTAGCCCATCCTGTACGCGAGTAGATTTACGTTCGATCCATAGGAGCTCAGGTCTCCGTTGTGGACTATGGCCATGTCGCCGGCCGTGAAGGGATGAGAGTAATAGGGATACCTGCCGGGGCTGTTGGTTGGATACCTCGTGTGTCCGAGCCATGCGGAGCTCGAGAGGGAGCTCAGGTCGTATATGGAATCTATGTCCCTGGGCCAGCCGACCGCCTTGTAGACGTCTAGCCATCTGCTGTTGAGATACACTACTCCCTCTACGTTCGCCGGGGAGCCGAAGAATGTAAGGTCGTATAGATCGCCCGGGAGCCTGACGGATATGCCGTCCTCCGCTGGCCTCTCGGAGAACGCCTTGACCCTGGGGACCCCCACGGGTTTATAGAGCGCCACGCCTGAACCGTGGGGGGTCCCGCGCTCCTTCATCGCGTCGAGCCCCCTGAGCACGAGTTCCGCGGGGAGGTCCCGACCATCCATGTCGTACAGTCCCAGTATCCCGCACATTCGGCTACCTGACCGGGGGACCCGAGGACCGTTTATTTATAAGAATTGTGGCTCATTATTCGGCAGTCAAGATGCAAAAATCGTGCATAACGTTATGATATTATCGATATACTAGATATAAGTTACCGGAAGTCCCCGCGCCTCCGCCGCCGCGACGATGGCGCCCCTAGCTGCCGATCCGATGGACTTCCTCTCGACGACCACGCCGGAGATCCCGCCGTAGTTCCTGTCCATGGCCTGTGAAATCACGTAGGGATCCGGCGACTCGAGCGCGTATCTGGCGAGCAGGTGCCCGTAACAGATATCGCCGTCCAGAACCAGCCTAGTATGCCTCTCCGGATAATGCGTCCCGCCGAACCCGGCGGCGGGACGACATTCGGGGAGCGGCGATGACAGCGTCCTAAGGACGGCGGTGGCCATTGCCTCCTGGGCCGCCGGATCCGACCATTCGACCTCGGTGCTTCCTATCTCGACGAACGTTATCGGTCTCCTCAGGCTGGTCGGCCCGTGATGCGTCGCCTCCAGCCCTATCCAGTACCGCGTCAGGATCGGGCGCGCCGCGGCCGCGTAGTTCCTGAGGAGGGCGCCCTCAAGCCTCGGATTGCTCCACGCGAGCTCCCGGGGCCGTCCGCCGAGTTCGGCGGCTCCGTGATTTCCGGTGGTATGCACCGTGAGGCTGGGCCGTCCGCTCTTAGAGCTGTGGCGGGATAGCACTAGATATGAGTCGACATCGAGCGCGTCGTCCAAGAAGTCCATATGGATTGCGTCCTCATCGAATCCGGCCAGATATGCTCCGAGCTCAGCGGACACGTAGCAGTGCCTGGCCCGGGGACAGGATTTTTCGTACCAGCTGGACATTCCGAGGAGCCTGGATGCGGAACCGCTCCCGGCCGGATCCGCCGTCGAATAGACCACCGCGACCGCGGTCATAGCGCGGCCTCCACGATGGGCCCCTCGCGCTCCACTACGATGTCGCGGGTGTTCCCCCTACCCAGCCCCAGCCATCCGGCCACCATGTCGGACGCCGCCTCCGCAGTCCTCCTTCCGCACGTCATGTTCGCGCTGTACGCGACGACCGCGCCGTGAATCTCCGCCACGAGGTCCGGAGGTGACGCCGAGATGCCCGCATCGAACGTCAGCCTCCCCGTGGAGCTCCACCCGATCACGTCGTCCTTCGATATGTTCATGACCCTGGAGGCAGCCGCAATCAGCGATGACCTCTCCTCATCCGATATGGCCCCGGGACGGCCCCCTGGAACTAACGTGGGGCCGACGAGCGTCATGCCGCGCGCTGGCGCGAAGAGGTCGCCGATCCCGGGCGCGCCAAGTACCTGGAGGACGGCGGGGACGTGCGTCTTGAGGACCGCGTGCGATCCCCTCGCCACCCCGAGCCCCCGCGCGTCGATGCCCAGCACGTCCCTCATGAATACCGGTATGCCGTGGCCGGCGGCGATTATCAGGGCTCCTCTGAGCACGCGCTCAGATGACCTCCTCCTCACCGACAGCTCCCACTCGTGATCCCCGAGGTACCTCGCGGAGGTCACCCTCGAGCTGTTCGAGTACTCGACGCCCTCGGCCACGGCACGCCAGATCAGGTGCGCCGTGAACTCCTGGAGGTCTATCACGGCGTCCGATGTCTCAAACGCGGAGCGCAGAATCCCCGGGCGGATTGAATCGATTACCGGGGGCTCGACCGGCCTCGCGTAGATCCCCAGCTCCTTTGTTGATGATTCGAATTTATGTATATAATCTTCCTGCGTCCAGTCAGCCACCAAGAAGTATCCGCGGTCGGAGATTATGAAGTCCCGGGCGATCCTAAGCATCAACGGATTCTCGTCCCGACAGACTGCGGCCGCCATCGGAGCTGTCACCGCGAACCGCGCCCCTCCGTGGATCACGCCTGCTATAGACGCCGTGGCGCCGCGGGGCGATCCCCCCTCCTCCACGAGCACCACGTCCGCGCCGCGGAGGGCCATGTCCAGCGCCGCGAAAGATCCCGTTATGCCGGCGCCCACGACGATCACGCGATCGGGCATCGATGACCCGGGATATCCAGCCGCATATACGGATTACTAGCAAAAAAGCCCCGGCCTTTCGGGGAGGAGATGGACTGTTAACTGAACAAGCCGTGAACTGCCCGCCCTCAACTTTGATCCGGAACTCATGCGGGCAATTCCGGCTTGAGGAAGCATCAGGTGAGGGAGGTCAGCGCCGCCCGAGGGGTGCAGCGGGTCGGTGCTATTCGCCATTAAGGCTTCAGGAGGAAGGAATCCAGAAGCCCACGCCCGAAGGCGTGGAAAGTTCGACATGATCTCCTCAGCGGACTTTGCACTCACTCCCATCTCGCCCTTATCTCCATCCTCATGAACACTATGAACGTGAGTATCGAGAACACGGAGAGCGCCGCCACGAGTGCGGATATGTCGGGGAGGGCGAGCGTCAGGCTCTCGGAGACCCCGAGCTCCATCGCCGGCAGCCCCTGACTGTAGACGTAGACCGGGGATAACGTCAATACCTGCGGGCTTAGGATAGCGGCTGAGACTTCCGAGTATACGTAGACCGGACTTATCCTGGCTATATCGATGGCCGTATTTATGTATGCGATCTCCTGGCCCGTGGTTGGAGGAGGAAATGACGGCAGGGGCGATATGACGTCGGCGAGGGCGGCCGCGAATGCCCCTATGAAGAACGTCATGAATATCCAGAGCGCCAGGGATACAAGGGCCGAGGTGGCCGCCCTTCTGAAGAGCGTGGAGAATAGCAGCGCCGCGGAGAACCAGACGGACGAATATATTACGGTCACCACGGTGAAGTACGCGAACCTGAGGACGTCCGCGGACGACGGACCCCATCCCATGAGGATCATGCCCACGCCGAAGTTCACAGCGTTCACCACACCGATCACCAGCGATATCACGGCCACGCCGGCGGCAAGCTTCCCTATCACCACCCCGTCCCTGTGAACCGGGTTCGAGAGGAGCCTGACCATGCTCCCGGACGATAGCTCCCTGTTCATCGAGTCGAAACCGATCGCGATGCCAAGTATTGGCGCCAGGACGCTGAGGAAGTATGAGTAACTGTAGAACTGACTGCCAGTGCCCGTGAAGAGCTGTAGGAACTGGGCCGTGGTCTGGCCGGAGATTGACTGGGCCGCGGTCAGCACCGCGCCGACGCCGGATAGGAACACCATCAGGAACACCAGGATGAACCTCCTGCTCGTGAGGAGCTCCGAGAGCTCCTTCTCAAATATGGTGACGCTCCCCCTCAAGATCCCGCCCCCAGGAGGCTCCTGTAGACCTCCGCGAGGCCGGCCCTCCTCAGGCGTACCTCCACCGGGACAGCGCCGGATCTCAGCGCGGCGTCCACGGCCCTCCTCCTGACGTCCCCCTCCGCCTCCACGGTCACTCTCCTGCCGTCGACGGCGACCTTTCCGACGGGGAGCAGCGATCTCACGGCCGCATCGATATCCCCGTCTAGCTCCATCTCAACGTAATATTTACGGCCCACCAGCTGATCCAGCGTCCCCTGCGCAATCACCCTCCCCTCATTCATGACCGCCACGCGATCGCAGATCCACTCGACTTGGTGGAGCAGATGGCTGCTCATGAGGACGGCGAGCCCCTCCTCACTCGCGAGGGATCTGACGAGCCTTAGGACATCGTCGGAACCCCCGGGATCAAGTCCGGCCGTGGGCTCGTCCAGGAGGAGCACCGATGGCGATTTCAGCAGCGCATCCGCTATCCCGAGCCTCTGCTTCATGCCCTTCGAGAACTTGCCCACCTCGACATCTGCCCACCCGGAGAGCCCCACCCTTGAAATTGCCTCGTCGATCCTGGACTCATCCTTCACCTCGTTCAACCTCGCGGTTATCCACAGGTTATTCCACGCGGTCATCCCATCGTAGAACCCGGGATTATCGGGCACGAGCCCCGCCCTGGCCCTCACCTTTACGGGGTCCCTCCTCACGCTGTATCCATCAATGAGGACGTCGCCCTCCGTGGGGGGCACGAGCCCCACCATCATGGATATGGTCGTCGTCTTCCCGGCGCCGTTCGGCCCCAGGAGCCCCAGTATCTCGCCCCTTCCGACCTCAAGGTCGACGCCCTTCACCGCCGCGAAGTCGCCGTAGACCTTCCTGAGCCCGATCGCGCGCAGTGCGGGCCCCGAGCTCACGGCCTGCCGAACCTCCAGAACACGGCTATCAGCGCGGCTATGGCGACCACTATCACGGCTATGCCGACCACTCCCCAGTAGGTCTGCTTGGTCACGGTGACCAGGAAGTTGAGGGATTGTGAGCTCGCCTGCTGCGAGTACGCGCTGACCGTGAGCGAGTACACGCCGGGTATAGCGTTGGGCGGCGGAGTGACGGACATCGTCACTGTCGCATTCTGGCCCGGCTGGAGCACCTGTATGGTGGCGGGATTCAGCTCGATCGTCCAGTCGCTCGATGGCTGAACCGCCGTGAGGGTGAGGTCGGTCAGGGGTTCCGTGCCGGTGTTCGACACAAGTATTGTTGCAGTGGACGTGTGGCCGGCCCCCGCGCTGATGCTCAGGAGCCCGCCGGGCGTCGATAGCCCGTAGCTGTAGGTCCCGGTCACCGTCGCGCTGAGCGGAATGGAGACGCGATACCCGGACGCCGTCACCGTGAGCGTCAGGTTGTAAATTCCGGGCTGCGCGCTCGATGGAACGTAGACCTCGGCGACGAGCCCGGGGTTCTCCGAGTATGCATTCATCGATATCCCCGATATCACGGTGGTGCTGTACTGGCTCGGGAGGAACGTGTACGCCCATCCGGGGGGCGCGCTCATACTGAACGTGGCCACTGATGTCTCCCCCAGGTTGTTGTCCACCTCGAACATATAGCTGAGCGTGGATCCCGGGGAGGCGGTGAGGCTCGGGTAGGAGACGCTGACGGCGATCGGCTGGGAGCTCGTGGGGGCCGGTGTCACTTCCACGTAGAACGTGAGCTCGTTGGACTCAACCTGGCCGCTCCACGCGGTCACATTGACCTCATATGTCCCAGGGGTGGCGCCGGACGGCACGTATATCCCGAGCTGGACGGATCTCGTGGCGCCGGCGGGCGCGTAGACCGCTGTAACATTATATCCGTTATACGATGTGACGGCGGTCCACCCGGGAGGGGCGGAAGTCGATATCGAGATGCTGGCCGGCTCCGCCATCGAATTAGTTATGTTCAAAGATGTATAAATTGGTTGGCCCGCCTGGACCGAGACCCCGGTGAAATACGTGCTGATCGATATCCCGCCGGTCGACTGCGCCGCCGCGGGATACGACGCCACCGCCAGGAGTATGATCAGGGATGCCAGGAGCGCCCCGCGCATGGGGTCGCGCTGGACCGGTGCTTACTCAAAAATTTTTCTGATTTGTCACTGGGGCTGGGGCTCCGGCAGCGGCTCCGACTGCCTGCGCCTGAGGTCAACCACCGCGGTGGCCTCCTCGATTATCCTCTCGGATTCCTCGTTGCTCGGTATGTATATCTCGGAGAACGTCTGCTGAGTGGAGCTCAGGACATCATCTATCCCCGACATAGCCCTGTCGAGGTCCGGATTGATGCCCTTTATCTGCCTGCTCAGGCTTGATACGACTGTCCTGGCGCCCGATATTGCGGCTATTGCATCGCCCAAGCTCACGGAGCCGTCGAGCTTGAGGGATACAGCATCGAGGGTCGCGGAAGCCGCCCTTACTGTATCCCGCAGCTTCTTGAGCTCCGAGAGCTCCACGGAGTACCTCTCGGCGCGGAGGCCCTGACCCGACTTCTCGAGCGAGATCACCCTCTCGAACATCGCCCTCTCGCGGCGATCGACCTCCGAAGAGATCTTGGACAGCCTCTGCAGCTGCGCATCTACGCGTTCCCTGGCCCATTTGAGCTGCCCCCTGATATCCTTCGGGATACTCTCGGACATTCGATCGATTACAGGGGGTTATGGGAATTAGCCGGACTTGTCCAGCCGGGGAGATCCACGTATCAAGTTGACTGGCATGGGGCTGTATTTTCGGGACATGGATTTCCGGTCAGCCGCCGGGGGTTCCGTGCCACATGGCGTACTTCCACGTCATCTCCCATATCTCGTCCTCGGTCAGCGTCTCGCTACTGACTATCGCGTCGCGGATCGCGATCAGGAGACGATGGTGGCGCTCCTCATCTTCAGCGATCGATTTAGCCACGAGCTTCACGCACTCGCGCGATGCCGATGAGCGCAGGGCGTTCGCGCTCCTCAGCATCTCATCCTCAACCCTTATGTGTTCGTTGATCTCGCGCGACACGCGATTCATCTGTGCCTCATCCATCAGTGGACCCTCACCCTCCAGAAGTTCGACGATCGTATCGTACAGCATCGAATGTTTTACGGAGTCCTGGGCGACGGCTAACATGATCGCCTTGACCGCGGGATTCTTCACGCCCTCCACGGATTTCCTGAGCCTTTCGGCGTACTCCAGCTCCAGTTTGGACATGCGCCGGGCCAGCTCCTTTGTATCCTCCACGTCTAAGCCGATCCGATCCATCGCTCAAAAACTTTGCGCATTGACCGACGCCTTATGAGCATCGTCCACCCGATCGACGCGAACGCAACGCGATAGCGGTCAGGAGGCCTCGGCGCGTCGGCGGCGGGGTAGCCCACGGGTTTCGGACAACATTATTTAACACCCGCGTCCAAACTACGCCAGCATGGCGGGGCTTAAGGTGCTCTTCGTCAGCGATATCCACTACAGGCCCGACCTGGCGGAGGAGGCTCCGCTGAGGGCTGCGGGCCTCGCCAAGCTGAGGGAGGTCGTGAAGGAGGAGGGCCCAGATCTGCTTCTCGGCGCCGGGGACTGGGACATCGGGTTCGACGGGGATGCATTTGAGGAGCTCGCGAATATGACATATGTCCTCACCATATATGGGAACCACGAGAACAGGGAGGGCATATGCGCGGCGCACAACAGGGACGGAAGGCCGATACTCATTCCGGACGGCGAGACAGTCGAGTTCGACGGGCTCGTCATAGCGGGGATTTCGGGGAATATAGGGAGCGGCAAGAAGTGGCATCATAAGAGGCCTGACGACTTCGAGTCGGAGGCCGCGGACATCTCGGATGGAGGAGTGGACATCCTGATAACACACGAGCCGCCCGCGGAGGTGCCGTTCATTCCGGAGAATCCGTACGGTAAGAGGGTAATCATAAGGGCCGTCAGGATGATCAGGCCGAGGCTCCGCCTCAGCGGACATGTCGAGTACCCGACGCAGCTGGTGAAATACGAGGGAATACGGTTCCTCCATGTGGACAGTCAGCCGCCGGCGTGCGAGTATGCTGTGGGAGTATTCGAGGACGGCGAGCTGCACGAGCTCAGGATCAGGAGGAGCCCGGTAATACCTTTAAGGAACTCTTCCTCCGGTCACATAGACGTTGGCCAAGCTTCCGTGGGTCGACATGGTGAGCATGGAACCCTGCGGCGTCGCGCTGGACTGCAGAGGGGGCCTCGCTGAGTACCTAGGATCGGCCCTCGGGGATAGCGATCTGGGATCAGAGGTAGCGGCGGCGGCACTCGCGGCGGCCCGTACACTGCAGGCTCCGTATGGACCACGCGTCGTGGGCGGGATCAGGATCGCTCTGGAACTCCGTGGGCTTACCTACTCAGAGGAGCTGGGAAGTGGAATCCTGGATTCCATAGGTAGGTGGAAATTTTTCCAGGACGCCGCGGGAGGAATTGAACGCCTGAGGAGCGTCGGATATCGCGTCGCGCTGATCTCGGATATGGAGGAAAACGTGCTCCGTGGACTCCTGGGGAACTCGGGCATCGAGGTGGACTACGTGTACGGCGCCCGGGTGAACAGCGCGTACAGACCAAATCCTAGGGCGATATTCAACGCCTACAGGGATTCCGGGACGCCCATCTGGAGAGGGTTACACGCCGGCCCCGACGTTGATGATGACGTGAGGCCGGCGATGGTGCTGGGGCTCAGGACTGCATGGGTGAACAGATATGGGGAGGAGGAACCGGAGGAGGGCATAGCGTCCGAATACGTCGTGGAGTCGCTCGGGGAGCTGGCCGAGCAGCTCGCGGAGGGCGATGAGGGGAGGAGCTTGGATGGGTGGCTGGAGGGCGAAGGCGGCGCTGAGGGCGCGCGAGATCGGGATCCCGCCATGCAGTAATTATTGTGATAAATTATATAACAATAGCTAATTAAAGCTATGAATTAATGTAAAATATCATCATTAAGCGCCGAGTAGCTCATGCCTTCAGGGCCAAATCCAGATCCTCTATCAGGTCATCGACGTCCTCGAGCCCCACGGAGAGCCTGAGGAGACCATCGGTTATTCCGAGCTTCTCCCTGACGTCCGGCGCTATGGGGCCTGAGGCGCTCATGGCCGCATATGTCAGGAGGCTCTCGGTCCCGCCCAGGCTGGGGGACGACTTTATCACCCTGACGGCCCTCAGCGCCCTGAGGACGGATTCCCTCCCGCCCTTCAGCTCGAAACTCACCACGGCGCCGTAGAGCCTCCTCTCGAAGATCCTGTCGGCGATCCCCTTGTACGGACTGTCTGAGAGCCCGGGGTAGTATATGTTCTTCACCGCGGGATGGTCGCGTAGGAACTCGGCTACGGCCATCGCGGATTCGCTCTCGCGCTCGAGTCTGATCCCTAGGCTCTTCAGCCCGCGGAGCACCAGGTATGCGTTGAACGCCGAGAGCGTCGACCCGAGCATCCTCCTCCACTCCCATGCGGCCCTCGCGGTCCCCTGTTCGGGGAACGCGGAGACGCCCGCCAGCACGTCGTTGTGGCCCGCGAGGTATTTGGTGGCGCTGTGTAGGACCGTATATGCACCATCCTTGAGCGGCCTGTAAAGATATGGGGTGACGAACGTGTTATCAACTATGAGCTTCGCGCCGGCATCCCTCGATGCCTTTGATATTTCCCTGACGTCCAGGACCTTGAGCGTTGGATTCGTCATCGTCTCAAGGAACACTATGTCTGCGGGCCTAGATAGCGCGTCCACCAGCGATTTCGTGTCGGGCCAGACCTCGTCCACTACGACACCGAATTTCCTGAGGTCCTCCATGAGCCTTATTGTCGTGCCGTATTCCTCCATCGGGACTACTATTCTCATTCCCGGTCTGATCATGGACAGTAATAGACTGCCTATCGCGCCCATACCAGAAGCGTAGGCGAGCGCATCCGCAGCATCCTCTATCTTCGCCATGACGTTCTCCAGCGACTCCACGGTCACGTTCTCCTCCCTCGCGTACTTCAGCTCGGTGCCCCTATCGGTCATCCTGGGCTGACCGGTCTCCCTATCGGGATGCTCGCAGATCACGCCCATATATATTGGAGGTATGAAATAGCCCCTCTCCTCATCGTAGTATTCGTGACCGTGAACGAGCTTCGTATGGAAGCCTTCCTCGTCCTCCATGATTCGGGCGAGCGGCCCCTTGGATATAACCATTTCCGCAGTACCTCAACACGCGGCGATCATGGCTCAGCACGGAGTACAATCCCGAATCAGCCGCCGCATGCTAAATGTGGTTGATTTAGCCGCAGACCGTTGCCTATGTCAAGGGCCTCAGGATCCGGTGCCGGCAGCGGCCGTATCGAGCCCCTTGACAGGGAGCGTCACTATCGCCATCTCGACCGATTCGGGATCATCCAAGAGGGCGCTGATGCACCCAAGGAATTGGCTCCTGCTGTTATCCTGGTCGGAGGACGCCAGGAGGAGCGGGCTCCCGTCGTCGGCGGAGATACCGAACAGGTATTCGTGGACATCGCCGAGCGCTTGGCTGGCCTCCTCCGATAGCTTCAGAAGTATCATGAATATCGCGAATCCGCCGTACTCCTCACCGTCGGGGGAGGATGCACTCTTTATCGCCTCTATCGCTGCGTAATTATCCCTAGTCCTGACGAGGTCTATCATCTTATCGAGTGCGTCCTTATCCAGTTTGACGCCGTCCTTCACCTCGTAGAGTTCCAGGCTCTCCTCACCGCCCTCGACTGCAACCCTCACCGTCCAGCGCCTCCCCGTATCGAGGAACTCGTGCACACATATCGCCTTATCAGGGGCTCGGCCATCCCGATATTTAAACATCGGGCAACCATCACGGGGCGGCTCGGATCGCGCGCCGCTCACCTAGATCCGGCGGGAGTGTTGGTCGGATAGGCCCAAATGGGCGGACCATCCCCACCGGCCCACATGCACACCCTTTCCACTTCAACCCGATAAGGGAGCTGGATGGGATGATCAGCACCCTCGGTATATTCAAGCGGCATAAAATATCTATCGAGGAGAAGGCGCACGCGCTCTACCTCTGCATGGCTGGCCTCTCCTCGTGGGAGATAGCCGACGCGATGGAGGATCGCTGCGGGAGGAAGCCGTCCCACGCCTCGGTGCTGGACTGGGCGCGCGCTCGGGTCGGTCGGGTGGACCATACCGCCGAGGGAGAGGAGGCCCGTCGCGGTGGACTGGGATGAGGCTGTGGAGAGGGTGAACGGCCGGGAGGTCCACGCGTGGGCCGCCATCGACGTGGACACTAGCTGTCCATCACGAACAGGGGCCCGCGGTACTCGTGGGCCTTCCGGGAGCTCGGGCTGCAGTACTACCACGGGGCGTTGGGGGACAGGATCAGGGTGGAGAGGTTCTTCGGTGTCCTGAAGAGGAGGACGAAGGGTCTTCTTCAAGGACATATAACGTTCCACACGGAATATAGGGTGCTTGCCGTCGGAGGTGATCCTCCCTTATCCGACCAACACCCCGGCGGGTCGGACAAAAGCTTATCTCAGATGGGGGTTTCGATCGACGCGTGCCCAAGAGAAGGAACAGCTGGAGAAAGTGGGCCCTCCTGGCGATCGCGGTGATAATACTGGCGGGGTTCGTGACGCCGTACATGCTGGGTGCCATATCGCCGGGGCCGGGGTACCAGCTAGCTCCATCGGGCGTGCCCCGGTTCTACGTTTGGAGCCCGGCATTCGCCAACGGGAGCACGATCCCCGCCAACTTCACATGTGCGGGCGCCGATGTCTCGCCCCCGATCAACTGGTCCGGCCAGCCGAGTGGAACAGAATATTACGCGTTGATCCTCGTCGATCTCAACTCGTCGCCCACGGGATTCGTCCACTGGATTGTCTACAATATACCGGGGAACGCGACCGGCCTCCCTGAGGCGGTGCCGCAGCTGGGAACCGTGATCGGGATCGGCGAGCAGGGCCAGAACGGTTACGGCGACATAGGATATGCGGGGCCGTGCCCCCCGAGCGGCCAAGTCCATAAATACGAGCTCGTAGTTTACGCGCTCAGCGGGCCGCTGAATGTGCCGCCAGGCGCGAGCGAGGACGAGGTCCTCGGGTCCATGAACGGGCTCGTGAGAGGAAGCGCTGTCCTGGTATTCTACAGCTGATGTGCGTCCTCGACCTGAGCTTTCCGCCACGACGGCTGGGTGATCCGTGGCGCCGATCCGGACATCTTGAGAGTTCCCGAGGTATGTCCCGTGGACCGGATCAGGTACACGTAAATCACTATGTTTACTGACATTTGATTCATATGTGAAGCCCCGGGGTCCTTGATAATATTTGATAACTGTTATCAGTGATTGTATTATAAAAATAATATTATACCATTTCATGGTGTCCATTTTCCATACTGACCCACGACGAACGTCATAGTCGGGTTAAAGTTTTATTAGATTAAACCATCACACGTGAGTTTAAGCTGAGTGAAGATGAGGAGCAGGAAGCTTGTGAAGCTCGGCTCGAGCCTGTTCGTCTCACTCCCGGCAGAGTGGACCAAGTCCGTGGGCCTCAGGGAGGGATCTGAGGTCATCATCGACATGGACGGCGAGGGGGTGTTCGTCAGACCGGTCGTGGGAACGGGCCCCAAGAGGATGTCCGTGGGTGCGCCCGCCGCCCATAGGAAGCTCCTGGCAGCCTATCTCAACGGATGCAGCGAGATAGAGGTAGCGCTGGAGGGGATGAAACGGGAGGAACTCAGCAGGATGGAGGAAACCGCCGCGTCGCTCATAGGGCTGGAGAAGGTCTACGAGGGATCGGACCGCGCCATCTACGCGTGCTTCGTGGACGATGACCAGGATCCGGCGGCCATATCGGGGAGAATAGTAGAGACGCTGTCCACGATGACGGTTGACGCAGCCAGGGCGCTCGATTCCGTGGAGCCCAGGATCCTGGGGGAGGTCGCTGCGCGCGATTCAGTGGTGGACAAGCTGTACTTTCTCTTGGTGCGCGTCCTCAGGTCCACTATCGAGTTCCCCCGCGCAAAGCTCATGGACTTCAGGGCCATGTCGAAGACGCTCGAGAGAATTGGCGACGAGATATCGGGGCTCGCATTGAACGCCCCCGAATCCTGGGAGGCGACCGCACTGGAGCTGCGCGCACGCGACCTAGCCGGAATGCTGGCGCGGGCGCACGCGCTCTTCCTGGAAGGAGGTGCGGAGGATGCCGAGTCGCTGGGGATAAGCGCATGGTCGCTTTCGTGCGAACTATACGGTGAATCGTCAGCCGCCGCGGGATTCCGCTCCCGCGCATATCGCTCGTACTCAGCGCTGGCGGGGCTCATAAAGGACATAACGGATCTGGTGACCTGAGCGCTATACATCACAGTCATAACGCGCCACTGCCCCTCTCGCCCGTCCTTATGCGATATGCCTCCTCCACCGGGATCACGAATATCTTGCCGTCGCCGACCTCACCGGTGTAGGCCGCGCGCGATATCACCCCGATGACCCTCTCCACGTCCCCGTCGTCCACCACGAGCTCCACCTTCGCCTTCGGTATCAGGTCGACGCGGAACTCCCTCACACCCCTCCACTGCAGCCTTATGCCCCCCTGCCTCCCCCTGCCACGGACGCGGTACGCGGTCAGCCCCGTGAACCCCTCGGCCTCCAGCGCGTCCTTGACCGCGTTGAACTTCTCAAGGCGAACCACGGCCTCTATCTTCTTCATCCTTCCCGCCTCCATACATCATATACCGGGATACGCTGTCTCGCCGTGCTCGGAGAGGTCGAGCCCTATCGCCTCCTCGTGTCTCTTCACTGTGAAGCCCAGGGCGACGTCTATCAACTTGAAGAGCGCCAGCGAGACCGCGAATACGTAGGCGCCGACCGCGGCCACCCCGACGAGCTGCACGAGGAACTGGTGCACGCCGCCGTACAGGAGGCCCATGGCCCCCACGTCCGCGAAGATGCCCGTGGCGATTGCGCCCCACATGCCGCCCATTCCGTGTATGGCCCAGACATCGAGCGAGTCGTCCAGGCGCATCCTGACCCTCAGGAGCGCGGCCCCATAGGTCACCAGGCCGGCGGACACGCCTATGGCCATCGCCGACATGGGATCCACGTATCCGGCCGCCGGGGTCACCGCGACGAGGCCAGCCACGAGCCCCGCCATCGTGCCCAGCACGCTCGACTTCCCCCTCACGGCCCAGGTCACGATCATCCACGTGAGGCCGGCCGCGGCCGGGGCCAGGAACGTGTTGACGAATGCGAGGGACGCGAGCCCGTTCGCGGCCAGCGCGCTCCCCGCATTGAACCCAAACCATCCGAACCAGAGGAGCGCCGCGCCCAGGACCACGAACGGCACGTTCTCGGGCTCTATCACGGATCCGTTGAAGTCGTGCCTGGAGCGGAGCACGAGCGCTGAGGCGAGCGCCGCCGTCCCGGCCGCCATGTGGACCACGGTGCCCCCTGCGAAGTCCAGGATCCCCAGCGAGTGCAGCCAGCCCCCGGAGCCCCACACCCAGTGGGCCACCGGATCGTAGACAAGCAGCGACCAGAGCGCTATGAAGAGGAGGAGCGGGCCGAACCTGACCCTCTCGGCGAACGCCCCTATTATCAGAGCTGGTGTGATCACCGCAAACATAGCCTGGAAGGCCATCTGGGCCAGCTGGGGCACGTCGGGTGCGTACGCGGCGTAGGGGGAGAACCACACGCCGCGAAGGCCGAGCCACTGGAGCCCCCCTATGAGCGGGTTCCCGGGAGCGAAGGCGAGCGTATACCCTATGAGCGCCCAGAGGACCCCCACCACCATTATGGAGCTGAAGCTCTGCATCATTATCGAGAGGACGTTCTTCTGTCTGACCATTCCGCCATAGAAGAACGCCACGCCCGGGGTCATCAGGAGGACGAGCGCGGCGGAGATCAGGACCCATGATGTGTCGCCCGCGTACATACCGCCGATCCGCTTCGCACTATCTATATAACTGTTTCCATGTCGTAGATGAATATATGGTGAGAAAAAATGTATATCAGGCTACAATTGTCCAGAGTTGACCCCCTGTCGGTACTAACGGGGATTCCATGTCCAAGCGTTACATCCATTTACTGCTGAAGGGTTCTGGGGAACGGAAAGCCCGTTCCTTCAGAGGATGGGAGGATGCCGGGAGCGCTACCCTGCTGTAGCTCACGACTGATGAGAGGTTCTTCGCACAGTTGTACGGCTTTTCCTGTAGCTCTCTCCTGCTCCAGAATGCCCACAGCGCCGTTATCAAAGAGAAGTCCATGATGATTTGAACATATATTGCTTTTATCAAATATATTTCAATTTTAGAGAGGATAGAGGAGCGAAATATCCCTTCCCCATCAAGGTGAACGCTCAGGGGGAGATCTCCTCAAATCTCCTCCCGCGGGTCGCCGTCCTGTTTACGATTGCTATCACTGATGCCACGACGAGCCCCAGAGCTACGAGTACGAGGACCTCCACGCTCTTGGTGGATGTCGCCGCATCAGATGACAGTATGGCGGCCGTTAGATTCGCGACCAGCAGTGATCCGAAGAATCCGAAGTGGCCCACGCCGTCGGCCAGCGCGAACCCGGTTACCCGGGCCCTCGTAGGAAAGCTCTCCGCGGTCCACGTATATCCTATGGGCACCCACAGGTTCTCAGCGAACATCAGGATGGCGGCGCCGATGAACGCGAGCGGCAGATTCAGGCCAGCCATCCCCAGTACGACGGCGCCTACAATTGTCAGGGTCGCGCCTATAGGTATCCAGTAGAACCTCTCCGCGCTCTCTCCCAGGAGCCCGGCTATTACTCCGCTCATGAGGAATCCGAACATCCCCACCGCCACTATCATGCCGGCCTCAGACGACGCGTATCCCACCTCCACGAGCAGCGTGGTGAGTATCCCGGCTATCGTGTAGATGGTCCAGTAGGCGAAGACCCACATCAGGGCCAGGAGTATCCACCTGACGGCATATGTCCTGTTGCCGAACACCGACCTAAGCGATTCCCTGTAGCTGGGCTTCTCGAGAACAGCCGGATGTATGACCTGCGGGATGGGCGGCAGCCCGCCGATCCTCCTCCCGGCGACCTCCTCGAGGTGCGAGATCACCCTCTCCGCGTCCTCCATTTTCCCGTGGGCTATGAGCCACCTGGGGCTCTCGGGAAGCTCCACCCTGAGGAGGAGCGCGGCAACGGACAGCAGCGCGCCTATGCCGAACACGAGCCTCCAACCATTCAGCGCGAACCATCCGGAGGCCCCCAGCGCGAATGGAAGGCCGTAGGGGAAGCGCGCTGGAGGTGTAGTGAGGAGTAGCCCCAGCCATATGCCCAGGAACGCGCCGATCGCCGAGAACACGAATATCCAGCTGGTGTGCCTGGCCCTGGAGTTGGTGGGCGCGACCTCGCTTATGTATGTGTTGACGACCGCTAGGTCCGCGCCTATGCCGAACCCGGTCACGAATCTGGCTATCAAGTAGGACGTGTAGTTGAACGCGAGCGCATTGAATAGCGATCCCACGCCGGTTATCAGCATCGTGATCATGAGCATGTTCCTCCTCCCGATGCGATCAGATGTGGGGCCCAAGATCAGCGCACCCACTATGTATCCCACGAGGTTCCATGCGACGACAGATGCCACCATCTCCCCGAACACCGGATTGGTGGGAGAAATACCGAAAATCTGGGATCCTGCCTGTATTATTGACACATTTATATTAAATATATCAAAGAATGTGAACAGGGATCCCATGCCCAATATTCCTAGGAATATATAGGCCATCCCCCAGACGGGTATCCTGTCGAGCCGTGCCAACAGCTGCCCCGCCTTCATGAGATATTCGGAGCCGGAGGAATCGGAGCCGGACGATCCGGATGACATTTACCGGACCCCGCGCTCATCTGTTTATAAAATTTTGTCTTTAGTGCCCACTAAATACCATTAGATACCATATTTATAGTATTTTCCATTCACGCGGCATAGATGCCCTCCTCGACCACGCACCTCGACCTGGAGAGGTTCATGAGCCTCTCCGTAAATAGAAGGCTGTAGACCGCGACGACTGCCCCGAACAGCAGCGATGCCCACGCGGCCCTGTGAAGATATCCCTGGCTCACGTAGATGTCGAGGAGCTTCATGAGCCCCACGTTGACCTCGAGGTTCCTCCCGGGCAGCAAGTTAATCCAGTACTCGCCCACCATCAGGCCTCCCCAGGCGCTGTTTATGGTGCTGGAGATTCCGAACACCAGATACGGGAGCGTCGCCGGCAGCACTATCCTGCGCAGCCTGTCCCAGAAGCCCAGCCGGTAGTTGTCCATCACCTCCCAGAACTCGACCGGGATCGATTGGACGCCCATCCAGAAGCTGAAGAACACGTAGTAGAACGTGCTCAGGAACCCCAGGATGAAGACGTAGATCTCCGCGCCGATGTCGCCCGGGAGCGCGTCCATGTAGGTGTACGTTGCCATGTATATCAGTGGGAAGTACGCCGGCGGGGGAAATGCGGCTATCGTCTGCACCGCGGGTATCACGATCGCGCTGGCCCTCACATGTGTGGCGAGGTAGTAGCCGGCTAGCACCGAGATGGCGAAAGACGCGCCCGTTATTATCGCGACGCGCCCGTAGTCCACCGCCAGTGCGTAGAGCATCGCGGGCGTGTCCGATAACAATTCAGACCATATCGCGGCGGGCACCGCCACGATCAGCCTGTAGGACGAGTAGACTATGTACCCGAGGATCGCGATGCCGATCGCGTAGCCCACCGCAAGCGTGAGGCGCGAGGCCCTCCTAGAGACTGACCGCACGGGGCGCGCCATGGGGGTCAGGATGGCCGACGATGCATACTTCGAGAGGCGCCTCATGGGCCTCGCGAGCGTCCCCCATGTGCTCGAGCCGCGCCTCAGGACCGGCCTCTCCCGGCGCCTTATCTGGGCGGCCGTGTCGAGCCCGTATCTGGCCACGGAGACCCTAGCGAAGTAGCGGAAGAGCGACATGAACCCCACGACGCCTATCCCTATAGCCAGGAGGGAGTAGTAGACCTCAACCATCCGCCCCATGGCCATGTAGCCGGCCAGGAGGGTCCCTATGCCGAAAGCCTGATATGTGTGCACGCCGACAGAGAAGACCTCGCTTACCATTATGTAGAAGAGCCCATCGGCGAACGAGGGGAATAGGTTCGCCGCTATCCTGGGGATGGAGTACGGTATGTAAAGGCTTCCCATCTTCCTGAGGAACCCGAACCTATAGTTCTCGGTAACTTCCTCCAAGTCACGCGGAACGGTCTTGAACGCCTGGTATATCCCCACCCAGATGTTCCACACGACGGCGTCGAACACCAGGAAGTCGGCGGCCATCTCCACACCGATGGGGCCGCCTATCCCCGTGACGAAGATTATGAGGACGAGCGGGAAGAACCCTATCACCGGGACGGACTCCAGCACCGCTATGACCGGTATGTACGCGGACTCGAATCCCCTGCTCTTGAGCGAGGCGTACCCCAGGAGCCATCCAGTGACAACCGAGAGCCCCATCATCGCCAGCACGCGCGCGAAGGTGGCGAGGGCCGCTGCCGCGATGATCAGGCCCCCATACATGGCTACTCACCTATGGAGAGCATGGAGTATAACTTGTTCACATATTCGCTGAATATAGGATCGTACTGGTTTCTGGGCCTCTCGATCTCGACCATTATCTCCCCCACGATCCTAGCCGGGGACCCCCTCATAACGTAGACCCTGTCCGCCAGCTCCACGACCTCGTTCAGGTTGTGCGAGACCAGCACCACGGACTCCAGGGTCGTCTGCTCGTTGAATATCATAGCATATATCTCGCGCCTCAGCCTCTCCGCCGTCAGCTCATCCAAGTGCACGAACGGCTCATCCATCAGGAGCACATACGGATCGGCGGCGAGCGCCCTCGCTATGGCTACCCTCTGCCTCATCCCCCCGCTCATCTCCTTCGGATAGAGGCGCTCGAATCCCCTGAGGCCCACGACCTCCAGCATCCCCCTAGCCGTCTCGTCCATCTCCTCCCCCGACAAACCCTTCCCTATCAGGGCCAGCTTAACGTTGTCCAAGGCCGTCATCCATGGAAAGGTGGCTATCGATTGATGTATCAGCGATATCTTCGGCGTCGGCTCCGTCACCTCCTCACCGTGCAGCATGACGCGGCCCTTGGACGGGCGCACGAACATCCCGAGGACCCTGAGGAGCGTCGACTTCCCGACGCCCGATGGCCCGACTATCGACACGAGCTCATCCTTGTGCGTCTCCACGTTCACATCTTCGAATATCACGCGCTGGCCCACCGAGAACGAGAGGTCCTGGCCCTGGAGCACCGGAGGGGGAGCGCCCACATCCGCGGCTGGACTGAGATGGTAATTAATGATTACCGCGTGGATATGCTGTGAAATGCGCGGAGCTCAGGAGCGCTGGAGCGCCGCCTTCATCAGCTCCGCGACCTGTGAGGGCCTGTCGGCGACCGGGACGGATGCTGACTCGAATGCCTTTATCTTGCTATCGGCGGTCCCCACGCCCATCGATATTATCGCGCCCGCGTGGCCCATCCTCTTGCCCGGCGGCGCGGTCCTCCCCGCTATGTACGCTACCGCGGGCTTCCCGAGCCCGCCGGACCTTATGAATGCGGCCGCGTCCTCCTCCATGCTCCCACCTATCTCCCCTATTATGACCACGCCCTTCGTCTCGGAGTCGTCCCTGAACATCCCCAGGACGTCCGCGAACGACATGCCGATTATTGGATCGCCGCCTATTCCGACGGCCGTGGAGACCCCGAGGCCCGTCTTGGAAAGGTGGTTGGCTATCTCGTACGTCAGTGTCCCGCTCCTGGAGACTATTCCGACCTTCCCCGGGGACGCGACCGATGCGGGTATTATGCCGACCTTCGCCCTCTGGCTGGGCGAGATGACGCCTGGACAGTTGGGGCCGACCACGCGCACGCCGTTGGCCCTCGCGAAGTTCACGGCGCGCAGCTCATCGTGGAGCGGTATGTGCTCGGTTATCACGACGACCTTCCTCATCCCGGCCTCGGTGGCCTCGTACAGCGCATCCGATGCGAACTTGGCCGGGACGAATATCACCGATGTGTCGGCGTCCCGGTGATCCCTCACGGCATCCCTCATCGAGTTGTAGACGGGGACGCCCTCGAACCTCGTCCCGCCCTTGCCCGGGGTCACCCCGGCGACCACCTTGGTCCCATACGCGAGCATCGACCTCGTGTGGAACGAGCCCTCCTTCCCGGTTATCCCCTGAACAATGACCTTCGTCCCTGAATCCGCGAGTATCGGCATCTCACATCGCCCCCGCTGCCCTCACGGCCGCCTGTGCGGCCTCGTCCATCTCCGTGTAATATGAGATCCCGGCCTTTTCCAGTATCCTTCTGCCCTCGTCCTCGTTCGTGCCCACGAGCCTGATCACGATCGGCTTCCTGGAGCTGGACGTGTTGAGCGCCTCGACCACGCCCGATGCCACCTCGTCGCACCTGGTTATCCCCCCGAGGATGTTCACGAATATTGCCCGCACGTCGGGGTCGGACAGCAGCAGCTTTGCCGCGTCATGCACAATGTTCCTCTCCGCGCCGCCTCCTATGTCCAAGAAGTCGGCCGGCTTCCCGCCGAACCTCTGGACCTCGTCCATCGTGGCCATTGTCAGCCCGGCGCCGTTTCCTATTATGCCGACATATCCGTCGAGCTTCACGTAGTTGAACTCATGCACCTCCTCCTCGCTCGGATCCCTCCCGAGGACTTCCTTCAACTCGGATATCACGGCGTCCGTGGCGTTATCGTCTATCGTGACCTTGGCATCCACCGGGACTAGCTCGGATCCGCTCACGGCGAGCGGATTTATCTCCACGAGGTCCGCGCTATAATGCAACATCACGCCCTCGTGCATCCTCCTCAGGAGGTCCAAGACGCGGCCCACGGATGATTGATCGAGGCCCAGATTCTTGGCGACCTCCCTGGCGTGATACTCCTTGATTCCGATGAATGGATCGAACGGCGTCCGGTATATGTGCTCGGGGGACTCCCTGGCAACCTCCTCTATGTCAACTCCGCCCTTATCCGAGTGCAGGATCATGTACTTCCTCGAGGATCTGTCGACCACTATGGAAAGGTACAGCTCGCGATCTATCTTCACATAGTCGGCCGCGAGCACCGCCGCCACCTTCTCCCCCTTTATCGTCATCCCCAGTATCTCGTTCGCGTATTTGACAAACTCCTCGGCGTTCTTGGCGACCTTGACGCCGCCGGCCTTTCCCCTTCCGCCCACGAGTACCTGCGCCTTCAACACAACGGGATATTTGACGGCGGATGCCGCGCGCCGGACGTCCTCCTGCGTCTTCAGGAGCGTCTGGCCGGGTATCTTTATGCCGGCCTTCGAGAACAGCGCCTTCCCCTCGTACTCATACAGCCTCATGCTCCGCATGCCCTATCACTCGTAATTTTTAAAACTTCGCCGCGGAGCCCCGCCCCGGCTATTTAACGCGCTTCCTGTACGCCACGTATATGGAGAGATCGTATGCTATCTTTATGAACCCGCCCGCCCAGAGCGGGCCCCAATCGGCCCCGGAGGATATCAGGTATCCGGCGACGGGAGGACTTGCCGTGGAGCTTATCGTGCGGAACGTGTTGGTTAGAGCGTTGGCCCCGACCCTCTCATGGTCCTCGAAAAGCTCCGCCATCATGGACTGCCGCGTCGGGACGTCCATCTGGGAAGTACTCTGCCTCAGGAAGAGGAATGCCGCCGCCCATATTATGGTGCCGCCCACCGGGACGAGCAACAGGAACACGTTGGAGAGCAGGTGTGTGTAGACCATGGCGCGCAGGTTGCCCAGCCTGTCCGCGAGGACCGATGCCCCGTATATCGAGAGCGCGGTTATAACGTTCGCTATCGAGAATATCTCGCCGAGGCTCGCCAGCGATGCGTGATATGACGTGTAGAACCAGTAGGACAGCACGGACTGCGAGACGAATCCGCCCCCCAATGCATCGATTGAGAAGAGCGCCGCGAGGTTCCGCACGTCGCGCAGGGCAATGGGCCTGAAGGACCTTATCCCAGGACGCGCGCCGGCGGCCGTGGGCTCCACCCCCCTGAGGCCGGCGTAGATCGTGAGCAGGATTGCGCCGGCGGCCGTGAGGCCCAGGAACGCCGTGCGCAGGGTAGCCGTGTCGACCGATAGATATGGGATCGCCGAGGAGAGGGCGCCGGCCGACGACGCGGCGTACCCCACCACGTTATATATGCCGAAGGCCCTGTTCCTCATACGCTGATCGACGAGCCTGGGAAGCACCCCGGCCTCTATGGACTGGAATGGACCGGCCTCCGTGCCGGTCGTGCTCACGTTGCTTGCCAAGAGCGCTATGTAGATCGCGGGCACCCAGTCGATGAGCGCCAGCGCCGCGCCCGATGCCGTCATGAGGGCCGCGAATATGAAAAGCGCCCTGCGCCTCCCGAGGCCGAGCCACGTGACGGCGAGGTTCGATGCGACGTTCCCGGCCGCTATCGCCATCAGCCCCAGCCCGACCATGACCGGGCCGAGCCCGATGCGCGCCATGTATATGGGGGCCAGTATGCTGATCATGCTCGAGAAGTACACGCGCACGCCCTTCGCCGCATAGAGCCTGAGCTCCGACCTCATCGCACGGCCCCCGGCGCACGCCACGACCTACGGGACTCCGGCCCGTACATGAGTTCATGGAATCCCCGAAGACGGCCGGTGTCAGCGGGTGCTCCTGCGAGGATGGGGCCTATCACGGTCACGTGATGGCCGGCCAGCTCGATATATATGTTATTTTTCACCATGGATCCCGGAGGGAGCGCGGCGAATGATTCCACGTCTATGCGCATGATAGCGTATTAAATATCCATGCTGAAGTCCGGGTTTCATGCGATCAAACGCGATGATAATATCGGATATTACATATAAAATTAAAATAAATATAAATATTGTTATGGGATCCTGAACTTTCAGGCCTTCCTGTAGAGCTCCACGGAGCCCAGGCCCACATCCTTCTCGGTCGCTATCACCCCGAGGGTCCTGGGGGAGTAGCCGTCCTTCTCCACCTTCACCAGGTATTTGTGGTTCCACTCGAGGCCCTTCAACCAGAAATCGCCGAACTCATCGGTCTTCGCCTCATACTTGCTACCGCTGACGACGTCCATCGCGGTTACAGCCGCGCCCTCGACGACGTCCCTGGCCGAGGGATCTATGATTGTGCCAGCGATGTACGGCTTCGGCAGATTTAGATAGAGGACCCTCGGCTTCACGTCGACCTCCGGATGGAGGGGCTCGGCGGCCTTGAGAAGCTCCTTCATCTTGGGGTCGTTCTCGTCGCCGAACTTTATGGCGTCGGTCGGGCACGCGTCAGCGCACCTGGGCTCCTTCCACCCGTTTTCCAGCAGGTGCTCGCAGAACGTGCACTTCTGGGCTATCTTGAGGCCCTCGTTGAAGTATATGACGCCGTAGGGACACGCCTTCTGGCACAGCGGCTCATAGCCGTACTCCGAGCATCCGTTGCACTTCTCCGGATCTATTATGACGGCGCCGTCCTCCTTCTTATATATGGCGTTCACCGGGCAAACGTTCATGCAGGGGGCATTGTCGCAGTGCGCGCAGAGCGTCGGTATGTAGGTGATCCTAGTGAATGATCCGCTGCCCCTCTCCATGTCGTTTATCTTCATCCAGAACTGACCGATATCCGGCTGGGCCTTCGCGTATGGCGCCCAGTCGTTGCCCACGTGCTCGTCCTTGCACGCGAGCTGGCACAGGTAGCATCCGGTGCATTCCGCCACGTCTATTACCATGACTTTCGCCATTTGGCTCACCCCATCACCCACGATTCGTATCCAGGACCGAATTTCGCGTCCATCTTCTTATCCCTCTCGAATGCCTCCGGGTACTTCCTCCTCAGCGCCTCCATGTCGACCTTCTCCACGTCCACCAGATATCCGCTGACCGGCATCTCAGGCGCTATGATGGGTCCAGGCTGATATTTATCGTACACCCATCTGGTGGCGGGCGCGATAAGATCTATGGCGCCTCCCCTGTCTATCCTGTCCTCGAGCGATATAGGATCGAACTTGGATCCGTGGTCCATGTACACGACGCCCGGCTTCATCCTCTCGGTCACGTACGCGGCGCCCAGCACGCTTCCGTAGTCGTTGTACACCCTGACTATGTCCCCGTGCTTTATGCCCCTCTTGGCCGCATCGGCCGGATTTATCCAGAGCGGCTCGTAGTAATAGCCATCCGGGCCCTTTATCTTCGCTGTGGGTATCTCCCTTATCCACGGCATGTCGTCGCCCTGGGCGTGATGTCTCCACCTCGGGTGGTTCGACATTACCTGCAGCGGGTACTTCTTGGCCTTCGGGGATGTCGGTAGCTCCTCGTGATCTATCCACTTGGCGAGCGGCGGCCTTATCCTGTCGTTCGGGAAATGATCCTTGAGCCATCCCGAGACGAACTCCAGCTTCCCGCTCTTGGTGTTGAGGCCCCTGCCCTCCGGCAGCTCGTAGTACCACCTCAGGCCCTCCTTCACGGGCACTCCGGGCATCCTCTCGACTGTGTTCTTGATCTGTTCCCACTCCTCGGGGGTGGGGGCGTCGTATATCACGATCTTCCTCTTGGTCTTGAACTCCTCCCAGCTTATCCCGTACTTCTTGTACGCGAGCGTCTTCTCGTACATCACCTTGAGGAACTTCTCGGGCTCCGGGAACCACTCCTCGGTCGGCCAGTTGTTGCGGAAGTCGGGCCTCACATTGCCCACCCCGAGCCTGTCAGCCACCATCTTGTGTATCTCGTAATCGCTCCTGGACTCGCCCACGGGCTCCACACACCTGTCCTGGTAGTATATGGCCCTCATGTCGGCCCACATTGCGCTGACCAGATCCTCGTGCTCGTAAACCGTCTGGGCCGGCAGCACGAGGTCGGAGAAGTAACCGTCGTTCTCCAGCCACGGGTGTATGGTAACTATGAACTCAACCTTGGGGCTCCTGAAGGCCTCGGTCCACCTCCAGGCGTCGTTCCAGCACGTGAGCGCGCTGGAGTTCTCGTTCCATATCATGCGCACGCCCGGATGATCGTCTGTCGGCGGGAACCTGTACCTATTGAACTGATCCTGTGTCGGGGCGATTATGGAGCCTGAACCGTACCACTCGACCGGGGGATTCAGGATGGCGTCCGGCACGAGCGTCTTTATGAGCGGTATCGCCCCCGGCGGCGGCGGGTATATGGGTTTGCCGGGCACGAGCTCATATGAGTAGGACATCACCGGGTTCACTGGGGCTCCCTCCTTCACGACCTCCATGTAGGTCGGGAGCGTGGGCGCCTTCTCGTTCCCCGTCAGGGTGAAGGCCGGCAGCTGGAACCTGACGTACTGCCTGCCCGGGGCGCCCAGCCCCTGCATGATCACGGCGTAGGCCTCGGCCCTCGCGGCAAGGTGGGATGTTATACCCCTGATCTTGGGACCGCCGTAGTGGAAAGCGAGCGTGGTCCTCTTCTTAGTCCATGCCCTAGCCAGCGCCTTTATCGTCTCCACCGGCACGCCGGTTATCTTCTCGGCCCACTCCGGGGTCTTCGGTATCCCGTCCTCCTCGCCGAGCACGTACTTCCTGAATTCCTCGAAGCCGACCGTGTGCGTCTCTATGAACTTCTTGTCGTAGGTGCCCCACTGTATCCAGAGATATGCCACGGCGAAGTAAAGTGCGGCGTCCGTGTTGGGCCTGATGGGGATCCACTTGTCGGCGAAGACCGCGTTCGTGTAGTTGAGCTCGGGCGATATAGCCACGACCTTCATGCCGGCCCGCTTTATCCACCTCATGAATTGCGTGCCGAGGAAGTTGTTCCAGGCGTCGGTGGTCGTGAGCGGGTCGCCGCCCGTCAGCAAGATCATCTCGGCGTTCTCGAAGACGTCGTCCCACGTGGCATCGTTCGGGGGCCTTCCTATGGGCTGATCGAAGCCCCACACGTGTTTCGCGCCCCAGTAGTGGCCCTCCCAGCTGTCCGGGTTCCTGTTCTGGTGTATCCAGCCGGTGCCCATGGCGTTGAACAGATGGTGGCCCCAGAAGTGCACGCTGTGCAGGAAGCCCGACTGGCCGTGGCCGTCCGCCTGAACCAGGACGACCTGTGTGCTGCCGTAGACGCGCTTTATCCTCTCGATCTCGTTCGCGATTATGTCGATTGCCTCATCCCAGCTTATCCGGACGAACTTCGATTTGCCCCTGTTCTGCGGATTCCTGCTCTCAGGGCTCCAGTCCACCCTCTTGAGCGGGTACCTGACCCTGGTCGGCGAATATATCCTCTGCCTCCATGCGAAGGAAACCGGATATGTGGGCGCCTTCCTGGGCCTCTCGAACACGCCCCTCCTCGTCGTCTTGATCTTCCAGCGCCTAACGTTCTCGGGAATATAGAACGGCAGCTGCCTGATGATCCTGTTGTCCTTGGCGTAGACCACCAGGGGGAATTCCGCCAGCACAGAGTGCCCGTTGAGCGACGCTGTCACGTAACTGATCTTATATCCCTGTTTCTTCAGCCCTTCGGCCTCCTCCGGGCTGAGCCTCCTCAGGAGCTGTGCGTCGGATCCGGTGATGTTCAATCCCTTAGATAGAGAGCTAACTGCCTCGGTGTAGCCGACTACCAATCCGCATGGGTGTGGAATAGCACTTAAAATATAGTTTTCGGTGGCCGGGCTGAGTTCAATATATAATTCGAGCGCGGGAATCCATAAGTAAAAAATATAATATAATTTCTTCCGCGGCGCCGAACGCTCCTAATATGCCAGCACGTGAATCGAGGACCGCATCGATTCGCCGGCGGCCCGGGGCTGAAACGCGCCGGATATGCCCGGTCGGCCCCGTTTCATGCGCTCGCCCTGTCCGGGCGGCTTATCGGGCGGAGAGCTCCCTCAGATTTATATTGATCAATAGATAGCTTGAGGAACGGATCGCCCGGCTCCCAAATGTCTTTAAATGAAATCGCGGATCCCCCCGCGTCATGGGGGGATTCATCGCGGCCAGCGAGG
>JAWDMO010000011.1:0-25863 GCA_046536535.1 Nitrososphaeria archaeon
CGTCGCGAAGACGTAGATTCCTTGGATGCCCGAAGAGCCCCCGCCCGGACTATAGTAGGACCTGAGGACGCCGTCCAGGTACTCCATATAGGTGTTCGACGCCGCGTTGGCGACGAACTTGATCACGTGGTAGTTGTAGGGCGAGAACCACGCACGGGTCTGGTTGTAGGCGTGGGTGTTGGAGCCCGTCGCGCTGATTATGGACGCGTAGGACGCCGAGTACAGGTCATACGTAGTGACGTTCGCCCCGTAGCCCTGGGGGACGTTCTGCGGTGATGAGCTGGGGTTCGTCGAGATCCCAACTATTACCGTTGAGGATGGTGGGGGCGGTGGTGAGGACGAGCTACTTACGTTGCTCGGCGCGTACCTCAGGTAGAGGACGATCACGGCCGAGGTGTAGGACCAGCTCGTGTTGCTGTATCTCAGCACGGAGGAAGAGCCTGGAGATGGGCTCATATTGATCTCGTAGCGATCGTCGATGACCGCCATGGAGACCGAGCTGCTCGTGGTCCAGGGCGACAGCGAGTTTGTGGAGTTCCACAGGAACATCTTCCCGCTCACGACCCTGCTGACGGAGTCGCCCACCTGGCTGTAGCTGTACCCATCCCCTCCCCAGATCCTCCCCGAGTAGACCGCGGGCGCCGGGAGGGACGTCGAGGGCGCCGGCGGGCGCGTGCAAGTGAACACGTTCCCCAGCGCCGTGACCACCGCGAACTCCGGCGTCCCCCAGTTGCCGCCCGGGTTCACGTTTATCGTGATCGTGGAGCCCGGGCCGACGCTGCGGTTCACCCAGCTCCACCCGAAGCCCGTCGGATTGTAGTAGTAGACCCTTAGCACCTCCGACGCGAACGGCGAGTTATCGGTCACGTTGACCGCGTAGGTCCCGTTGGAGTACCGGGAGCACAGTACAGAAAGGCTCTCCGCCGACCTCAGCTGGTCCGTCTGGACCGACTGCTGGAACTGGTTCATGTAGCTCTGCTGGGCCATCAGGACGTTCGCGAACCCGACTGCGAGTATCGCGAGCGCGACCAGGACGAAGAGCGCCGCTATTATGGACGCCTGGGCGCGCCTCCTCACGGCCCCACCCCCACAACCGTCGATGCCCTCGCGCCGCTCGACGTCAGCACCGATATCGAGTAGGGCGCGCCGGCCTCCACGTACCCGTATGCGTAGACCCTGAGCTCGACGACGCCGTACGGCTGTATCTGGACGGAGCTGGACTGCGCCCAAGACGCCCCGTTGTACACGTAGAACTGCGCGTAGTATCTGTAGGACGTGGCGTTAGATATTATGACGCCGGTCACGGTGGCCGGGAGCTGTCCCTCGTTCGACACCATCAGCGTCACGTCCCCGGAGGACGCGCTGGCGGTCGCGTACTCTATCACCGGGTACTGGCGGAGCGCCTCCTGTGCCCTGTAGGCGCTCGACGCTATGCCGCCCAGCGCGTTCGAGCTGTAGGAGCTCGCCCACGAGACGAGCACCGTGCCGACGCTCACGGCTATCACTATCAGCAGGAGCGTCGCTATGACCTCGCTGATGGCCGGGCGACGCACAAGTCCCATGCGCGCAGGACCTATTTAAGCTGAACCAGTCCGATCCACGGCTCCGTTGACGCCGCACCGCAATCGATTTCTCCCGCGCCCGCCCGGGCGCGGCGTGGACACGCTGGAGGAAGTCGCGGACGCCGTCGCCGCCTGCACGGCATGCCCCCTCCATCTATCGCGCAGGAACACGGTCCCCGGGGAGGGCACCGGGAGGAAGGGGATCATGTTCGTGGGGGAGGCGCCCGGGAGGAACGAGGACGAGCAGGGCAGGCCATTCGTGGGCGCCGCCGGCGAGCTCCTGACCGACCTGATAACGAGGATCCTGGGGCTCAGGAGGGACGACGTCTTCATAACCAACGTCGTAAAGTGCAGGCCCCCCGGGAATAGGGAGCCGGAGCCCGGGGAGGCGGCCGCCTGCTGGAGGTATCTCGAGGCCCAGGTGAGGATACTGAGGCCCAGGATAATCGTCGCCCTGGGGAGGCATGCCGCGACCGCGCTCCTCGCGGGCCCGGGATCGAGGCCCCTGAGCATAGGAGCTGTGAGGGGGAGGCCGAGGACCGCGAGGATAGCCGGCGTCGACGTGACGGTGTTCCCGACGCTCCATCCCGCGGCGGCGCTCTACAACAGGGGACAGATGGACGTGCTGGAGGAGGACTTCAGGCGGCTGGCGGGCATGCTGGGCGGCGGCGGGACGCTGGACGCCTTCATGCACGATCGAGCGATCGGACCCGGGGAATGGACGCCGCGAAACGCTTAACGAGCGCCGCGACCGCGGGCTGACGTGCCGGCCGTCGAGGACGCACCGTATCCGAGGCTCCTCGGGATAAGGGAGGAGCTCAGGGAGAGGGGGAGGGCCGTGGTCTCCATGGAAGTGGATCCCGGGGTTCACATGAACGCGATGGGCGTCGTGCACGGAGGGGCGATAGCGAGCCTTGTCGACTCCGCCGCCGGAAGGGCCGTCGCTTCGATGGTTGGCGGAAACGCGCGCATGGCGACCGTGGAGCTCAAGGTCAACTACCTGATGCCGTCGAGCGGGGGGACGATAAGGGCCGAGGGGCGCGTCGTGCACATGGGGACCCGGATAGCGGTGGTGGAGGTCGACGTATCCCAGGACGGGTCCCTCATAGCCAAGGCGCTCGCGACGTATTACGTGATGGGCCCGGGGACAGGAGCCGCCCGACCCCGGCCCTAATCATAGTATCTCAATATCTTATACGTAGTGCTCCTCTGGGCCGGCCTCCTCCCGGCCCCCCTTATCAGGTTGACGAGCTCATCCACGCTCATCCCATCGCCGTACGGAGCTCCGGCCGAGCTCGATATGTGCTCCTCCATCAGCGTGCCGCCCACGTCGTTGGCGCCGGCCTGCAACATGAGCTGGGATAGCTTCGGCCCCAGCTTGGGCCATGAGACCTGGATGTTCCCGATGCTGCCGCCCAGGAATATCCTGGCGGCCGCGTGCACGATCAGGTCCTCCGTGCCGGTCGGGCCCGGCCGCGCCATCCCGGCCCTGTAAATCGGCGTGTTTTGATGGATGAACGGCAGCAGGACGAATTCCGTGAATCCGCGCGTCCTCCCCTGTATTTCCCTTATGATGGCCATGTGCCTCGCCCAGTTCTCGGGCCCGTCGACGTGGCCGTACATCATGGTGGACGTCGTGGGTATCCCCATGCGATGGGCCTCCTCCACTATCTCCACCCACCTGCGGGTGGATATCTTCCTGGGCGCTATCGCCCTCCTGACGTCGTCGTCCAGGATCTCGGCGGCCGTCCCGGGCATGCTGTCGAGCCCCGCATCCCTGAGCTCGGCCAGCGCCTCCCGGACGCCGATCCCCCTCATCGACGCGTAGTGGTGCACCTCCTGCGGCGAGAACGCGTGCACGTGGATCCCCGGGGCGCTCCTCTTTATCTCGCGGAGGATCGATATGTAATACTCGGGCCCCACCGACGGGCTTATCCCGCCCTGCACGCAGACCTCGGTGGCGCCCGCGCGCTGCGCCTCCTCCGCGCGCCGTCCCACGTCCTCCGGCGACATCAGGTACGTCTCCGGATCCCCGGGGCGCCTCGAGAAAGCGCAGAATCCGCACGAGAGGGTGCACTCGTTTGTGAAGTTTATGTTCCTGTTGACGACGAATGTCGCGACGTCGCCTACGGACCTCCTCCTGAGCTCGTCCGCCGCCGCTACCAGGACGTGGACCTCGGGACCGCGCGCCCTGAGGAGCCTGATCAGCTCCTCCTCGGATATTTCCCGCCCGTCCAGCGCCGCGTCTATCGCGGAGGAGAACTCCGGATCGAGCGATCCCAGGAACCCCCCCGTCAACTGCATGTCCCCATGGGACATCGCTGCATTGACTTAAAAGCGTGGGGATGCGCGTATCCCTCCCCGTCCGAGATCGCCGACGCCCGTTCCCTCAGGGATTCCGGGAGCCATCCGCCGAGGAGATATGCGGGGTAAATGGGGAGCCTCCCCCTCAGGCGCATCCCCATGGCCTCCGCCTCGCGGGAAAGCTCGGCCTCGGACGGCCAGGGATGGCGGGCGTTCACGTAATCGGGCGTCAATCCGGATATTCCCCCCCAGTCGTCGGCGCCGGCCGATAGATACAGCGGCCTGGCGGCCCCGGCTATGTTCGGCGGGGCCTGTACCGGCATCGACGGGCCGAAGACGAGCCGCGCTATCGCTATCGATTTGGCCACGTCCACCGGATCGGGCGGATTCGCGCCCCGCATGGGGGTTCCCGGCTCCGGCGAGAACGGCTGCACTATCACCTCCTGCACGTGCCCGTACCTCCTGTGGAGGTCGGCTATCGCCAATAGGGAGTCCACCCTCTCCTCCCACGTCTCCCCTATCCCGACCAGTATCCCCGTGGTGAACGGTATCCCGAGCGCCCCCGCGTCCTCGATCATCCTGAGCCTGACGGCGGGGCGCTTCGTGGGGGAGCAACAGTGCGGCATCCCCGGCCCGAGGAGCCTCTCGCTAGACGACTCGAGCATGAGCCCCATGCTCGCGTTCAGCGGCCTCAGGAGGGAGATCTCGTCCGCGGTTAGGACTCCTATGTTCGTGTGTATCAGTACGTGATCGGTCGACCTCAGGATCCTGTCCTCGACGTCCGCGACGTACTCCGCGGTCGACGAGTACCCGCGGCTCACGAGCCATGACCTGGCCTCCGCGTGCGCGGCCTCCGGCCTGTCGCCGGAGCTCACGAGGACCTCCGTGGCGCCCGCGGCCTCTCCCGCGGAGGCCACCCGCACGGCCCTCTCCGGCTCCCAGTAGCCGGCCCCCGGCAGCCCCGGATCCCTCCTGAAGCCGCAGTAGGCGCACGCGTTCATGCACATGTTCGTGATCGGGATGAACACGTTCCTGGAGAACGTCACGGTGCGGCCGCGGGAGAGCCTGACGGATAGCGCTGCGCCCATGAGGGATTGCACCTCGTCCCCCCGCGCCGACGCGAGGAGGAGCGCCCCGTCCCTGTCCAGCCTCCCCTCGAGCGCCCCGTGCAGCGCCTCCTCGAACTCGATCCTCATAGCCTCGGGCCCCTGAGCGCGCCCCTGAGCGCGGCCGCCACGAGCTCGTCGGAGATCCACTCGCCCAGCTCGCGCGAGTACTCGCGCACTGGCTCCGGGAGCTCCGCGGATCTCCAGGGGGCCTCCGGGGACGGGGGGACCTCGGCGGCGGCCCTCACGCGCTCCAGGACGGAGTCGCGGGGGACCTCGGCGTATCCCGATATCTCCACGCCGCATGCCGACGCGAGGGATGCCTCGACCGGGCCGGCGTGTATAATAGCGCCGCCTATACCGAGGATGGACGAAACCGCGCCCCAAACGTCGAGGAGATCCAGCGAAACCGCGCCCATGAGCTCGAATGACGCGGCCCGCGCCAGGGGCCTGTTGCCGCCGTGTCCGTTGATCAGCAGCACGGATTTGCGCCCGGCCGTCAGCAGCAACGACTTCAGGAGCTCCATGTAGGAGGAGGCGCCTATCCATATCGACCTCGGGGAATGCTCGGGCGAGAACCCGTAGGGGATGGCCGGGAGCACCTCCCATCCGGTCAGCGCCGCCACCCTGGACGCCAGGCACAGCGCGATCCTGGTGTCCGTGTCGGGAGGAAGGGCACCGTGGTCCTCATAGGACCCCAGGGGAAGTATCGCCCTTTCCGCGTCCACGCGTCATCCGGGGGAACGGGCGATATATTAGGTGAACCTCCTGTCCGCACTCGCAGAGCTCGTGCGAGATCAGCTCCAGCCCCACGGGCCTCCCGACGCCCTCGAGCAGCGACGGACCGCGGCCCAGCCCCACCGGCGATATCGTGATCCTCAATTCGTCCAGGAGCCCCGAGGATAGCATTCCCCACGTGAGGGTCCCGCCGCCCTCCACGAGCACCGTGCCGATCCCGGCGTCGCCCAGCGCATCCATGGCGCGCCCGAGGTCAACGGATGGGCCCTCGCCCAGCTCCATGACCTCCACCCCCCTCCTCCTGAGGGCCTCTATCCGGCGGCGCGGCGCGGCGGAGGTGGTCACCACGAGCGTGGGCGCCTCCGACGTATCGAAGACCCTGGACGAGGGCGGAGATCTGAGCGCGCCGTCCACGATCACCCTCAGCGGGTTCCCCGCGTCGGCCTCAACCAGCCTGACCGTGAGGAGCGGATCGTCCACTATGACCGTGGTAGCGCCCACCATGACCGCGTCGGAGGAGGCCCTGAGGGAGTGGAGCCTCCTCAGGTCATGTGGACACGAGAGCCTCTCGACCCCGGCGGAGTATATCCTGCCGTCGACCGACGCCGTGGAGAACGCGACCGCGCGCGGCTTCATCTGGCCCACCATCCTATCGCAGCCCTGACGTGCCCCGCTCCCCCCCTGAGGACGGCGGCCGACAGCCTGTCAATCGACGGCGAGACCGCCGATTCGTCGAGGATCGCCATGTGCGCAAACCACCCCTCATCTATCAGGCCCACGCGCTCGAGCCCGAGGATCCTCGCCCCCGAGAGCGAGGACATCCTGAGCACGGCCCTGGGGTCCGCCAGCGGAGGATCCTGCCTCCTGAGCAGGCGGAGTGCCGCCTCCATCTCCCTCCACATGTCGGGCGCCACCCATCCCGCGTTGTCCGTCCCGAGCGCCAGCTCCACCCCCGCCCTGAGGGCCGCCGCCAGCGGAGGATTCGAGCCCGAGAAGAACGCGTTGGCCCTGGGACATGCGACGATGCCGACGCGCGCGTCGGCCAGCGCCGCGAGGTCCTCCTCGGATAGGTGGGTCCCGTGCACCACGAAGCTCGGCCTGCCGGCATCCATCAGCGCCTCCAGATCCCCGGACTCGCGCGATGCGGCCGTCTCCGCGACGTGCGCCGCGATCAGCTTCCCCCTGGACGATGCCGCCGCGATCAGCTTCCCGAGGGATTCCCGGTAGTCGAGGGGGCTGCTGAGCCCCAGGCCGTCGGCCGCGTCGAGGAGCGCGCCCGGATCGTCGCCGGCGGCGGGCCTTCCGAGGATCAGGAGACGATGGCCGACCCTCGACGACGCGCGCCGCGCCGCCAGGACCCCGTCGACTCCTCCCTCCCTGAAATCCGCCGCGACCAGCGATCCGGTCGACTCCATGTAACGGAGCGCTCCCTCTATGCTGCGCTCCAGCTCCCCCGGCCCCATGGATCCCAGGAGCCTGTGCTTGAGGCCGCCCGGCGGCGCCACCAGATCCTCCACGGGGAGCTGAAGCCCGGCCCCGGCGAGCGCGTAGTCGCCCGTGTGCACGTGCGCGTTCACGGGCCCCGGAAGGGCGACGCCGCCGACGCGGATCCCGCCGGATCCCCTCCCTATGCTGGATATGACGCCCCCGTCGTCGATCTCCACGTACACGTCCTCGACCGGCTCGTAGTCCTCGCCGACGAACGCCAGCGAGAACCTGTACGACTCGGTCGCGGTCGATCCCCCCCTGCGCGGATCTGGACGCCCTTATCGATCTGAGGCCGCGCGCGGCGAGCGCCATGGCCTCCCTGGGGCTCCTGTGAACCCCGACCCCGGCCTTCACCCCCTCGAGCCCCCGGGCGTAATCCATGAACGCGTCGAGCGAACCCCCGGGCAGGAACGCGACCACGTTATCCCCCCCGAGGTACTGCGCGAATCCGCCGAGCGATGCGGCCGCTTCCGCGGCGCCGCAGAAGATCTTCAGCGCGTACTCGAACGTCGCATACGCGGACTCCCCGGGCGTCCTCGACGATATGTCGTCCACGTCGAGGTGGACCGCGGCTATGGGATCGGGGACGCAGCGTTCATAAATCCCGGGGTTCGCGGAGGCCCTGGCCTGCGCCTCCACCGGCGTTGGCGAACACGCGACGGATATCGATACGGGCGTCGGCGAGATCGAGGATGCCGCTGACGCTATTCTCCTGAGGCCTTCCTGGTCCATGCCCGAATCCAGCACCACCATGTAATCGTACCTCAGGGGTATCGCGTATCCCCCGATCGACGCCGCCTCAGCGGCCATCAGCCCGTACAGCCCCGACTGCACGGCCTGTATTATCCACTCCCTGTCGTCCCCTATGCTCTCCGTCCATGCGCGATAGCCCTGGAGCGACAGGACCCCGACCCTGTACACGGCTGCTGTGGGGTGCGGCGCGGCTCTAAAGCTTTGGCCCGCCTCCACGTGCCGGTCATATGGGGAGGATCGCACGGGGCGCGATCCTCCCCGGGGCGCGGGGCGTCCTCCCCGGATCGATGCACACATGAGCTCGCGGGCGCGGAGGCGGTCGGTCGATCGTCATATCTGACCAGTACTCCTCCACCCTAGATCCATCCGCCGGGCCAGGGCGGCGCTCCACCCCTCACCGTCCTGAAGTCCTCCGGGCCGCTGTAGCGCGTGATCCATCCCGCGTCCAGTTCGTCGATCCTCTTCCCGATGCGCTCCGCGGCCTCCTCGGCCTCCTCTAGGGCGCGCCCATCCCTGGCCAGCATGATGACCCTGCTCCTGGAATCCACCTCGGCTGTCCTGTATCCGGTGCGCGACTCCACCTCCGACGCGAACGCCCTCAGGTCGTCCAGCGACGGCATCGCGTCTATCCGCAACCTCCCGGTGCTCCCCCCCACCCATGTGTATCCCTTCAGCTCGACGAACATCGGCATCCCCCTCCTGATGGCCGCGGCATAGCCGTCCGGATCCGCGATGTTCAGGCCCTTCACCAGCGTCAGCCTGAGGATCGTGTTGGATCCCCGATCCTCGAAATCGCCCATCATCGAGATGCTCTCCATGACCCTCCCCCACGCGCCGTCGAAGAGCGGGCGCGCGGCCGCCGAGAACACGCTCTCGGATGGGCCGTAGAGGCTTATGTACAGATTGTGCGGGGGTGCCCCCCCGAGGAGTTCCCGCAGCCTGCGCGGCATGCTTCCGTTCGTCACCAGGAAGGCGGTCATCCCCCTCCCCCTGATAGCCGCTATCAGCTCCTGGAGCCGCGGGTATATTGTGGGTTCCCCATCCAGGCTTATCGCGACATGCCTGGGGAACATGGCCTCGAGGAACCTGCGCCCGTCGACCGATGGATTGCCCTTGTAACCGATCAGGAGCCTGCGCTGGGCCTCTATCATCCCCTCCACGACCGCGTCGGGTTCATCCCACGCGACCGGCCCCCCGCGCCCCCCGTGCGGCCTCCAGCAGAATGGACACTGGAAGTTGCAGAGCCCCACGTTCGGAGTCATCTGGATGCACCTGTGGCTCGAGACGCCGTACCAGCGCTTGTAACACGCGCTGCCTCCGAGGATCGCGCTCCTGGTCCACCTGCAGATCTCGACCGCGGAGTTGTGCCCCACCCTCACGTATCCTGGCCTGGTGGATTCAAGCGGAGGCGCTGCGCGAGGACCTGCTATTTCCGGCTTCCTCCCCCCTATAGGTTCCGCTCCGCGGACGTCCTCCTCCGGCATCGCTGGGGGGATCGGTCCCCGCCCATCATTCCCGGCGAGTTGACCGGCTAAGGACATCGGGATAACACATCCACGGGGTGCATATTTAAGCCTGGGGGAACGGATTCGCCCCGACCGTAAATTGCGCGGGTTTTCCCAGCCCCAACCCACTTCATCTGATAACTCAGAGCCCGTGCGCCGCCTCCTGCGGGGGAAATCCGCCGTCCAGCGTCCTCCCTAGGATGGACGGCAACTCGGCCGGGTCCTTCGCCGTCGCTATGCGGACCTTCAGCCCCGGGAGCGCGGCCGCCATCAGAATCTTCAGCGTCGCGTCCTCCACCTCGGGCGCCACCAGGAGGACCACGGGGAACTCCGACGATGCATCGAACGCCTTGGTCACGTACCTGATGGTCCTCGATGGATCGCCGCACAGGGCCACGTCCACTAGAATCTTGGATCCGTTACCGTCGAGTTCGGAGCAGAACTCGTGCTCGACCCCCGACTTCCCCCTGATCCTGAAGGGACCCATGGATCTGTATCCCCTCGAGGATGCGGAGGCCTCCAGCTCGTCGAGGAGCTCCATGAGCCCTGATAGCGCGGGCCTGAGCTCCTCGGGGACCTCATAGCTCACGTCCTTAACGGGCTCCAGCTGTTCCGGCGAGACCTCCCTCCCCGAGGACGCGCCCACGAGCGATAGATTGGGGCGGGGAAACGTCTGATGGCAACTGTTGCACTGATACCAGAAGCCTATGGCCCTGAGGGATCCGGCGTCGACAGAGGCGCCGCACCTGGGACAGCGCATGGATCCCTCCTTTCCGAAGTCGGACAGCCTCCCCACGTAGCCGCAGTCCGTGTGCTCCACCAGTTCCTCCCTTTCTAGATCCTGCGAACCGCAGAAGGGGCAGCTGAGCCGCGCGTAGAATTCGGAGTCCCCGGTGGACGACGCGATCGCCCTGTACGCGATCCCGGAGACCCTGAGAACCCCCGAGAGCTGGCCCAGAACCCATTCCACATCCGCCGCGCCGAGCCCTGATCTCTCCGCGAGCTGCCGCGCGGTCAGCGGTGCCTGGGATTTCAGCATAGTCCTCAGCGCCGATCTTACGCGGGGATCGCAATACTTGAATATGGACTCCCCCAGCTGCTGCACGGCGCCGCAGTCTATGTCCAATGGACGTGGTACTAACAATCCATGTAAAATCCTTTACGTTTACGCCCGGGCCCCTTTACGCTGGGCTGATCGATCGATGATACTGAAGCCGGAATTTGGGGGAACCCCGCCCTCAGTCGGCGGTTCCCTTGACGCCCGCCACCGATCCCCTCCTCCATTCATCCCGCTCCAACGCTGCCCTGAGGGCCGCGCCCAGCGCCCTGAAGGCGGACTCCCACGCATGGTGCGGATCCCTCCCCCTCATGAGGTCGACGTGTATGGTGGCCCTCATACCCTGCGCCATCCCCTCCATGAATGCGACCAGAAATTCCTCCTGCAGGTCCTCCACGTAGCCGAAGCGCTCGATGGACCTCTCCACTACGGCGAGGGCCCTCCCCTCGTATGAGACGCGCGCCTGGGAATACGCTTCGTCGAGCACCGCCTGCGCGAATCCTTGGCATCTGCACCCAGTCGCGGCGATCCTCTCCTCGGCCATGGACCTGAGCGCCGCCCCCAGCGATATCCCCAGGTCCTCGGCCACCGTATGCATGAGCCTCCTCGATGACTCGACCGATGCATCGACGTTCATCTCCATGTAGAATGCCAGTATCTCCACCATGTGATCCAGGAACGGCGATCCGGTGGATATCCGCGGAGCTCTCCTGGGCCCCTCCTCGACCGCCACACGGACGGTCGTCTCGGATGTCCTCCTCTCGACGGACGCGTACCCGGGGGATGAGCCCGTGACGCTTATCCCGAGGCTCACGCGCCGGATATGGCCCGGGCCTATTTGTCCGTTTGGCCGAGCCTGGCCTCGACCGACCTCGCGTGGCTCGGGAACCCTTCGTGCTCCGCCATGGTCAGCACGACGCCCGCGAAGTCCCTGAGCCCCTCAGCGGTCGCCGCCTCTATCGTCGGCTTCCTGAGGAACGCATCCACGCTCAGGCCGGAGTAGAGCCGCGCGTACCCGCCCGTCGGCAGGGTCGCGTTCGGCCCGAGCCCGTAATTGCCGGCCGATATCGGGGTACCCAGGCAGACGGTGCCGAAGTTTCTCAGCCTTCCCCTGTAGGATCTGTAGATCTCATCCGCGCGTGAGCTGTCTATCAGCAGGTGCTCCGCCGCATATGTGTTGGCGAAGTCGATGGCCTCGTCCATCGAGGAAGCCACGAATATCGCGCTGTACTTTCCGGCGTTCGCCAGTACGTAGGATCTCCTGGGTTCGGGAAGCTCCTGGATGGCGCGATCGATCGCCTCCGCCACCCTGAGCGCGTGCTCCATTGAAGTGGTCACTAGGACAGCCGAGGAATCGGGGCCGTGCTCGGCCTCGTTCAGGACGTCCCACGCGACTATCCCGGGATCCACGGTCCCATCGGCTATTACGAGCGCTTCGCTGGGGCCCGCGGGGAGATCGACTCTCACGAGGTCCCTGACGAGCCTCTTCGCCGCGTACGTCCACGGGCCACCCGGGCCCGCGATCACGTCCGCGCGCTTCACCGTGCGCGTCCCGAGGGCGAACGCCGCGACCGCGTGCGCCCCCCCCATTATGTAAAATTCATGCGCCCCGGAGAGGTGCGCCGCGACGAGGGTCGCGGGCTCCATCTTCATGTCGTTCCCCCAGGGCGGCGATGCCACGGCTATCCTCGGCACCCGAGCTACGCTCGCCGGCACCGTCACCATGACGGACACCGATGGATAGCTGGCCTTCCCCGCGGGGACGTAGAGCCCGGCGGAGTCCAGGGGGAAGACGTCCATCCCCGCCCGGAGGCCCGGCTCCACCTCGATCGTGAACCCCCTGGGCATCAGCGCTTCATGGAACCTCCTGACGTTGGCTATCATGTGCTTAATAGCGGAGAGCGCCGCGTCGTCCACAAGCCTGTAGGCCTCGGATATCTCCTCGGGCCTCACGGATATCTCCTCAGGCCTCACGCGCCTGCCCACCTGGGACGAGAGGAACTCGACTATTGCCTCGTCGCCCCTCTCCTTCACGTCATCTATTATGCGGCGCACATTCGGCTCTATGCCGGAGATGTCCAGCTCAGACCTCCTGAGGACCCTCTCGATGAGGTCGCGGGGCGCGTCGCGGATCGCGTACACGGGGTACACGGCCATGCCGCGGACGGTGGCGCGTGGGCTCTATTATCCCTTAAGCAGGGGGCGTCCGGAGCCGCGGTTCCGCCCCGGGAAATGACCCCAACAGTGCGCAACGGGGATCCGCCGATGGGAATGGGCGTGATTCGGAGGAAACGGCATCTTGCGTTCACCTTCTCACGCGGCGCAGCGCGGGGCCCAGGATGGCGGCGGCCGACGCCGCGGACGCGGCGCCGAGCGCGTCTATGGAACCCCACAGCGCAACGGGGTCCCTCAGGAAAGCTGACATTGCAACCCCTCCGTAGAACGCGCCGATGGATCTCGAGAATCCGGTGAACATGCCGAACGCCCCCAGGTAGGAGCCCCTCTTGGCCGGATCAGCGAGCGCGTTCGCTATCGCGGAGACCACCGGCGACGTGAAGTCCTCGCCCACGGTCAGCACGGCCACGGATAACATGGCCCACGGGAGCGACCGGCCGAACGCCAGCATCGTGAACCCCGCGGCGTAGAACGCGATGCCCGTGTAGAGCCATCTCAGGGTGCCCCTGCGCGAGGCCATCCTGGATATGGGGTACTGGAGGGCCACGACCATCAACCCGTTCACCGTGTAGAGCGACCCGATCCCGGCGAGGCTCAGTCCGCCCACGGCGCTCTCGAACACCGTGAGCGTCAGGCCGAACTGCGCTATGAACGCGTAGAGGAGTACGAACGGGGAGATGCGCCCGAAATATCCGCGGTCCGGGATCCCGGGCCGCCCCACGGTGCCCGTCGGCTCCACCGTCAGCGCGAACAGCGCGGAGGCCGCGAGGGCCGCGCCCGATATTATAAACGCGACCTCGTACCCCAGGGCATCTGCGAGGACGCCGCCGACGAGCGGCCCGAGCGCCCACCCGAGGTTTATCCCTATCCTGACGGTTCCGTAGTTCCTTATCATCTCGCCGAGTCCGCTTCCGCGGTCCCCCACCATCGTGTTGAACGCCGAGAACGACAGGCCGCCGAACAGGTTCTCCGCCGCCGTCGCGGCCGCGAACGCCGAGTAACCCGGGAACTCCAGGGACAGGCCCATGAACGCCAGGGCCGCCCCCGAGAGCGCCAGGGCCGCGGCCATGACGCGCCTCCTGCCGACGCGGTCGGACGCCGTCCCCCCGGCCAGCTGTCCTAGGGCAGACGCCGCCCCGAGCACCAGGTAGTATGCCCCGACCTCCCCTATCGGCATCCCCCTGGAGTAGAGCACCAGCCCCACGTACGGCGTGACGAGCGATATGGCGAAGGTCCTGAGCACCCCGAGCGCTGTCAAGCGCGCTATTCCGGTGGACCCGGATGCCATGCGCGCACGTCCGATGTCCCGTGCCTATACGCTAACCGGAGCCGGAACTCCTCCACGACAGGACCACGTAAATGCCGACGAGGACCATGATCGTGAAGAGGGTGAAGAACGCTATCGAGAAGTAGAGGACCGCCGGATCCGCCGAGACGAATACGGCCAGCGCGTTGAGGGTGCTCGCCATCGTGGAGGCGCTCAGGACCTTGGCGACCGTCAGCGCGAAGCTCACCCCGTACTCGGAGGCGAGCGCCTCGGCCGCTGATACGGGTGGAATTATCGCGTATGGGAGGTGCGCGAGCAGGTTCACCTCCTCGACGTCTATCACCAGCGCTATGGAAGCGAGCATCCCGAGGGCGTTCAAAGCCCTGTTCCTGATCCTCTCGGAGAGGGCGAGCAGGGCTGCGGACATCAGCCCAAGGGCTATGATCGCGGCAAACGCCGCCGTCAGCGAGTACGTGGGCTCGTAGACCGGCGCGAGCGCCGCGGGAATCGTCGGGGGTCTGGTGCCCAGGATAGCCCACGCCATCGTCGGCGCGTAGTAGTAGAGCTCCACGAGATACCAGACGCCCGAGAGCGCCGACGCAGCGCCGAACGATAGCGCGATCCTCCGGGAGATGGACGCCGCCTCCGGGCGGACGCCCCTGTAGCCGTAGACGAACGCTATCAGGGCGTTGGCGAACGCGACGGCGCCGAGCAGCGTCGCCAGGATCAGCGGTGGATAGGTAGGGTTGGAGAAGAGCGACCAGTAGTTGTGGACCACCAGGTCGAATCCCACGAGCGATGATGGATCCTTCACGACGTCGACGCCGGCGGGATAGTTGACGACAGCGAACACCAGCCTGAACATCATCGGGATAACCGTCGTGAAGCCGGCCGTGAGAAATCCGAGCGCGACGTGCCTTCCGGGGCTCCATGAGCCCAGCGTCCTGTACCAATATCCTATGAGGGGAAGCGCCACGGCGACGCCGAACGCTATCGCGGTGGCCCACACGGGCCAGAGGAGTACCCCCGCCAGGTTCGTGAACACGGGGAGCATACCGGCCAGAAACACCGTGATAACGGTGCCGAAGACGCCGCCCACAGCATATATCGCTATGAGGTACCGCGCGATGCCCTTCACCGCATCGTTGTAGCGTCCGTCGCGGCGCGATGCGTACTCCATGGCCGGGAGGGTCCAGATGATCCCCAGCACCGTGTACACGAGCGGTATGTGGACCCCGAAGACCCACGCGAGGAACACCGTAGCTATCCACACGGCGTTCATTCGATCACCCTCCTGTTGACGTAGAGATACACCATGTATATCGCAAGGGCCGGCATGATGAGCTCTACCGCGAATACGAGCGCGGCGAGCCATGGCGCCAGCGTCAGCGTCGGATTGTAGAGCCCCGGCCCCACGGGTATGCCGGTTATATCCGGAGGTCCGGTCGTCGAGGGGACTGCCTTCACCAGTATGAAGGGCTGCCTCCCGACCTCCGCCGTCACCGCGCCTCCTATGGACGCGAGAGCCGCCAGCAACACGAGCGCGTAGGGGGCACCCCCGACGAGCAGGCGCTCGATTCTCCCGATCCATCCCAGGCCCCTGATCTTGTGGAGGCCGTAGTAGTATAGGGTGAGGCCCAGGGACCACGCGCCCAGGAGCACGCCGCCCGCGACCATGAACCCGAGGTAGAACGCCGGGAGGAACTGCGGGGGCCTGATGGAGGCGGGCCAGCTGAAGTACCCCCAGAACGCGTGTGTGGTATCGCCGTACGCGAGGAGGCTCAGCAGCGGATCCACCTTCAGCCCGCTCCAGGACATCCCCTCTATGGCCGCGAGCTTCAGCGGATCGAGCTGCGCCACGAGCTCCCCCTGGAGGTGGCCCATCACGAATCCCTCGATCGCTATCAGCCCCGTCAACGCCGGGAGTATGGTCCTCAGCGCCTTCAGCTTGTACGGCTTCGGGCTCCTCCGGTGGCTGTAGATCGTGATCCCGGCTATTCCGGACCAGCTCAGTATCAGCGCGGCCAGTATCCCGTGAAATATGAACTCCTCAGCGCCCCACCAGAACATGTTCAGCACGCCGGCGGGGGACGTGAAGACCGCCGCGTAGTGTATGACCTGGCCTATCGACTGGGGAAGCTGCACTATCTCGAGCCCCGGGGGCCTCATGCTCATGGATGCCATCACGGCCAGTATGTTGAAGGCGCTGTAGAGCGCGCCCAGCGCGGCCACCACCCCTACGAGCCAGTGATACCACGCGTTCCGGAACTTCCTCCAGGTCAGCACGTAGATGGGGACGAGCACGACCTCCATCAGGAACGCGTACAGCTCGAAATAGAACGGCAGCACCAAGCCCGATCCTATGAGCGTGACGAAATTGCTCCAGAGCACCACGAGCCCGAACTCGACCAGCGTGCCGAACGCTGCCCCCACCCCGAGGAATATCGTCGCTATGACGGCGAACGTCCTCGCCAGCGCGTTCCAGTCCGCATCCCCCGTCCTCAGGTACCTGTACTCGGCGACGACGGCGAACGTTATCGTCCCTATGAACATCGACGCGAGGAGCAGGTGGGCCATTATGCCCACGCCGGAAAGCCATCTGGCGAGCAGGGGAGCCTCTAACTCCGAGCTCACAATAGATTACAGTATCCCGGCTATTATTAAATATTATGTTAATGATGGTAACATCCACGTATCTGCGCTTGGATCGTCACAGTATGCGGAGCATCGATCCTCCATCAACCGCCACGGTAGCGCCGTTCACGTAGCGCGCGGCGTCGCTCGCCAGGAATACGGCCACCGATGCCACCTCCGATGGATCGGCCGCCCTTCCGAGGGGTATCCCGGACGTCAGGACGCGCTCGGCCTCCCCGGGGCTCACGCCCCTGGCCTCCGATGTCCTGCGCACCAGCGCCTCCATCCTGTCCGTCCTCGCGAGCCCCGGGAGCACCATGTTCGCCCTGAGCCCGAGCGCCCCGGCCTCGTGCGACACAACCCTAAGGAGCCCGGACAGGCTGCTCCTCAGCACAGTGCTGAGCGCGAGGTCCAGGTTTGCCTCCGCTATCGACGTGCTCGCCATGTACACTATGCTTCCCCCGGGCCTCCTGAGCCGGTCGATGGCCCTGTACGTGATCCAGACGGCGCTCAGCACCAGGAGCCTGGACGCGTAATCCCAGTCGTCCGGCCCGAGCTCCGCGAACCTCCCGGCCCTCGGGGGGCCCGTCACATATACGATCGAGTCGAGGCCGCCCATGAGCCCGTGGGCCCTGTCCACGAGCCCCTCGACCTGCTCCCTCACCGTGAGGTCGGCCGGCACCGCGTGCACGCTGCCGCCCCCCACCCTGGAGAGTTCCCTCGCCGTTGCGTTGAGGCCCTCCCTGTCCCTGCTGGATATCGTGACGGCCGCCGCGCCCTCCTCGAGGAACTTCCTGGCCGTTGCCTTCCCGAGTCCCTTGGACGAGGCGGTCACCAGAACTCTATATCCGGGTGCGAGCAATCCTACCCTGTCCTGTTATATATGGGCGAGCTTATAAGCATGGTGATGCCGCTGCTCGTCATAGAGGAGGACGCGAGGGGGATGCGCGCCAGGGCCGCGGGGATGGACGACTACGCCGAGGTCCTCGGGGCACTCCTGCTCATGCTGGAGCCCGGCGAGGTCACCACATACGGTGAGATGGCGAGGCTCCTGGGGGTCAGCCCCAGGTTCGTGGGCCGCCTTCTGGCGGGGAACGATCGCGCGGTGATCGTGCCGTGCCATAGGGTCGTGTCGAAGGACGGCCTCGGAGGGTACAGCTCGGGAGGCCCCGCCGTCAAGGCCCGGCTCCTGGAACTGGAATCCGACGGTCCATATAGGATGAGGCGGCTGGCGCCCGAGCTGCTGGGAATCCCCGCCCGCAGTCAGCGCTCCATGAGGCCCGCGCCCGAGAACAAGTCCACCAGATAGCGAAGTGCCCTTGCGCCGTCCTCGCCCTTCGGATAGGTGACCTCCTCCACAGGACCCGGTATACCATGTTCAGCCACCTTGTCCCTGTACTTCCTGGGCCAGTTCGATGGGTCGAATCCCCTCTGGGAGAGCAGCGCAAGAAGCCACCTCTGCGTGCCGAAGCCCGAGCACCCGGTCCACACGGTCTCATCCCTGTTATGCCTGACGCGGAAAGGCTTCGTGTACTTCGTCCCATGTATCGATATGTTCCCTATCTCGAGCCACGATCTGCGATCCCCGCGGTCCCCCTTGTACGGCAGCCACGACTCGAAGTCTATCGTGCCGGGCTGATCTATGTCCGGCTTCGCGCCCTCCCCGACCTCCACCTCGCCCGACTGCTCCAGGTAGAACGGGGTTACCCATGCCCACCTCCACTCGAGGTCCAGGACATCGTCCATGAACCTCCTGTATCCATCCAGCAGCTGATTCCTCACTTCCACGGCCTGCTCGGTCCTCCCCATCCATACCACCTCTATCCTGTGGAACTCTACCATCCTCTCTATTCCGTAGATGCCGCCGGACTCCCACCTGTAGGAGGGACCGGAGCGATCGAACCACTTGACGGGCAGCCCCCCGTCGTCCACGACCTCGCCGCCGAAGAACCAGTAGAACGGCTCGCACTGCGCGTAGCACAGGAAGCTGTTGGGCAGCTCGAGCTTCCTTGCCAGATCCTCCACCGGGACCTCGTCCGTGACGGACATGTAGTCTATCACGTCCTCGAACTCCGATATATCGTAGGACCGCGGAAATGTCGCGAAGAGCATCGAGTTTATCGTCCCCTTCAGATGTCCGGTCTTCAGCCCCACGTCCAACGGATACATCTTCGGGAACACGGCCTCGCGAAACCCGAGGGGCCTGATCACCTCCTCAACGAACAGGTCGGCCAGCGGCTTCAGGAGCGCGTAGAAAGTGGGCGTGTAAACCCACTGGCCGATCGAGAACCTCTTTATCAGTCCAGAGGCCTCCAGTAGCTTGTTCGGATCGTCCATGTAGCGCGGCTCCTTCTCGGCGCTTCCCCTGATGAGGGTCCAGTGCTCCGCCTTTCCGCCCCAGGCGGCCCTGGCCTCCTTATCCTCCAGGAGCTTCAGGAGCCTGTCTAGCACGGGCTTCTTCATATCGGATTCACCGAGCCTCACGAGCGATATGCGGGTCCTCCCGCCCTCCGACGACGTGCCCGCGATGTATGGGAGCCTCAGGGAGACGCCGTACTCCCTATCCAGCTCCACGGTCACGCCCTCCAGCGCGACCTCCCTGACCCCGAGCCTGTGAGCCCTGCCCCAGGTGCCCTCCATGTGATTCCTGACCCTGAGGGCGGCGTTGTGTATCTTCACGCGTCTCCCGGTCTCCATTCCGAGCCTCAGCACGTCGCCCGACGCCGAGTATGAAATCACCCGGGCATCGATGCCTCCCAGCACCCTTCCGTTCAGCTCGTCGACGAACGCAGGTAGGGAATCCACGACCTCCCGCGGCAGCTCCCTGTTGAACCTGTAGACCGCGTCACCCGTGAACTTCACGTCAGGGGGCCGGGCGCGCGGGTTAAATATCGTTTGCCGGGCGACGTCGTGAAGACATGCGCCGGGAAGGCAAAGTGACCGCCGGGGCAAACGTTATCTGATCCAATGACCGCGGTTACGCAGCGCGCCGTGAGGAGAAGGTCGGCCAGTCTTCTGATCGATGATGCGCCGTGGCTAATCCGAGCGCGCGTGAGCTATCCACGTCTTAGGACGCGCGCCTCTCACGTCCTCGGCCGAACCCGTTCATCCTCACATGGATAATTATTTTATTCTGCATCCGCGAGGGCCCGTTCCGACCAGGCAAGGAGGTTCCCTTCTGATATAGGTTTTAGACTCGACCAACTCCCCCCGCGCCCCTGGTATCTCCGCGAAATCACGACCTCGCCTCTTCGCCCTCGCAGTCCACGGGGCGGACCGGCGCGGCATTTCCCGGTGGGGGGTCCATTTCAACCATCGCCGGTGCAAGGGAACGGTTCTTCGGAATGCCCCCTATGTTCAGGCCCTCGAAGACCACTATCAAATACCGCTCCGTAAACATGCCGGTGACTTGCGCGCGAAGTAGTCCGGGAGGGGAGGTAACTCCGGCATCCTAGCATGCATATACCACGTGCATATTCGAGCATTAGCTATAATATATGGGAAACTGATCCGTATAACAAATAAATTGCGCGAGTTTTCACCGTTTCCCAGGTCCGCTTAATTGTTAAAGCTTTAATCCGACCGCGCCGGGATCCCGGCATGGCCTCGAAGAGGAGGGCGGCGGAGGGCGCCCTTAACTTCCTAGGCGGATCCAGGGTGGTGGGGATCGGGACCGGATCAACGGTCATGGAACTGGTGGGAATACTGGAGCCGGACGACAGGATTTACGTGCCGTCGTCAGTAGAGACCGCCGAGGCGCTCTCGCGCAGGGGGTTCAGGGTCGCGCACCCGTCGTCCGTGAGGTCGATTGATATCTACATCGACGGCGCGGACGAGGTGGACGGTAACCTAGACATGATAAAGGGAAGGGGCGGCGCGCTCACCATGGAGAAGATCCTGGCGCACTACTCCAGGAGAAGGATATTCCTCGTGGACGAATCCAAGCTCGTATCAAGGCTGGGCGAGAGGGGTCCAGTCCCCGTTGAGGTGCTCCCGGAGGCCATCGGGCTCGTCGCGGGACGCCTGGAGGAGATGGGGCTCCACAGCTCGGAGCGCGCGTGCCCGGGGAAGCGCGGCCCGCTGATGTCGGATACGAGGGGATATCTGCTGGACGTGGATCTGCCGCCGGGCGTCGACTATAGGAATCTGGACGTCGATATAAGATCCCTTCCGGGCGTCGTGGAGACGGGGTTCTTCCTAGGGCTGGCGGACGCCGTCGTGGTGGGATACGAGGATAGGACCAGGCTGCTCACGCGCGGCTGATCGGTTGCCTCAGGACGTCCCCGACCTAACCCTGCGCTCGCGCGGGAGCTTCAATACCTCCTCCTCCGGGTCGTAATCCGCTAGATGCGCGTAGAGGAGCCATGAAAGCAGGCAGCGGAAGCCCCTCTCCGCATCGTCGTCGCCCTCCCAGTAATGATAGCCCCTCATGAGCTCCATGACCTCCTCGCGCCTCAGGATTCTCCTATCCCTCAGCGCGCGCAGGATCCTCCCGAACGGCTCCACGTTCACCAAGATCTCACCGAGCGCCTTCCTGGCATGTCTCGCGGTCTCGTTGCTGAGCCCCTTCCCCAGCCTCGAGAGCATTATATAGCCCGAGTCTACCTCGACGAGCCCGAGCATCTCGGCCGCCCTCAGGGCGTGGGGTAACAGGTCGAGATCTACGCCGGATGCCCTATTGAACGTGCCTGCGTCAGCCACCCCGCCCAGCCCGCTGAGGTAGCCCAAGAGGCCCATCACGTGGTCGGGGGACACGCACAGGGGGAACGATTCAGGCGCCAATTTCTGAATTCGAACCTCCTTCTTGAAATGGCAATATTGCTATTTAAACTTAACTCAGGCGATCGCAGCAACGCTTATTGCCAGCCGAGGGTATATGGGCGGCAATGCCTCTGGAGTTTAAGGGCGTCAGGATAACATATCTGGAGCACGACGCCTTTCTCATTGAGGGTGGAAACGTGAGGATCTACACTGATCCGTTCAAACTACCGCAATCCAGGTACCCGCAGGGCGACGTTGTCACCATAAGCCATGAGCACTTCGACCACCTGAGCCCGGACGACCTGCGCAAGGTCGCGGGCCCCGGGACCGACGTCGTGGCGTCGGGCAACTGCAGGGGAAAGGTGCCGGTGGGGAGGACGACGTTCCTATCGCCGGGGTCCTCTGTATCGGTGAAGGGAGTGGAGATAGCCGCGGTGCCCGCTTACAACGTGAACAAGTTCAGGGCGCCCGGAGAGCCGTTTCACCCTAGAAATTATGGGGGAGTCGGTTTCCTGATAAAGTTAGGCGACGTCACCGTGTACCACGCGGGCGACACCGATCACATACCGGAGATGAGGGAGCTGAAGGGCAGGGTCACCGTGGCGCTGCTCCCGACCAGCGGCACCTATGTCATGACGCCCGAGGAGGCCGCGGAGGCCGCCCTCGACATATCGCCCGAGATAGCTATACCCATGCACTGGGGCGCAATAGTCGGTGGCAGAGGGGACGCCGAGAGGTTCAGGGATATCCTGAAGGGCAGGGTCAGGGTCGAGGTCCTAGACAAGGAGAAGGTGCAGTGATCCTGAAATCGCCATGAGCTGAAGGAACGGATGTCCCTCGGGCGGGTATCGATTCGTGACATCTTTTATTCATATTCATGACTAGTGGGTCATGTTGACCCAATGCGCAGGCCTCATGCATTTCTCAGATGGCGCCAGTAAAGGATGAACCTCTCCACGGTAGCCTCGAGCGCCAGCGCCAGCACCACGATGACTCCGACCTCGACGAATCCGGCGGCACTCAGTATGCCGAGCGCGAGGAGCCTCTCCGCCCTCTCGCCCAGCTCCAGCCCTCTCGGCCTGTCGCGGGAAAGCGATTCGAGCCTAGCCCTCAGATAGCTGACCGTCAGCGAGAGCCCGAGCGCGAGGAGCACCAGCAGCTGGGGCGAGCGGGCGCCGGCCGCCAGGCCGGCATACGCCGCTATCTCGGCGAACCTGTCGAGGCTGGAGTCCATGAATGCGCCGGCGTGGCTGACCCTGCCGGTGGCGCGCGCCACGGCACCGTCAACCAAATCCAGGAAGCCCGAGGCCAGGAGCAGGAGGCCCCCGGCCGCGACCGGCCCCCTCCAGTATGCGAGCCCGGCCGCGACCGAAAGCAGGAACCCGGCGGCCGTCCACGCCGATGGGTTGGGCATCAGCGACGCTGCAGCCCGGCCCAGCGATTCCTGGATGCCCGAGATTCGCCCGCGCAACCAGTTCAGCACGCGCTGCGGTCGGCTGCTACCCTTATTAGCACTTGGGCCATGTGACGCACCATGGGATGCAAGTCCCTGGGTCCATCCAAGGGGCTATACGTCCTCGTCATATCGCTCGAGGAGCCGATCGACTTCGGCGCGAAACGTGTGAAACCCGGGATATACCTCTACCTGGGGAGCGCAGGGGGACCTGGAGGTCTCAGGGGCCGCGTCTGCCGGCACGCAAGGCACTCCGGCGGAGCGCGGAAGTGGCATGTTGACCGCCTCCTGGGCGCCAGCAGGGTACGGGGCGCGTATGTGCTGGAGGGGGTGCACGGGGTACGCGAGGAAAGGCTGTGGGCGGAGGCGCTCTCGCTCCTCTTAGAGGAGGGAGCGGAGGATTTCGGGAACACCGACACCGGAGGACCGTCGCATCTGTTCCGCGCGGATGGCGCTGACGTATCGGCGCTTCTGGGACCCAGGTGGCGCTACGTGGACCTCACACGGCTCCGATGAGCGCCCGGCTCCTGTAGCCCCTGGCCTCCGAGGCGCTCCTGTAGCCCCTGGCCCTCAACGCCTCCAAGAGTTCCCGGGACATCTCGCGGAACGCGAGGGGGCCCCTGAACGCCACGGCCGTCAGGACCTCGACCGCGTCGGCGCCGGCCTCCAGCGCCTCCAACACCTGCGTCCCCGTCATTATGCCGCCGACGGCGACCACGGGCATTTCCTCCGAGATTGCCCTTATCCTGGCGAGCGCCGAAAGCATCCTATTGTAGAGCGGGAGGCCGCTCATGCCGCCCCTCCCCGCCCCTAATGCCGACGTCCTCACCGGTATCGTGTTGTACACGGATATACCGAGGCCGCGTTCGTCCGCTATGTGCGCCACGTCCTCTAGGATATCCGAGTGCCTAGGGCTCAGCTTTATCAGAGCCGGCTTGCGTATCGTGCGCGAGGCGAGCTCCGCGAGCTCCCCCATCCCGGCCGGATCGTCGAACAGCGGACAGCTTACGTTAAGCTCCATCGCCCCCACAGATGGCAGGGCCTCGGCTGCCCTCATGAGGACCGAGAACTCGGCGAGCGAGAACCCGGCGAGGCTCGCGATCACCGGGACGTCGACGCGCAGCGCGTTCATCCTGCGCACGGCCGATATGACGCCCTCCGATGGTAGTCCGAACGCGTTCAACATCCATAGGCCATCCCTCGGCATGTAGAGCCTAGGCGTGGGAAGGGGCCTCCTCCTGAAGGCCGTTATTGAACCTATTATGTAAAATCCCATCCCCCACCGGGAGAACGCGGGGTACAGGTATCCGTCCTTGTCATAACCCGCCGCAAGCCCTATCGGGTTCGGAAGCCTAAGCCCGGCGAACTCCACCTCCAGCCCCTCGTCGACCAAGGGCCCCGGCGAGGGCGCTGAGAGCGCGTATCTTGCGAGCGAATGCGCGACATCGGGCGGCACCAGGTGCGCGACCCGCATGTACCAGGGCACTAAACCCACTATGAACCCTCGCCCGCTAGACCCTGTCCGGTTATAAATTTAGCGCATGTATGATTGTGAGATATTCGGCCGTCAATCGGATCCGGCGCCCGCCGCGCCGGCGCAGCCTTCAATCAGATCCATCACAGCCCTCAGCGCGCGCTCCCCGTCATCCGGCCCGCTGCACTCGCAGAGGAGCTTCCCGCTGAATTCCCTACCGCCCAGCGATATCACCCTGACGTCGTCAAGCTCGCCGATCTCCCCGCTGAAGCCCTCGAGCAGCACGATGTCGGGTGATGCGAGTTCCTCCACGGCCCTCACCAGGTCGCGGAGCCGGATCGGCCCCCTGGTCTCGATGAATGCCTTCGCGGATGACGCTCCGACGACCGCGACGGAGCCGGACCTGAACGCCCTCCACGTATCCTTTCCCGGGACGTCCACGTCGAAATCATCGTGATGTATGTGTTTCAGCACTGCAACCCTGCAGCCACGCTTCGTCAATCCCTCGACCAATCCCTCTATAATCGTGGTCTTGCCGCTCTTCTTCCGGCCCAGTACAGCGACCGTCAGCACGCGCGCCGTGTGCCGGACAGTGATTTTTCCCTTGCGCACGTATCCGCGTATCAATGATACCGGACTATCCTCCGGCCGCATCTATCGCACGCGAATGTGAGCTCGTAAACGCCGTTCCTGTACCTCTCGCTCACGAGCTGCATGGTGCCCCCGCAGAGGCAGACGTTTCCATAGGCCTCCGCATATCTCCTGATCGGTCCTTCGGGAGCGGACATCTCGAGCACGATCTCCTCCAGCCTCTCCAGCGCGGCCGCGGGGGCGGAGAATCCCCGGGACAGGCGCGACATCTCGTCCCCGACAGCCCTGTAGTGGTCGACAATGTCGCTCATCAACTCGACGATCTTCCCCATATGAGTATACCTGGAGATCAGGAGTATCGACGGGAGCGCTCTTCCGACCACGTCGCCCAAGGCCAGCGCCAGCTGCGTGAAATCGCCCAAGGTATCCTCGACCTCACGGTCCGGAGTCCCTGCCAGGTCCCCGAGGAAATATGCGGGACGATCCCCCGGCACGGTGCGCATCTCATCCCTGGTGAACGCTATGTACGCGTCAACGTCCGACGACGAGCCCACGTCGGCGAGCCTCGCCGGCGGGACGTCGACCCCGGCCTTGGAGAGCGCCTCCAGAACGCGGCCCATGGCCTTATCGATATCCACATCTAGGCGCCTCACCAAGACCAAGCTCCTCATGGGGACGGATCCCCCATACCGGTCCTTCAGCGCCTTGTCGAGGATCGCTGAGGCTATGAGCCCCCTAGCGGGGCCTTCGCCGGAGTATAGGCCCAGCGTGAACGGCTTCAGCTCCATGCCGAGTGCCATCCAAGCGATGGCAATAAATGTTTGATGATTACGTCTGATACACATATCCACCGCAGGAATGTGCAATGTGCGCAGTGGTGAACTACCCCCGCCCTCGCGGACAGGGCTTCCCGCTTCATTACCCCCTTGCCCGCTGAAAGCGGGTAGAGGGCGGAGCTCCACGGGCTCCAGGGGCGGTTCCTACCCCGATCCTCT
>JAWDMO010000012.1:0-24079 GCA_046536535.1 Nitrososphaeria archaeon
TCGAGACGCTCGGCGAAAGGCTCTACGGTGTGCGGCTCGACACGCCATCGAGCCGCAGGGGCGAGTGGAGGAAGATAATAGAGGAGGTCAGATGGGAGCTGAACATCAGGGGAGGAAAGGGCGTCAGGATATTCGTCTCCGGTGGGATCGACGAGAAGGAGGTCGTCGAGCTGGCCGAAGCCGTCGACGGCTTCGGGATAGGGACCAGCGTCTCCGACGCACCCTCGATAGACTTCAACATGAAGGTCGTGGAGGTGGAGGGGCCGGATGGCAGGCTGAGGCCCAGATCCAAACGCGGCGATCTATCGGGCGCCAAGGATGTCTTTCGGAACTATTCGACGATGCATGACTATATAGCGCCCCTGGGCTGGAACCCGCCGGCCGGCTATGAGCCGCTGCTGAGGCCGCTCATAAAGGACGGCAGGCCCCTGCTGGAGCCCAAGGGGATAGGCGAGATAAGGGCGGGGCTGCTCTCAAAACTGGACGCGCTGAGGACGCTGAAGCCGAGCGTCACGTTAACCGCGTGAGGGCCGGCGCCCCTTCACGGTCAGCCTGAATGGCCCATCGGGATTTCCCTCCAGATTCATTTCGATCTCCGGCGTAATCCTCCTAGCGAGCTCCACCACCGTGCGCGCATGCGACGTCAGGGCAGATCCAGTGATGGAGCTGATGCCATCGGCGAACATCATATACGGGATTACCATATCCGATGAATGCCGGTCCAGAGCTGCGCCCGTCGATAGATCCTCCAGGAGCGCCATGGCCGCCTCCCTCCCGACCTTTTCCGCGGGTTTTCCGCGCTCCCCGAGCGCGTCAGCTCCCAGGACGGAGTGCTCCGTCGCCGCCCAGAGCGCTATGCCGGATCCGGGCGCGGGACCCGTATCGCCGATCTCCAGATCTATGTCGATCGGTGCCCACAGCCTCCTCCTGAGCTCCGTCGCGGCCGCTTCCGCCTGCCTCTCCGCTACATGTCTTGGCAATCCGGTCGCGTGACTTCTGCCCCCGACGCGCATGACTTCGCCCCGGTCGTCCGCCCTCAGGGGGCTCAGGGCCCCGGGATTGGGTACCCGCGCAATTATTTCTCCGCCGCCCCTGGGATAGTGTCCCCTCCTATGCAGCGTGAGCTCCACGCGGTACGACATACGGTGCAGGTGCCCCAGGAACACATGCGAGAAGTAATCATACGTCGGGCTCATGGGGACATCGGTACCACCCCTAAGTAGGAGCTCCGAGGGCGCATCTGCGAACGCGAGCACCGGCAGCACGCTCTGCAATATGAGCGTCAGTGAGCCCGCAGTACCCACATCCACGCTGCGCCTTCCGCCATAAATTCCGGTCGGCACGAACTTGATCTCGGTGGAGCCAAGGAAGTCACCCTCGACATCCGCGCGCGTAACCTCCGCGAGCAACCTGACGGCGGTCAAGTGCTGTCTCTGCAGCCCGGGCCTTCCCCTTCCGATCCTGACGTTTGAGAGCCTTATTCCCTGCTCCGTCACTGCCGCCAGCGCAAGCGAGTAGCGCAGTACCTGGCCTCCCCCCTCCCCCATGCTGGCATCGAGCTCGATCAACGCGTACGGCACACTAATACCTCGATAAAAACGGAGAAACGCGCCTCACAACGAACGTCACTGGCTTCCGGCGTCCAACTGGAGGCTAGCCCTCACGGCATCCAGTGTCCCCAAATAGTATCCATCGAGCGTGTAGACCTCGGCGCGGCCTCCTCCCTCCATGATGGCCCTGGTAACCGGGCCATGCGGTTCCGCCTCCTCCAGGGCGGCTCCCCCCAGCAGCTCGTTGAACGCTGGCGCCACCACGATTTCACGCGCTCCTTCACAGCCTACACACCTGACCCACACGGGGTAGCTCTTCCCCGGTCCTCCCCTGATGTAGAAGTGGTTGTGTCCCACCACTATCAGATCGGCGTTCATCAGGGCACCAATTCTCATGTGTCCGTGGGCCAGTCCGACCTTTATACCGCCGACGTCCATGATGATGCCCGACTGCCTCGCGAGCTTTATAGGGCCCAGGCTCATGCTGCCCAGCCCTGCGTCGTGGTTGCCGGGCACGATGACTATCTCCCTGAACTCCGGTATCAGCGCCGAGAACATATCGTGGAGCTCGTGCAACTCGTAGGGACTGACGCCGGTCACCGAGTGCTTGACATCGCCCAGCAGTACTAGCCTCTCAGCTCCCACGTCCCGTGCGATCGATACAAGCCTTCCGGTCATCTTCTGCGTCTGCGACGGGAGGAATATACCGTTCCTCCGGAGCTCCTCCTCGAGGCCCACGTGGAGATCCGAGATCACCAGCGTCCTTGCGCGGTCTTCAAGGATGAGCGCCGGCTGTCCGATCACGAATCTCCACGGCCTCACGCCGGCATACAGCGCCGGACGGCGTTTAACCGTAGTGGGGTTAAGGGTGCGGAAGCCCCGTCCGCGAGGGCGGGTAGTTCACTCCACTCCTTCAGGGGGATGGAATGTGTCGAATTCAGTTCTACGCTACCTCCAGTCCGATCGATAGGGATTTCTCCCGGGAATTGCGGAAGCCAATGTCATGAGATGCGCGGGCAGCCCGAAATGGATTGTCGATCTCCTGCGGGGATTTATGGGATCGACGCGGCCCCTGGAGGTAGCTTCCATTTGAGGGAGATGAATATAGTCCATAAGAGGGGCTCCCCGGGATCGCTAAAGATCGGGCTCCTATATCCATCGACATATGCGGCGTCGCTGGCCAGTCTGTCATATCAAGCGATGTATTACTACATAAACTCGTGGCGGGAGTTCGTGGCGGAGAGGTTCGTCCACACACGGCGTCGTCCCCCGATAGGCCTCGACGCGGGAAGTAAGCTCTCCTCGATGGATGCGATAATCGCAAGCGTCCACTATGAGCTCGATTACGCGAACCTGCTGGAGATGCTCAGGTCATCCGGTGTCGAGGTCCTCCGCGCGGCGAGGAGGTCCAAGCCTCCCATCGTGATAGGGGGACCGCCTCTCGCCGCAAACCCGCTGCCGCTCTCGGACGTCGCGGACCTCGTGGTCGTAGGGGACATGGAGCCGCTGCTGCCCGGCCTGCTCGAGGCGCTCGCCGCCGATCCCCGGTCGATCGCAGACGTCCTCGCGGGCAAGGACGGCTTCTTCGCGGCCGGGGCGGATCACGTGAGGCTCGTGCGCGCCCTCGAGCTATCCCCGGAGTTCCATCCGATTGCGCAGATACAACCCATGGATGTGGAACCCGTGTGGGGCAGGAGCCTCCTGGTCGAGTCCACCAGGGGATGCTCGAGGGCGTGCAGGTTCTGCATGGAGGGCAGCTTGTACTCCCCCCGGGTCGACAGGCCCCTCCGGCAAATAAAGCGCATAATAGATGCCGGGCTGCCCGCCAACGGGGTTAACAAGATTACGTTCTACAGTCTCTCGTTCTTCGACCACGGCGAAGCTGATGCCATACTGTCGGCGTCCGTTGAGGCCGGCGCGCAGGTGTCCATTCCATCGCTCCGCGTGGATACGCTGGACGTCGACAGAATACGCGCGATCGCCGGCGCTGGACAGCGGACCCTTACCGTGGCCCCGGAGTCGGGAATGTGCCGGCTCAGGAGGGCGCTGGGCAAGCCTTGGTCCCGGGATGAACTGATCGCGATCTCCAGAGCCGCGTCGTCCTCCGGCATCGGGGGGCTTAAGCTTTACTACATGGTGGGCCTACCGGGGGAGGGACCGGACGCCCCGGGATCCATAGCGCGCGAGGTGCTGGACGTCAAGGCCGCGTCATCGCACATCGGGATCTCGGTCAGCCTGACGCCGTTCATGCCGAAGCCCCAGACGCCGCTCCAGTGGGCCGGCATGGAGGACGTGAAGTCCTTGGAGCGCAAGATGGCCGATATATCGTCCGCGCTCAGGGCCGGGGGCATAGCAGTTGACTATTACAGCCCGAGGCTTGCCGCGGTGCAGGTCTCGATATCGAGGGCCTGGGGGGATCCCGGGACGCTATGTCTGCTGGACAGGAGATCGCGCGGGCTGTCCTGGGGCAACGCGTTCCGCCTCTGCGGGCTCGCCGCGGGATCGCGCACGGCCCCGCTGGATCCCGGGCGGGATTTGCCGTGGTCCATCGTGGATCCAGGGCGTCCAGCCGATGAGCGGAGGAACGCGATGGATCTCTACTGGCTGGAACTCGGCAGGGGCTGCGCCTCCTGAGCCGCGATCCAGCTCGATACGTCCTTCGCGTTCGCGTACAGCGCCATGGAGCCGTCACCGTCCACCTCCAAGACGAGCTTGACCACCCTCCTGCCGATCGGCTCCGATGAGATCAGCCTGGCGCTCGATCCCCCGCCCCTGATATAGTGCATCCTGACAGCGATCGCGAGGACGGGCACGCCGACTATGGCGGCCAGCATGGCGGCCAGCGCCAGATACGGAAAGCCCAGGGCTATGGATCCGAACGCCACGGCCGCATATATGAGGAGCGAGAGCTCGGGCAGGTGCGCCGCCATGCTCGGGACGGGTCCGTGGATATCGAGCGCACCGCCGCGATTCTCCAGCAGGTAAAGCCTGCCCCCTTCATCACCCGCCCACGCCCTGGAGCCCACGGTCCGTTGCGCAGATCCCTCGGGATATTAGTTTTAGCGAGTTCGGCCGAGGGGTGAGGGACCCGGACATGGATAATTCATTCCCTTCCCCGCTCGTCGCGCATCCTCGTTATCCCGGCCAGCCTCCTCAGCTTATCAACGGTGTCGGCGTCCCTCGGACCCTTATCCGATCTCACATTCTTTATCCTGGGGAACCGGAGCGCATATCCGCCGGGGTGCCGGTCGCTCTCCTGCACGGCGTCGAACGCGATCTCGACCACGATCTCCGGCCTGACCCAGATCGTCGACCCCTCCTCCCTTACCGCTAGTTCCCGGAGCCTATCCGTCATCCATTCTATCTCCCTGTCGGTGAGGCCCGAGTACGCCTTGCCCACCACCTTCAACTCCTCGCCATCCCAGACCGCGAATATGAGATCGGAGAGCAGCCCCGCCCTCTTTCCATGGCCGTATTCCGCACCTACGACGACCGCGTCCACGGTATCCAGCTCTTCCTTCAGTTTCATCCATTTCCATCCTCTCTTCCCTAGTTCATATGAGGAGTCCTGATCCTTCAGCACGAGGCCTTCATATCCCTCGGCCCTGCTCCTGTGGAAGAGCTCTGCTATCTCATCCGGTCCATCCACGGTCCACCAAGGACTCGCCGAGATTGTTCCGCGCCGACCCGGAAGCAGCCCCGCCAGGACGCTCCTCCTCTCCCGCAGCGGCAGGTTCATCAACGATCTCCCGCCGGCGTACATTACATCATAGGCGAAATACGCTATAGGCACCTCATCCGCGAGTTCCCGCGGGTTCCTCCTCCTCAACCTCCTCTGGAGCTCCCTGAACGGAAGCGGTCCTCCCTCCTTGAACGCGACAATCTCACCGTCGAGCACCGCGTCCAGCCCCTTGGCATCCTCCACGATCTCCGGAAAGCTCCCTGTGACGTCCTCCAGCCTCCTGGAGAATATCCTGACGTGGCCGTCCACTGCGTGGAGCTGAGCCCTGACGCCGTCGTACTTATACTCGGCAAAAAGCCGCCTTCCGGGATACCTCTCGGCCGCCTCCTCGGGGGATACTAGGGCCTCGGCCAACATGAACTCGAGCGGCCTGAGCGGAACTACGTCGACCTCGCCCAGCCTCCCCTGTCTAGCGATTACCGCGACCTCCCCCAGATCGCCCACAAACAGCCTCGCGCGCTTGACCTCCTCCGGCGTCGCGTTGAACGCCCCGGCGATGGCCTGTTCCACAAGTCCTTCCACGGCACCTGTCCTCAGCTCCGACAGCAGGAGCTTCACCAGATACTTTGCCTCCAGGGGGCTGCACGATGTCAATAGCCCCCTGAGCCTGACCAGCTTCCTCTGTGACGATCCCCTGCCCAGCGTCCCGGCCAGACGGACAAACTCCCCGTAGACAGCCTTGAGCGTCAGCGGCTCCGCGGGTGACAGCGAGGCCTGCACCGGGCTCCTTGCGCTCATGATTTCGTGCACCGCCTCGCCCAGATCCCCATACTTCCTGTAGATCTCCGCGATGCGGCTCCTGGGAATGTCAGCGACGCCGACTATAGCGTCCAGCAGCATGTTGTAGCCGACGCCGGCATCGAGCCCGGATCCCCTGGGATACGCCTCCCCGGAGAGGAACCTCGCGGCTATCCGGAGCTCATCGTCGTCCAGTCCTCTCATATAGTCCGACATTGCAGCCACCTTGGCTAGCCTGCCCGATGTCGAACTGAGCCTCTCCAGCAACGAACAGAGCCCACTGAAGCTCACATCCGTGAAACCATAATGAACGGCGTATTCTTAAGAATTGCTAATTCATGGGCGGGAAAGTTCCGACCTTCGGGGAGGGTCTGGATTGCAAAGTGGGTACAAAATACCCTGGGGGAGTTAAAATCGCGGGGGCTTGAGGATGACCCGCAATAGCCCCGAGCCCGTAAATATCGGCGATGGGCGGCTGGAGGCAAAGCGGTCCCTCAGATTCCTCACAATCCTCAACGATGGGCCAAAAATTCATTACGGGCAATCCCGAGTTGTAAATAAGCCCGGTGATGATATCCGCGCATGTCGAGGTGATCCCAGGCGATGGACTACAGCGAACTATCCCGACATCACTGACGGAACCTTCGTTCGATTAAACCCCAAAGGTTAAAGGTATTTCATGGACCCGGGGATCCCCAGGGCGGTAGATGTCATTTGAGGATAGCCATAGTCGGGGCGGGCGTCGCCGGCTCATACCTGCTCAAAATGTTGTCGAACGAGCACGATGTGACGGCGTTCGAGGCTCAGGGCGAGGGGGACTATCGGTCCATATGCGCATGGGGTGCCCCGAAGCACCCGATGAGGGAGTTCGCGTCCAAAGCCGGGCTATCGTTTGACGAATACATACTCCACGAGGGTAAATACTTCACAATGATCTTCGGCGGGACCAAGCTGGATATACCGCTCACAGGGCTCTCCACGTTCGACAAGGAGAAGTTCCTCGCCGATCTCAGGCGCGGCGGCGCAGTGAGATACGGATCGCGTGTAGCGAGGGGCCAAGGCCTAGATGGCTACGACCTGGTGGTCGACGCGACGGGGTTCCACAGGATCCTCGTGGGAAGGCCATCACGCGAGGTCGCAATTCCGACCTTGGAGTTCATGGTCAAGTACAGGGAGATGCCGTTCGATGACTTCTACGCGGAGGTGTTTCCCGGGCTCACGGGCTATATATGGTTCTTCCCGCTCTCCCACGGCGTCGCGCACGTGGGATCAGGCGACTTCGGGCACAGGCATGTGGAGATGCTATCGGAGTTCCTCAGCAGATATCCCCCGGAGGAGGTCCTCAGGAAGGTCGGGCGCCCGGTCCGCCTAGCGAGCCCCGAGATGTCGGCTCCGATACGCATCGGCAACGTCCTGGCGATCGGCGAGGCCGCCGGGGTCGTGTTCCCGACCACCGGGGAGGGGATAGTCCCCAGTCTCCAGAGCGCGGAGGTCCTCAGGAACGTGCTCGACGCGGGAAATCTAGACGATTTTGAGCGCTCTATGCGCAGGGCGTTCCGCCTGCACGATGAAGTGGGCAGGGTGTTCCTGGACGGCCTGCTCAGAGGCCGCAGGGATCCTGGTACAATTCTCAGGCTCCTGCGCCTCGCTGCGAAGTTCAGATCGATGGACGAGAGGTTCGGGCTTCGCCCCGGCATCCTGCAGCTGGTGGGCGCAATGATAGGGGGAGCCCGCCCGCGTCCCGCCGCCCCCGAGATCCGCAGCTGATTTGCCTCCCGCGATGCATAACCCCTGCGCCGAGGGGGTGCGCACTGGTGGGCGCGATAGGGGAAGCCGCCCTTGTACGCGTTGTACCACAAAGGGATAGCGCCCGTAAAGAACGCGTAACTCCTGGGACATCGGGAACCCCACGCCCTTCGGGGATGCGAGGAGGTCAGATGTCTAACTTTTTATATCACGACACAGTGGCCCGCACCGGAGATGGCTCTCAGGATAGCGATAGTCGGCGGAGGTGCCGCCGGGGCATCCGCGGCCGCCAGGGCCAGGAAGTGGAGCCAGGATGCTGAGATAAGGATGTTCGAGGCTGGCACCATGATAACACACGCGCCGTGTGGTATACCATACTACGTAGGCGGGATCGTGGGAGACGTATCCATGCTCAAGACGTATGCGCCGTCGGAGTTCTCGAAGGGCAGGAATATAGATGTACACGTCGGCTCGAGGGTGACCGGGATCGACCTCGGCTCGAGGACGCTGAAGGTCGAGGAGAGCGGCTCGACTGCCCGCTACGAATGGGATCGCCTGATACTAGCGACTGGTGCCAAGCCGTCCATCCCGCACGTGGACGGGGTGGATCTGAAGGGCGTATTCACCGTCAGATTGCCGGACGGCGCCCGCGATCTGAGGGATGGTATAGGCGCCGCGGGTACCGTCGCGGTGATCGGAGGCGGATATATAGGGCTTGAGATGGCTGATGCGGCGAGGTCCCTGGGAAAGCGCGTCCTCCTGTTCGAGGCCATGGATCACGTACTTCCCACCACGGTCGACCCGGACGTGGCGGCGATCGTGCACGATGAGTTGAGCGCTAACGGCGTCGAGCTCCACCTGTCGGAGCCGCTCCTGCGCATCGAGGGCAACGGATCAGTCGAGCGCGTCGTGACGGGGGGAGGTAACTATCGGGCTGATGCGGTCGTGCTGGCCGTCGGCGTGAGGCCCGATTCCGACCTGGCGACGGGCATCGGGCTCAGAATGGGCGAAACCGGCGCCGTGTACGCCAACGAATACATGGAGGCCAGCGAGCCCGACGTCTACGTCGCGGGCGATATTGCGGAGACCGTGGACATCGTGACCGGGAAGAGGGTATGGGTACCCCTGGCCCCGCCGGCGAACAAGATGGGGCAGGTCGCCGGCGCTAACAGCGTAACTGCCAGGAGCCTGAAATTTCCCGGCGTCACCGGGACCGCCATCACAAAGGTCTTCGGCTATTACGTGGGCAGGACCGGCCTCAACGACGAGCAGGCCAAGGCTAACGGATTCGACTTCGAGTCAAAACTCGTAAAGACGAGGAGCGCGGCGGAGTATTATGCGCGCTACGAGACCATACATGTGAAGTTGACGGTCGAGCGGAGAAGCGGGAGGATCCTGGGCGGCCAGATAGTGAGCAGGGACAAGATAGCGGCCGGTTACTTGGACATGATGGCCGTGCTCGTGGAGAGGGGACTCACGATAGACGATCTGTTCTTCTCCGACCTGAGCTACTCGCCCGCTACGGCGCCGGTATGGCATCCCGTAATAACGGCGGCGAGGGTTCTGAGCCACGGACGCCTCTAAGCGCGCAGTTTATTTACGCGCCCTGTGGAGCCGCTGCGGTTTGCTGTCGGCCAGGATAACGAGGTTGAAGGAGTCAGCCACACTCAAGATGATGGAGCGCGCCAAGGCGCTGGAGGCACGCGGCATAAAGGTGATATCTCTTGACGTGGGTGAACCGGATTTTCCCACGCCCAGGGAGGTCATCGACGCCGCATACAAGGCCATGCTGAGCGGTTACACCCATTACACCGCGAGCAAGGGAATTCCGGAACTCAGGAGGGCGATAGCCGAGAAATTCAAGCGCGACAACGGCCTCGACGTGTCACCGGACCAGATACTCGTGACCCCGGGCGCCAAGCAAGCGCTCTTCTATCTGTTCATGGCGCTGCTGGACGATGGGGACGAGGTCATAATAGCGACCCCTGCGTGGCCCAGCTACTGGGAGATGGCGACCGTCGCCGGAGGCGTGGTCAAGGAGGCACCCCCCGTCGACGGCTACGGGTTGAACGTGGGCGCGATAGAGGGGCTCGTGAGCGATAGGACCAAGGCAATTATAATTAACAGCCCCAATAATCCATCGGGTGCGGTCTTCTCCAGGGGCGACCTGGAGGAGCTCGTTGAGCTGGCCGCCAAGAGGCGGATAATGCTGATATCCGATGAGATATACGAGAAGATATTATACGATGGAGTACACGTCAGTCCGGCCGGCCTGCCCGGCGGCGGCGACGTCGTAACCGTCAACGGCTTCAGCAAGACGTTCGCGATGACCGGCTGGAGGTTGGGTTATTTGGCGGGTCCGAAGCAGATAATAGACGCGGCCACCAAGCTCCAGCAACACTCAGCTACCTGTGCCCCGGCGTTCGCGCAGAAGGCGGCCGCCGATCTCCTCCCGGAGGCGGACAGGCTCGCTAGGCCGATGATAGAGGAGTTCAGGCGCCGCAGGGACTTCGTCGTCTCCAGGCTGAAGGGCATGGGCTTCGGGCTTGAGGCGCCGCAGGGCGCGTTCTACGTGTTTCCGCAGTTGCCGGAATCGGAATCGGATTCCACGGCATTCGTCGAGAAGGCCTTGGAGGCCGGCGTCAGCATGACCGATGGGAAGCCGTTCGGTGGATTCAACAGAAATGTGAGGATCTCATACGCCAACAGCATGGAGAACCTGAAGGAGGCTATGGACAGGCTATCGAAGGTGATCGGCAAGTAGCGCGATCAACGCCTTCTCTTCTTCCTCCTCCACGACGCGTGTGCCTTGTTCCAATGCGTCTCGAGTTCCTTATGGCTCGAGAATATGGCACCACATGCCCTGCAACGATATCCCTTGACCGACTCCTCCTCCACCGGATCGTTGTATTCTTCAACATCCTCGCCGCCGCGGACGGGACCCTCTGCGCCGTTCTCTGATTTTTCGGATTGATCACCGCTCAACCGGCATTACGCTCCTTGCGACCAACCTCAATGTCGATAACAGGCATCCCTTAATTAACATTACGGCGCATGAGCAAGAAAGCTCCGACCTTCAGGGAGGAGATGAATTGCCAATCGAGAATTATATGCACAGCAATGCCATAATTCCTCGTGGAAAGTCCTGCGAATAAGCCCTTCGGAGAAGGCATGCGGGATACTCCCACGACAAAACCGGTCCATGACCGGTTTGGAATGCCTCCACAGCCCGCCCCAAGTGCTGTGGATAAAGGCATATCCGGATTGCGCGCGGACAGGGATGCGTGCAAGGGGAGCACTGATACCCCCGGAGGGGCAACGTTCAGGGCGGGAACGACCTCGAAACTCAAGAATGGAGGCCCTGCGAAACGCTCCCCGACCGCGAGGGATGAGGGAGTAACGGGAAGCAAAGGTAGAGCCTCCGTCGCTTTAGCAGGGAGAGCATGTCAGCATGCACTACCTTATCTTGGTACCCGGCGACACCTCCTCATCGACGGTCAACCATACTGGCCTGCCCCCGATGTCCGCCGCCAACAGCATACCCTTCGACTCCACGCCAGCTATAAGTTTAGGCTTCAGGTTGGCCACAATCACCATAGTCCTTCCGACGAACTGCTCCGGGGCATAATACTCCGCGCCCCCGGCCACGATCGTCCTGATCTCGTCCCCGACGTCCACCGTCAGCTTGACAAGCTTGCTCCTTCCCTCCATCTTCTCCGCCTTCACAACCTTACATATGCGCAGATCGAGCTTCGCGAACTCCTCATAGCTAACGGGCTCACTCATGCGTCACCGTTAAGCCGGCGCCTCCTCCTTAATAAAGTGAAGGGGATTGTGGGGGCCGTGTTTCATTAAGCCGATCGATGAGTACAAATACGAGGGGAACGAGGACGAAGAGTACTGCTTCCACTAAAGACTGAGGATAGCCGACGCGCAGTCGGAGGTTGACGGGGTGAAGAAGGGCGGGAACGCCAACTAGTACCTGAGGCTGAAGTGGGAGAAGGTGGAGGCTGTTCCGGGAGCTCACGGAGCGCCCGCTCCACTCTCTACAGTAATGCGGCGAACATTGATCGGGAGACTGTGGAGATGGACGTCTTGACCCACTACCCCGGGTATCCATAAGGCATAGCACAGGGGGTACAAGTACACGGCCAACCTCTGGTCTACGGGAAGCTGATGGATGCGATAGAGCTGAAGGCGCAGGATACGGGATAAAGTCGTCCGGGGGGGGGGGGTGAGTACAGCACATCCGAGTACTGCGCGATTCATGACGTCGAGGTATGAGAAATCCTATGGGTGCGCTCATATGCATCCTAGGGAGCAGTATACATAGCGACCTCAACGGCGCGCTGAACACGCTGAGGAGGGTGGCCGCTCTCCTACTTCGTGGACCACCGGGAACCTCACGCCCTTCGGGGATGCGGGGAGTCGGAAAGCGGACTATCCCAGGCTATCCTGCCGTTCACGATGACAGTCCTCACGGCGCGGCAGCTACCCCTGTAGACCGCGTACTCCTGCGGATTTCCCCCGATGGGCCTTCCGCCGCCCAGCCTGGGATCCAGAATGACGATATCCCCCAGCGCGCCCGCCCGTATGCGGCCCAGGTTGCTCGCGCCGAGCGCATCCGCTGCCGATGACGTCACAGAGGACAACGCCCACCAGGCGTCGGCCGCCGACCGACCCAGCCTGGAATCCCTGAGCGCGAGCGCCATCGTACCGGCCGTCCTCAGCATATCGGTCACCGGTATTCCGGCGATGCCCCCGCTTCCGAGTGCCACTTTGGCGCCGATTCTCGATAGCTCCGGCAGCGGGGATCTTCCCAAGCCCCCTCCGAAGTACATGAGCGTCACGGGGCAGACGGCCAACCCGAGTCCGCGCGCCGCAGCGGCCGCCAGCTCCTCTGCCGGGGATGCCGGATTGTATGCCAGGATCGACTTGGATGGATCGATGCCTGCCTCCACAAGCGCCGTGAGTTCGCCCCTCCGTCCACCCATGTGCGCGAATAGCCTAGCGCCCCACCTCGATATATTGGCGGCCGCCTCCTCAAGCTTTCCATCGAGGCTCGAGAGCGCGACGAGCGGCAGTACCCACCCGGGCGAGCGCTCGGCCTCCCTCGCGAGCGATTCCATTGCGTCCGGAGCCCTGGAGCCCTCGGTCGAATCCAGAGCCGGTCCCACAGCAATACGTATGCCGATCCTCCTAGCAGCCCTCGCGACGGCCAGCGGATCAAGCGCGGCTGTCGCCACCGTGGTCACGCCACAGCGCAGGGATTCCGTGAAGAAGTACCCAGCCGTCATCTCCTCCAGATCCGGCGTCAGCCTGCGGTAGAATGGCCGCAACGTGCTCTCCTCCACATACTTCGCGTCTACGTCCTCATCCACGAGGTCCCTGAGAATGTACTCCGATACATGGGCGTGCGCATCTATCAGGCCCGGCAACACGACCGAGCCCTCCGCGTCGATCACCACATCATCGGAGCTTCCGGCCGGGGCATCGCAGTCGTCGCCCACCGACGATACTATGCCATCCTCAACAAGTACATGTCCATCGCGTATCGTGCTCCGGTTCTGCATGGTGAGTATCACGGCATGTCTGATCAGGAGCTTGGGCACGTCAACGGTCCGATTCCGTCCATCTTAAGCCGTTTCGTCCGTCGATCCCGGGGCCAGTCTTGCGACGAAGAACCCGCCGGAGTCGTGCAGGTGCGGGTAAACACGGTGGCCGATGCCCCAGTAGCCGCCCGGCAGCCCGGTCCTAGAATCCATCTGCTCAGTTCCCCTCACAATGCGCTCCCCCTCCTCCGGGAGGATCGAGCGCGTCGAATACACGACCAGCCTCCGCGTGGACCTAATGACGCTCCTGAGCAACGCCCTCTGGATCCTCGTGAAGCGTTCTACGACTCCCCTGTTCTCGAGCATGAGTTTCACGGCCGGGTTCCTTCCCACATCCCCACTGTCCGTGCACGGCGCATCGATGATCGACTGGCCAAATCTCCCGCGTGGGAGCCTCATCGCGTCACAGACCGCGAGCGACGCCCTGTACTCGGGCATCCTCCATCTGCGCAGCAGCGCCGCCTCCCCGCGCAGTTTGGACAGCGATATGTCGCAGCCCACGAGCAGGTTACTCCTCCTCATGAGCATGACGGCCGCCTTCTCCCCGGGCGCCGAACATGCATCCAGCACCACGCCGCCGCAGTCCTCCATCTCCTCCGCGATGATCGCAGATCCCAGGTCCTGCGGCGTCACGTATCCGGCAACGACCGCCTTCAACCTGGACAGCGATCCGGCATAATTCGTCACCCTGAGCATGTACTCCAGCTTCTCATGCTTCCTGACCGAGACTCCCTCGGCCATCAGTGCGCCCATGGCCGTGTCCACATCGGTCGCCGTCAGGTTCACCCGGAGCCATCTATGCTCCTCATTAAGCGACGCGAGCATCCTCGCTACCTCATCACCCATCGCCGCGCGCAGTTCCGCGACGAGCCATCTCGGGTAGGACAGTTCGACAGCAATCCGCGCGACGTCGTCTAATTCATCCAGAACCTCGTCCAGGTCAGGGAGCTTGCCGCGGGGGGCGTCCCTCGCTATCTTCTTGGAGTATCTCTTCCTCTCATCGTCATCCATCAGACCGGCTCCGAAGTAATGGATCCAGAGATCCGCGAGCGCCCTCGGGCCGCGATTTCCGTATACGGTCTCAGCGACATGTGTCAGCGTATAATATCTAGATATGAAGTCCTTGCCCGCGGAGTACGCTATCCTCCTGAGCGCTGGATTCAGTCCGGCCGATCTCTCATACCTCCTGAACGCCGAGTCGTAAGAATACGCACCTCTCCTCAGGTCCTTCAGCAGATACGCTGTTAGATGCCTGAAAGTCCACACATCCAGCGTGCTCCTCATGGACGCACAGCTCCCTCGCTTGTTCATCTCAATGATTAAGTTTTAAGTAATGATGCGAGTTTGCTGTTCAATCTAAATATGCACAGGCGCGGACCTCAGGCACTCCACAACAACTAAATACGTGTCGATGCGAATTACCAGCTCGTGGGCGGGAAAGTTCCGACCTTCGGGGAGGGATGGATTGCGAAGTGGGTACAAAATACCCTGGGGAGTTAAAATCGCGGGGGGCTTGAGGATGACCCGCAATAGCCCCGAACCCGTAAATAGCGATGATGGGCAGCTGGATATGCGCTTAATGATACGTCGCCCGATGCGTGGAGCTTTGTGGATCGCGAAGTCCATCGGTTACGAGGCCATGAGGATGAGCGCGGCGCACCGCGAACCGATGACCGACATGAGGGGACGGCTATTCCTTCAGGTTTGTGGGGTTTTCTCATGCGAGCGTCGCCGGCGCGACCTCGATTCGAGGTCGCGTGGATTAAACGGCCGCCCGGAACATCCGGTGGGTGATGTCGTATGAACGCGAAGGAGGAGCTCGAGGTCAAGATACGCATAGGCGATCCACGGCCCGTTATCGATGCGATAACGGCGATGGGCGGACGGCTCCTGAGGTCGGTCGTCGAGGACGACACATATTTTGGCCATCCATGCAAAGACTTCGCCTCGACGGACGAGGCACTCAGGCTTCGCATATCGGATGGAACCGCGGAGCTGACGTACAAGGGACCTAGGGCCATCGGCGAGGCCAAGCTCAGGCTGGAGATGACGGTGGACGTGCGTGATCCCGCGGCGGTCGCCGAGCTGTTAAGGCGTCTCGGATTCGAACCGGTAGCGAGGATAATCAAGCGCCGGATCTATTACAGCGTGGGCACAACCGTAGTCTCGCTGGATCACGTGGAGGGCTTGGGCGACTTCGTGGAGGTGGAGGCGGCGGACGCCGGCCTTGGCGTCCAAGGCCTAAAATCCGTGGTCCTGAGCCTCGGGCTCGAGTGGAACCCGTTAAGGGAGACGTACTTGGAGATGATCTTGGCAGCTCAGAGATAGCCCGGCCTGATGCTATCCATCTCCTGCCAGTCGTCGTCCAGGATGAGGCTACCGAACACCACGCCCCCGATTTCGTTCCCCGCGGATATCTTGGCCTCCCCGCGCAGTACCCCGGTGCGCAGATCGAGCTCCAGAAGCCTTCCCACTCCGATGAACCTGTCGTGTCTATCCAAGAACCCCAGATAGAGTCCCCTCAACCTATCCATCGTCACTATCCTGGCCTCGCCCGCGTCCTTCAGGACGGCCAGTGCGTACGCAAACGAGCGCTGATCCAGCCTCTCCCGGAAGATGGCCACGGCCTCGCCGTACGATGCGCCGGCCAGCTCGGGCCTCGCCCCGGTCGCCGCCTCCAGCTTCCTCCTCAGTATGCCGTCGTCAGCCATGAGCAGAGTCCTCGCATTGACCACCCTAATGCCGTTCAAGCCCACCTCCACGCGCGTTCTTCCCTCGGCGAAGGACGCCAGGCTCATCACCCTGTACCTGATCCTGCTCCCCCTATCCTTCCTCAGCGCGCCGGGCGGCCTCACCCGCTTGACGTTCATGCCCTGCGGGATCGACCTCAACACGGGCTCGAGCTCGGCCTCCCTCTGCACGGCGATCAGCATATCCGGCATCAGCACCTCGACCTTATGCACCTTCAGTGCCCACCCGACGCTGCCCTCCACGAGCCCGGTGGTGTTCACGAACACCGGTGCCGCCCCTGCGCTCAGCGCCTCGTTCACCATCAGCCTTGAGCCGACTATCATCGGCAGCAGGTGTCCCGCCGGGCTCTTATCGCCGATGAAATACGCATCGGACAGTCCGAACCCCGAGTAGGTCGGGGCTGGTGTTTGCGGGAACGCGAGTCCGATCGTGCCCGGGGGGCCGATGTCCGTCTGTCCTATGTCCGCGTCGACCACGGCCGGGCGCCGCCCGGCCCGTAGCGCGCGATTCACCATGTACAGTATCATACTGCTCTTTCCCATGTCGCTCGTCCCCATCGCCATGACGACCTTCCTATCGAGCGCCTCCTCCGCCATTTCCTCCCATATCCTGGGCACCGCGGTTCCCTCCAACGTTTCCATTCCCTCCGCGGAACTCCTGACGAAGCTGTCTTTCCTCGCCTCCAGCGGGATCACCCTTCCCTCGGGGATCCGCAGCCCGCTCCCGCGATCGAGGGGTGCACCGAACACCTCGACGTCGCCATCCAGAACTTCGACGGATCCCGGTCCCCTGACCAGCAGCGTGAAGCCGCCGGGCAGCTCGAACTCCCCGACCATTCAGCGCGACCCCCGGTGGCGCACGCGCGATTCCGTTGGCATAATGACACCTACATGTAGGGCATCTCGCTCGGCGGCTCCGAGTACTGGCAGATGGCGTTCAGGAGCGGATCCCTGAACTCCCTTGCCCTGGCCAACCACGTCGCTATTCCATCAGAGGTCAGGACGCCCACCGCGCGGCCCTCATCGTCCACGACCACCAACCTCCTGAGCTTCATCTTGGCCATGCGCGCCGCCGCGTTCTCCAGGGGCTCGGAGGGCCCAGCTGTGTAGGGCGGGGAACTCATAACCGTCCTCACTGCCGTCCGGTCCACGTCGAGCCCCCTGGCAACCGCCCTGATAATGATATCCATGCTCGTCAGGACTCCCAACGGTCTGCCGTCCTCGACCACGAGCAGGAAGCCCGTCTGCCTGGACGCCATAACAAGCGCGGCCTCCCTGAGCGACATGGAGGGCCGTGCGCTCGGCGGATCCCTCGTCATGACCTCCCCGACAGTGGCCATCGCGCAATTTACCCCGCGCAAGATATAAAGGGTTGCGCCCGCAAACGCACAGAGGCGGCATTTGTCGTCCGACGGCGGGCGCATCGGTTCGGTCAGGCTCCGGTATCAGGGAGGAACGTTGATAGCCGAGGGCGCATGGGTTCCTTACGCCGTCTGGGACGACAGGGTCAGGGGTTACAGGGCCCTTGCCCTCTACTATAGTACTATAATGAAATACCTCACGGCGGCCGGCTACGATGTACACGACGACGTGCTTCGACTCGACGACGTGGAGTTCGAGGATAGGATTTCGCTGAAGCAGTTCCAGGAGGACGCCCTGAGGGCGTGGGAGTCCTCGGGCTCGCGCGGCATAGTCGTGCTGCCGACCGGCACCGGGAAGACGTTCGTGGCGCTTAAGGCGATGGCCAGGCTCTCCATTCCCACGCTCGTCGTCGTGCCCACGATAGATCTCCAGGTTCAGTGGTCGAGGAGGATCGCGGAGGGGCTCGGCTATGAACCGGGCATGCTGGGAGGGGGCAGGCAGGATGTGCGCGCGGTGACGGTGGCCACCTACGACTCAGCGTTTCTCCACGCGGAGAAGCTCGGCAACAGGTTCGGGCTCCTCGTATTCGACGAGGTACATCACCTTCAGGCGCAGAACTACCGCGCCATAGCCGAGTTCTCGGCCGCCCCTTACAGGATGGGGCTATCCGCCACCCCGGAGAGGGGGGACGGCCTCGATTCTTCGTACCCCCTGCTCGTCGGAAACATCGTCTACAGGACTGCCGTGTCGGAGATGGCCGGATCCGAGGTGGCGCCGTTCAGCATACAGAGGGTCTACGTGGACCTCCCGCCGGACGAGAGGTCGCGGTACGAGGAGCTGGAGCGGGAGTTCCGGGGCACGCTGATGAGGCTCGGCATCGACATCAGGGCTAAGGACGGCTTTCAGAGGCTGATCAGGTTCGCCGCCAGGAACAGGGACGCCAGGAGGGCCCTCCTCGCCAGACTCGAGATGAACAAGATAGCCATGAACACGGATGCCAAGCTAGAGGGGCTCAGGAGGCTCCTCGCGGAGCGCGCGGGGACGCCGTCGATAATATTCACCAGATATAACGAATTGGCATACAAGATTTCTCGCGAATTCCTCATACCCATAATAACACATGAGACACCGAAGGGCGAGAGGGAGGAAATACTTGAGGGCTTCAGGGATGGCCGCTACAGGGCCGTTGTGACGTCCACGGTGCTCGACGAGGGGATAGACGTCCCGGATGCAACGCTTGCGATAGTGCTCGGCGGTTTCGGCACCACTAGGCAGCTCGTGCAGAGGCTGGGGAGGATCCTGAGGAAGAGGGAGGGCAAGACTGCCACCATGATAGAAGTGGTCGCCCGCGGCACGCTGGACTACAACTTGAGCAGGAGGCGCAGAATTGCTGTCCACGGATCTGTTGAGGGTAAGGATTAGGAAGGGCGTGGTGAGGCCGGCGTTCCTTACGCCGGAGGATGCGCCGGTCATCCAGGAGGTGCTTGACGTCTTCGCGGCGGCCGCTGAGAACTCGTGGAGATACGCGGAACTGGAGGAGAGGATATCATATCTTTCCAAGCTCCACGATTACAGGCTCATAAGGGGGCTGTCACGTCTCATGGAGAGGCGCCTGACGCTTTCACGGAGGTCAGATATACCTCCGGCCGAGCTCAGGGGGCTGCTCTTCTCGATGGGTCCGGTGCTGTCGCCGGAGGGGAGGGAATCGCTCCTCAGGAGCGTTGCCTCCAAGTACGGCACATCCGTCGAGGAGATAGAGTCGGCCATGTTCGCCGACGTGGAGAGGGAGAAGCTCATAGCCGGCGTCGCCCAGCTGGGGCCCGATGAGCTCATGAAGTGGTACAACGCCGAGCTGACGGAGACGCTCCTCGCCAGGAGCCTCAGCCTCAGGGTGTACGCAACCAGGCTCTGGTCATCAATACTGCGCAGGATAAAGTGGCTGGGGCTCATGTACGAGGTGCTGAAGGGCGACGAGTCTGCGGTCGAGGTCATGGGGCCCGCGAGCGTTCTCAAGGCATACGATCGGTACAGCAGGGCGACGTCCGGGCTCGTGCCGTTGCTGATCGAGATAGGAGAGTGGAGGTTGGAGGGCGACGTCAAACTGGGAGAAAGGATCCTGCCTTTCACGGTTGAAAGCTCGCAGTCCGGGATGGCGTATCCGCCGGACATCGCGAGGCGCTCGGCCAGGGCGTTCGACAGCTCGGTTGAGGAGAGGCTCTACCGCGCCCTCTCCCAGGCGGCGCCGGATCTCAGGTTGTACAGGGAGCCTGCGCCCCTCGACCTAGGTCCCGGGGTGATGGTCCCGGATTTCGCCGTGGAAATCGGCGGCCGGCGCGTGTTCATAGAGGTGGTCGGGTTCTGGACGCCCGAGTACCTGAGGAGGAAGGTCGAGAAGCTCAGACAGCTCAGGGGCGTCGACATCATACTGGTGGCCGACAGATCCCTGGGGCCCTCGCGCATGGAGGGCCTCGGCGAGTTGATATTCTACGAGGGGGAAGATCTCCCGGTCAAACGCCTGCTGGAGGCGCTGAGGAGGCGTTCGGGGACCGATGACAGCGCCGCGCCAGAGGTCAGGGCCCCTAAGGGGGAGGCGCACCCCCTCATGGAGAGCGGTCTAGAGGTCTTACTCGATGACATGGTCGGGAGGACGTTCGTTGAGGTTGAGCGCGTGTTGAGGCCGCTTTTAGGCGATGGCTGGTTGAGGGCGATAGAGTCGAGGGGGTACTCATTCGACTGGAGTACCTTGGATGTGAATAGTGCGAGGCTGAGGAGGCGAGAGAAGCCCGGGCCATTCGGGCATGTGCAGCTCACGCCCACCTCCATGTGTACGCGCAACTCCCTATCTGTAGGGGGCAGAAACGCAAATCAATCGCCCGGATCTCGACGCTGCTGGATGGAGCGAAGCTGTACAGAAGTGGAAATCTCAGAACCCCGTGTGATGCCGCTCACTTCAAGCCCTTGCCGACCCCAGGACATCCTCCGTCAATTCACGGCAGTAAGCCTCAGGGGGTATCTCGTTATAATCCCACCATATCACATAGCAGAGCAATGAACCGAAGAACGCCCTCCTCATGGGTTGAGGAATCGGCTTCCCGGTCATCGCCTCGACCCTCTAGAACATCCTGTCCATCGTGTTAAGACACAGCTCCCTGAACCGTTTATTTATGGAACGGTACTGATTCTTCTTGGCCAGTGACATTATCAACAGGGACCTGAGATCCTCCGATTTGTACTTGTTGAGGAACGCCATTCCCACATCGAACAATAGATCTTCGGGATTCTCATATTTCTTCTTGAGCGCTTCCTCCACCTCGGCGAAGGGCAGGGAGGCGAGGGCGACGCGTTCTATCAGGGCGTCCTTCTTCCTGAAGTACAGGAATATGGTCCCCTTGCTGACCCCGCTCTTCGACGCTATTTCATCGGTGCTCGCCGCATCGTAACCCCTGCGCGCGAAAACTTTCATGGCGGCATCCACGATTCTCTTCTCGGTGTCCTCGGCCATCCTGCCCGAAATTATCTGGATGGCGCTTATAAACTTACTGACCAGTCGGACTGACTGAACAGTCAGTAAGTTTATATATGACTGACTGTATGGTCACTGGCGAGTGGGATATGGATCGCGAAGTGACGTCGGCATGGCAGCGGTCGCGGAGCCACCCTCGGCCGTCCGGACCGGCCCCTTCACAGCGCTCTGGGGAGGATGTGCGCGCCCGTTTAGTCCCTTCCCCTGCCCAGCTACTGGTCGTGGGGGAAGTCGCCGGAAACGGCGACGACCGGACGTCGGAGCGGATCGATCCACCGTGGATCCGCGTCGCATCCCCTCGGCCAGCGCACGATGAGGAAGGAAGGGGAGGAACGCGGCGGAGGACCCCCGGCGAAGCATACGAATCGGCGCCCGCTCTCCACTCATTCAGGGTGAAACCGCCGGCCGCGAGGCCGAGGTCGTGGGGGTGGATCCGTTGAAGGGGACGCAGTCCAAGGGGTTAAGGAAGGTGGGGCTGGACTTCGGCCTGATAAGCGGGGCCGAGTGGCTCATAATAGTCGCGGCGTTCCTGGGCAGGTTCCTGCTGCAGTTCTACCAGACCACCATAGAGAGCATAGGCGCGGCCTTCGGCATGGATCCGTTCGAGGTCGGAGTGGGATTCGCGATGTTCACGCTGGCGTTCGCGGCCTCGGCATTCCTGATGCACGGGTTCAAGCCCAGCCAGCTCAGGTCCGTCGAGGTTATCTCCCTGATAGTCCTCGGTTCCACAATGCCGCTCTATGCGATCATAAGAGGGGTGGGGCCGGCCTACGCCCTCATGACGGTGGACGGCTTCATAACGGGGCTCGTGATGGACTCCTTCATGACCATGGCCGGGATGGCCTCGCTCGAGCCCGCCAAGAGGCAGGTGGAGCAGGCCAGCTTCTCCTTCTGGGTCGCGCTAGCCCTGATAGCGGCGCCGTTCATGACGGGGATCTTGCTGAGGCTGGGTATAATCGAGCTGTTCGGCATCTTCGCCATAATGGCGTTCGTGGCGGTGCCGTTTGTGATGGCCCTGAGGGGTAAGTACGCCCTCAAATATGTGGAGAGAAAGGGCGAGGAAGGGGGGTCGATATCCTCACTTTTCAAGAACAGGCAGTTCAACTGGGCGTTCGTGGCCGCGCTGGGCTACACGATCCCGTTCTTCTCCCTGATGTCGTTCGGGGTGATGTACGGATCGAGCATAGGCTTCTCCCCCTCCACGGTGTTCTACCTGTTAGCCGTCATGTTCACCGGCGACGTGGTCACTAGGCTCTACATAAGGCTGAGATCCCCGATAACTAACAGATACCCGTACATGGTGGCCGCGCTCTCGTTGGCGACCGCGGCCGGCGCATTCCTGTACCTCAGCCACTACGCGCCGGCACTCTACTACCTAGCGTTCGCGCTGGCTGGCATACCGGATGGGATAGCGTGGACACTTGGCCTCCAGATCGCGAACACCGCGTTCAAGTCCGGCCAGATAGCCACCGCCACCTCATTCTTCAGTTCCAGCATGATGATAATGTCGGCGATGATGCCCGCGGTCGGATTGCTTTCCTCGGTCAGGGAGGTGGGATTCGCCGGCTCGTTCCTGATGCTCGCGGTGCTCACGCTCGCCTTCCTCCTGATCGAGCTGGCGCTAAGGCCCCGCGGCCGTGAGGGGAATACGGCCACATGATGCGGCCATTTCGCCCTGAGATCGGAGGCCATCTCGATTGAGGGGTGGAAAACCCGTCAGCTCCGCCGCGGGCCTGATCCAGGCGGTGGCGCTCGTCGTCGCGTTGACGTTTTCGGTGAGGGCCAGCAACAACGTGCTGCAGACGACCGTTCCGCTCTTCGCGAAGTACGACCTGACGTACACCCAGTTCGAGGTCGGGCTGCTCATGGCGACGATGTCGGCCTTCGCGCTCGTGGCCACACTCGTGAACAGCAGGGTGGGCGCTCGCAGTCGCAGGCGCCTGTTCATGCTGTTCAGCGCAATCTACGCCATCAGCCTCCTCGCGTTCGCCTTCTCCAACGGGATATCGATCCTAGTGGATGTCTCGCTGGCGGGGGCGGGCTACGGATTTCTTTTTCCGAATATAATGACGTCGGCCGGGCTCTTCCCGGATCAGAAGCTCAGGGAGAGGATCATAGCGGTGTACACGCTGGCACTCGCGGTCAGCCTGATAGCGGGCCCGGCGCTGGAATCCTTGGTCCTGGCGCACTTCGCCCTGAGGTCGTCCTTCCTGTTCTTCACCCCGCTCGGCATAGTCGTGGCATTGCTGTCCCCCCTGGCGAGGTTCCCGGAGGAACCGGGGAAACGTGCGAGGGATGGAGGAGGCCGCTCCGTGTGGTCGAGGCCGGGCTTCAGGATCGGCATCTACACGTTCCTGGTGTACAGCATGCCGACGGCCGCGCTGCTCACGTTCGGCGGAATATTCGCTAGGGACGCGTTCAACGCGCCCTACTGGGTCATAACGCTGATCTTCGCGGCGTTCTTCACGGCATCGTTCGCGACGAGGCTTCTGCTGTCGGTCAGACCCATAGGCAAGCTGCTTCCATATGTGATTTTGCTGATGTCGATCTCGCTGGCCGGACTGGCGCTGGTATCCCTCAGCAGCAGCCTGCTGGTCTACATAATCGCCTTCTCTGTGCTGGGGATACCCCACGGACTGGGCATGCCCCTGGCGATGTTCTCCATAGGCCGTTCCTTCCCCGAGGAGGAGAGAAACAGGGCGAACAGCTACTTCACGTCGACCATGATGGTGATGCAGATAGCAATGCCGCTCATCGGGGGCTTAGCCCTCAGGTACATGGGGTTCAGGGCCCTTATACTTTACACAACGCCCGTGGTGCTCATCCTCCTCTTGCTCACGCTTTGGGAACGCGCAAACCTCCGCTTCCAATCCTGAAGCGGTAGGCTCAAAATCATCTCCTCCACATCGCATCAGCTAGATGTTATGGGACTCCACAGGTGCGTCCCTGAAATTTCCTGAAACCAATTCCCGTTCTATCGCTTCAGGTGGAGGTGGCCGATTCTATCCTGCACTTGAGCGTCGGGGGCTCTATCGCGCTGTGATTTATCGCGGCCT
>JAWDMO010000013.1:0-24039 GCA_046536535.1 Nitrososphaeria archaeon
TCTTCGCGTCCATATCCACCACCTTGGACTCGAACGGGTCGACGCCCGCCCACTTCCTGCCCTCGCCGTGCGCCTTCGATAGCTCGGTCTTCGCGTCCAGAGGGTTCATCCCCGCGTTCTCGGCGAGCGTCAGCGGGATCCGCTCTATTGCGTCGGCGAACGCCTGCACCGCCAGCTGCTCCCTCCCGCTCAGCGTCTGTGCCCAGTTCCTCAGCTGATAGGCGGTCTCGGCCTCGGGCGCGCCTCCGCCTCCGACCACCGCGGGGTTCTCCACGACGTCCTTGACCACCATGAGCGCGTCGTGTATGCTCCTCTCAGCCTCGTCGACTATCCTCTGGCTCCCTCCCCTGACGAGGATTGTGACGGCCTTCGGGTCCTTGCAGCCCTCGACGAACACCCACTTGTCCTCCTCTATCTTCCTCTCCTCGACGAGCTCAGCGTAGCCGAGGTCGTTCGGCGTCAGATCGTCGAGCGTGGTCACGACCCTCCCGCCGGTCGCCTTGGCGAGCTTCTCCATGTCGCTCATCTTCACCCTTCTGACCGCCAGTATCCCTTCCTTCGCCAGGTAGTGCTGCGCGAGGTCGTCTATCCCCTTCTGGCAGAACACGACGTTCGCGCCGGCGGCCTTCACCTTCTGGACCATCTCGCGGAGTATCCTGGCCTCCTCGTCCAGGAACGCCTTCATCTGCGATGGATCTGTCACGTTTATCTTGGTGTCGAATTCGGGTTTCTCTATCTCCAGCGGCGCGTTTATCAGCGCTATCTTGGCCTTCTCGACCTTCTTCGGCATCCCGCCGTGGACCACCTCCTTGTCTATCACTATCCCCTTGACGAACATCGTGTCGGTCATGGCCCCGCCGGGCTTCTTCTCCACCTTGACGGAGTCTATGTCGACCTTGTAACCGCCGTCCCTCTTCTCGGCCACCTGGAGGACAGCGTCTATCGCTATGTCGGCGAGCCTCGGGGATATCGACGATACGACCTTGGACGCCATCGCCGTGAGCGCGATCTTCCTCAGCCATTCCCTGTCGGTCGGGTTCACCTTTATCGCGAGTCCGCTGAGCACCTCCACCGCTTTCTTGGAGGCCTTCCTGTAGCCGTCCACGACCACGGTGGGATGAACCCCCTTCTCTATGAGATCCTCGGCGTGCGAGATGAGCTCCCCCGCGAGGACCACGCTCGTGGTGGTGCCATCGCCCACCTCGGCGTCGGTCGCCTTCGCGATCTCAACGAGGAGCTTCGCCGTCGGATGCTGCACGTCCAGCTCCTTCAGTATCGTGGCGCCGTCGTTCGTTATGGTTACGTCGCCGAGGCTGTCCACGAGCATCTTGTCCATACCCCTTGGGCCAAGGCTCGTGCGGACCAGCTCGGCGATTATCTTTGCGACCTCTATGTTATTCCTGAGCGCCTCCCTTCCCTTCGTCTCGTTCGATCCCTCCTTCAGGATCAGGACTGGTTGACCAGTTGAAGTCATTGCCGGTATTGCGACCTGTGGCATTCCTACATCTCACCCCAAAAGGCGAGCTCCCTTCCGGAAGCTTTTATATAAATTTTTCTAGAAAGCCACCGCCCGAGGCCGGCTCAGAATGCAGATGTCACCCCGACATCGCGCACAAGTATGTGGGGCGTCAGGACGGGGACCTCCACCTCCCACCACCTGATCCACTGCCGCTCCCTCGACGCCATGGATATGTTCCCCAGGTCCCTGAGCATGTTGCTGGTTACCCGTATCCCGCGGGCCGAACATTTGACCTCGCCCCCCTCTATGACGGGGGCCGCGTCCCTGGGGAGCGTGGAGTAGTCGCCGGTCCTGTAGTTCTGGAACCTCGTGTACCAGTTGCTGGTCACAATCAGCCCCCTGCGGACCTCGCGCACCATCTCGTCCGGGTCGGAATCCCCCGATGAGATCTCGAGATTCCACGGGCCGGGTTCTATCAGCCCGGCGTTCCCGGTTGTGACGCCGCCGAACTCCGCCGCCGTAACTGTGTTGTGGAGATACGTCCTGAGAACGCCGCCGTCCACTATCGCGTTGGTGCGCGTCGGCACCCCCTCATCGTCGAACGATCTGCTGCCCACGCCGTCCACTATCTGCCCGTGATCGACTATCGAAAACCAGTCGGGGGCAAGCCGCTCGCCCACCTTCCCCTCAAGGAAGGAAAACCCTGATGAGACCGCGTACGCGGAGGCAGCCGACCCGACGTGCTGCATCAGGTCTGCAGCGGAGATCGGCGCGAATATGACGTCGTATTGCCCGGGCTCGATCCTGCAGGGCCGAGTCGCCGTCCTGGCCACCTCGGCCGCCGAGCGGCCGGCCGACGCCGGATCCAAGCGACCCGGCGAGGTAGACACGGAGATTCCTTGGCCGCTTGCCTCCCCGTCGACGAACGCCCGCACGTTGAGGAGCGCGTAGCTCCTGTGATCCACCTGATCGACGCCCGAGGACGTCCTTATCGATATCCCGATGGCCCCGAGCTCCAGGACGCCTGCGACCCTCTTGGCGCCCGAGGAGAGCGCGGAGGAGATCGCGGCCTCGACGGTCGACGGCGCATCCGCGGCGGTCGTCCCCGCATCGAAGTCCCCGTTGTGCTCGTATCTGGAGGGCGGCGAAAGAGGGGGGCGCTTGACCTCGGGGGATGATTCGAGGGCGATCCTGAGGTTCCCGGCGGCCGCGGCGATGCCGCGCTCGCTCAGGTCCTCCACCGAGACCAACGCCTGTCTTCCGGACCTGACGGCATACAGCCTGGCGGAGTCGCCGATTTCCCTCTCCGAGACGGCCACCACGTTGTCGTGGAATTTAACGCGCAGCTCCTCGCCCGAGAATAGCAGCACCACGTATTCCTCGGGCGCGGTCGCCTCGATAACCGATCTGACCAGGCTCTCCATGATATCCATTTCTACCGCCTCCCCAAGGTGACCCCTCTGATCAACATGTAAGGGCCGCCGAACCAGACGGGCACCCCCTGCATCGGCTCGCCCTTTCCACATGTGCCGGGGGAGAATTCGATGTCCCTGCCGCGGGCGACCACGCTGGACCACAGCCTCCGACTCGTGACCTCCAAGACGGGGTTGAGGACGAGCTTCCCGGGGCGGCCGGCCTCCACTAGGCGAGCCTTCAGCCCCACGTACCTCTGATTCTCCCTCCTGTCGTCTATATTCCACTCCATGTAAGATTCGATCAGGAGGGAACGGCCGGCCTCCTCCATCAGCTCCTCAAGCGTATGATCGCCGGGCTCCACGAACGTGTTGGACATCCTGGGAATCGGTTCCCTGGAGTAGGCGGACGAGCGCGCCGAACCGTTGCTATGCGCGCCGAAGGTGCGCGCGGCCTCGCGGTTCATCAGGAGCTCGTTGACCACGCCGGCTACCATAAGCCTCTTCCTGCGCGCGGGTACACCCTCCTCATCGTACTCGTAGTATCCATAGGATCCGGGGATCGTGGGATCGTCGCTCACGAACGCCTCGGGACCCCCCACCCTGGATCCGAGCCCGTCCCTCCCTATGTATGATTCACCGGCCTGGGCCGCCTCCCTCCCCAGGATCCTATCCGCCTCGAACGGGTGGCCGACGCTCTCGTGCGCCATTATCCCGCTTATCTCCGGGCCGACTATCACGGAATCGATCCCCGACAGGTCCTCCGGCTCCGCCCTCCTCAGGACCTCGACGAGGTCCGATGCCTCCTTCGAAATCCTGCCCGGGAAATCCATCCTGCCGGACAGCTCCCAGCCCCCTGAGCCGCCGATCTCGACCGTCCTCTGCATAACCCTGGAACCATCCCTCGCCGTCAGTAGCGCGAACGCGAACGACCGGGGGACGCGGGAGGTTATCCGGGAGCCGTCGCTCGTCCTCAGATATTTCTCCTCGGATGATATGTGGATCGAGATCCACCTCCCGATGACCTCGGGCCCCGCGGATGCCGCGGCGGAATCCATGGATCTCGCCTCCCCGAGCAGCTCGCCGGGGTCCACGTCTTCCGGCCTCCTGGATTCCGGGGCACTCCAGGTGGCGATCGACGCGTCCTCCCTCGACAGCCCGTCGACGCCCCCGATGCGGGACGCCGAACCGGCTATCCTGACCAGGGAATCCACCAGGTCCCTAGCCGATCCGGGATCCAGCCGGTTGGTGGATCCGAACGCCATGGAGCGCCCGATGAGGACGCGCACCCCGAGGCCCGTGGAGCTGAACGATGTTGGGGGATCCGGGGACCCGTTCCTCAGGGTGACCATGCGCCCCCAGTCAGAGCGGACGCGGGCGTCCGCGTAGTCCACGCCCAGCTCGAGCGCGCGCTCAACGGCTATATCGGCAAGATCGTGAAGGCTTGCGTCCATTGCGCAGCATATCGCGCGGTTGAATTAAACAATTTGCCCGGCGCGCGGATTCCACGGCTATGCGCAGCCCGACCCGACCATCAACGATCGAAAAATCACCTCTCTGAAATTCGGCCGGATCGAGGCTAACCGCATCGATCCCGATATCTTCCGGATGAGCCCGGCGCGGACAAGGGCCTGAACCAATCCTCCTCAAGGCTGCCCCTGAATACAGCGGAGAATGTCACCTCCTCAACCCTAGAGCGCGGGATCTTCTTTCCCGTTTCCCCAGCTCAATTCATTTGCTAAGGCTGAAGCCCCGCAAGTCCACGGCGCCTGTTGATCATCGCTATGGCGATCGCCACGGCGCCGATCATGATGACTGCGACGACCATGTAGAAGAGCGTCCAGTCGGCTTTCCAATTGGCTATGAGGAGCTGCGGCGAGTTAATGGTCAGCGAAACCGATGGCGAGCTGGCGCTGTACGTACCGGTCCATCCGGTGAACGTGTAGCCCGCGGGGAACCCGAGGATCTCCGTGGGCCTGACGCTCACTATGTCGATGGACCCCTGAGGGAAGAGGCCGGATCCGTTCACGATGCCATGCGCGGTGAGGGCTGTCACCTGATAGTACACTTGGTAGTAAGCCGAGATCGTCGCGGGCGACGTGAGGTTGACCGGGATCGTCGACGAGGTGCCGTTTGGAGTGGACTCAAAGCGTGCGAACGTCCCCTGGGCGGGGGATGTCGAAGTCGGGAACACCACCGAATACCGGCCCGGGGACAGCTGTATCGTACCCACGCCGTCCGATCCCGTGGTCACGGTCGCGATGGTGGCGCCGTTGTGGATGACCTTGACCGATATCCCCTGCACGGGCGTGCCCATACCGCTGACGGCGTCCACGGTGAGGTTCAACGGGATGTAGGAGTAGTTGAAGCGCGCCGAGGTGCCCAGCTGGCCCGAGGATGCCACGAGATACCACGATGTGTCGACCGGCATCGAGGGAAGCGGCACCGACGCGTAGAATCCGCCCGCCGGTATCGTAACGCTGGCGGAGAATCCATCGGGGCCGATCACGCTGACGTTCACGGGTGCCCAGGGCGAGATCAGGTTCCCCGACGCGTCCTCCAGGTAGAGATAGAGGATAGGCTGAGCGCCCATCATGGGTTGCGACGGCACGATCGATGCGACGAGGTATGGCTGGACGGGGGAGGGTCCGGAGAGCGCGCCGACCTCGAAGGACGCGGGGCCCACGCCCTCGGCGGTCGCGACCATCGTCAGCGCGCCGGATCCCGGGATGGTGACGTTGAACGGCGACCCGGAGGATCCCGCGGGGATGGAGACTTCGACCGGGGACGGCAGCCCCCCGACGTAGCCGGGCGCGGGATAGAACTGCACCAGGACGTCCGCCGGCGACTGCGCGGGCGCAGGAGATCCGTAGGAGGTCAGCAGCTGCACGTAGAACTCGGCGTTCGTTCCGCTTATGAGCCGATCGGGGCCGTAAAGCGCGAGCTGGGTCGGGGTTCCGCCCATGTACGTGCCGGGTTCGTACGCGGAGATCGTCAAGTTGCCCGGTGCGAGGCATTGGGATGACGCCGTCAGGAGCGCGGATCCCACCCCCTGGGCGGTCTCGTTGGCAGTGGATATTATATAGCTGGAGTACGTCGAGGCGTTCACGGGCCACGGCGAGACCACGCCGGGGTTGCTGCTCGTCACCACGGCCGGATAGATCTCGGATACCGCGGACCCGTTGGCCGTGGCTGCCAGGACCAGGGGATACGTCTGCCCCAGCGCCACGACGCCGGGCCCATATATCGTGATGGAGTTCGGGCTCGCGTGGCCCGGAACTGAGCTGAAGGCCGCGCTCCCCGGCATGAACCACTGGGCCTGCGCCGTCAGGCTCGCGTTGCCGACCCCGGTTACCTCGGCCTCCGCCCAGACGTGATCGCTGCCCGCCGGGATCGTCAGATAGCTGGAGAGCGGATCCACAACGTCGCAGTTGGATGAGCTCAGGAAGACCTGCACCGGGGAATTGGCTATCAGGGGATGCCCCGAGGGATCCAGCATCTGTATGAGGACCATTACGTAGCCCGCGCCCGAGTACACCGAGTTCGGCATTACTGTGACACTGAGGCCGGGCTCCGCCCTGCCGGTCGTGACGTTCACGGGGCTGGAGGGCGCGAAGCCCTGCGCGATCCCCACGAGGTCGGTGATCCCGCGGGAGTAGCCGGCCTCCATCCCCGCGTAAGCCATGTAGGACCCCGGCGAGATGACCGCGGTCGCCTGATGGGAGATGAGCGACGGCGAGTACCCGTAAATGTGGACGACCGCACCCTGCGGCGCCGGAGCCGGATTCCCAAATGCGTCGACCAGCTCGACGAATATGGAGCCGTTCTCCCCGTACAGGAGGCTCGGCGGGAGCGGCACCAGCGCCACGCGTTCGGGATATCCAATCGCGTAGCCCACGCGCAAGGTCACGTTCGCGGAGAGCCCCAGCGCGGGCGCGCTGACCGTGAGGACCGCGGTCCCGGGCGAAGTCGGTATCACCGGCACCGGGACATAGCCGCCCCCGGTGACCTCGCCGGACGGCACCCCGAGCACCGACTCGTTGGAGGAGCTCACGATCAGGGGAGTCTGTGGAAGCGGCGCGTATCCCTCCGCGGTCGCGAGCGACGCGTAGATGTAGAAAGTACCCCCTCCGGCCGGCAGCTCGGGGAGTGGAGATGTCAGCGTGAGCATGCCCTGGGGCTGCGTGCCCGCGGCGGCGATAATCGGGGTCATGAGCAGCAGGGACGCCAGCAGGAGGGCTGCCGGCGTTAGCGCAGGACGCACGTCACGTTGTACACATGCACTCGATATATCCTTTTGTCCACGGCGCCGTAGATCCCTGATAAGTTGTACTCAAGGTCTAACGATTTAGCCCGAACCGCAGATATCCGATCCGGATCACAACTGTACCATGGATGCTGCTGGAGGACGGCCCTCGGATGAGGCGTTCCTCGGCGCGAGGTTCTCCGAGATCCCGGACGGTGTGGCCATAGTGGGGAACGTGGCCTCGGGTAAGGAATTGAGGGACGCGATGGGTGCGGTGCCGCCCTCGGACGTGATAATAGAGAGGGGGGCGTTCACGCTGCTGTACAGGTTCCCCCGCGCGGCGAGCAGGAGGGTTGAGGACGCCATGAAGGATCTGGCGACGATCGTGGCGGAGGGGGCCGGCAGCAACGGGCTGGAGGTGCGCATGGACGATGGGGACGGGGAGGAGCTCCTGGTGCTGCGGATCAGGCGCGTGCTGCACCCGTCCGAGATGGACCTCCCCATAGTGGACGTGCTCCGCGAATACGCCGGAAGGCTGGAGAATTACGTATCGAGGGCGCTGGATGAGGACTCCGTTCGGGAATAGGGGCCGGACCATCCATCTCCAATCGCATGTAAGTGTAAAGTTTAAAATCAGCTGACATAAAATTTAATTAAACCGCGTAATATCAGGGCACACGTGGTCCTGAGGAGGGCGGAGGAGCTCAGGTTCAGGATGGGATCGATGGACGCGCTCAGGGTGCTGAAGGGCAGGATGCACTACAACGAGCTGTCGCCGGCCCTGGGCCTCCCCCCGACCGTGCTCAGCCGCTACGTGAACGGGCTGGTCGTGCCGAGCCTCGAGGTCGCGAAGCGGATAATGACGCTCTTCCGCTCGGAGCTCTCGAAGGAGGTTGAATCTAGGATAAGGAGGGACGACGTAGGCGGCGTGGACGTAACGGACATCACACATGATCCCGCGCTCCTGAGGCACGTGGTCGAGTCGCAGCGCGAATGGTTCTCCGGCCTCAAGGTGGACTACCTTATGACCATGGAGTCCGACGGCATCCCGGTCGCCTACCAGTTCGCGGAGGCCCTGGGAACTCGCATGGCGGTCGTGAGGAAGAGCAAGAAGCTGGGAATCAGGGACTTCGTGGAGGCCAGGCAGGTGTTCGAATCGGGCGCGTACCGCTACATATACCTGCCCAGGAAGGCCGCCAGGAGGGGGGACTATGCGCTCCTGGTGGACGACGTCATAAGGACAGGCGCCACGGTGAAGGCGATGGCCCTCCTCTGCGACGCCACAAGGTCCAACGTGGCGGGCGTCTTCTCCGTCGTGGGCTTCCGCGGCGCGCTGGAGAGGCTCAGGGAGGATCTCAGGGTCCCCGTCGCGTCTTTCCTGACGCTGGAGAGGTGAACGGCTTGGACACGGTGCTGGTGCTGGACTTCGGCGGCCAGTACACGCACCTGATAGCCCGGAGGGTGAGGGAGCTCGGGGTGTACTCGGAGATACTGCCGGGCGACTCGCCGGCGGAGGAGATCCTGGGCAGGAGGCCCGGGGCGCTGATACTGTCGGGCGGCCCCAGGAGCGTGCTAGACGACGGAGCGCCCGGGATCGATCGTAGGATCCTCGATGGGCGGCTGCCGATCCTGGGCATATGCTATGGCCATCAGCTACTCGCGCACGTGATGGGGGGAAGGGTTCACAGGGCCCCCAGGGCGGAGTACGGGAGGACCCGCATACGCGTGGTCGGCGCATCGAGGATCCTCGACGGATTGCCCCCGGAGTTCACGGCGTGGATGAGTCACGGCGACGTCGTCGATGGATTGCCCCCGGAGTTCACGGCGACTGCGATCTCGGAGTCCGGGCTGACGGCGGCGATGGAATCGCCCGGCACCGGCATCTACTCGGTGCAGTTCCACCCGGAGGTCGCGCACACGGAACATGGCCGGGAGATAATCGGCAACTTCCTGTTCCGCGTGGCAGGCCTCACTCCGGGATGGAACCCGGCCGACAGGATCTCCTCCATGGTGGAGGACGTGTCGAGGACAGTTGGCCCCGGCGGCTCGGTGCTCTGCGCTGTGAGCGGCGGCGTGGACTCCATGACGACCGCCGCGATCGTCCACAGGGCTGTAGGCGACAGGCTCCACGTGGTCTTCATAGACCATGGCCTCCTGAGGGAGGGCGAGCGGGAGGAGGTCGAGCGGGCGCTGGGCGGCATGGGCATCAGGAACGTACATGTAATCGATGCGTCGGGGCGCTTCCTGTCCGCGCTCAGGGGCGTGGCGGACCCCGAGGAGAAGCGCCTGATAATAGGCCGCGTATTCGCCGAGGTGTTCGAGGAGGTCGCCTCCGGGATATCCGGTATAGAGTATCTGGCCCAGGGAACGATATATCCGGATAGAGTGGAGAGCGGCGCGGCGGGGAGGGGGTCCGATCGCATAAAGAGCCATCACAACGTCGCCGGGCTACCCGGGAAGTTCGGGTTGAAGCTCGTAGAGCCCCTGAGGGACCTCTACAAGGATGAGGTCCGGGAGGTTGCCAGGGGGCTCGGGCTCCCCTCCGCCGTGACGGACAGGCATCCGTTCCCCGGACCGGGCCTCGCCGTCAGGATAGAGGGCGAGGTCACGGCGGAGAAGCTGGCCATTGCCAGGAGGGCCAACTCCATAGTGGAGGAGGAGTTCACGCGCGCGGGGCTCTACGGCGCGGTGTGGCAGGCCTTCGCCGTCGTGACCGATAGCACATGGGTGGGGGTGAAGGGCGACGTGAGGGAACTCGGGCGCGTAGTGATTGTGCGCGCCGTGACCAGCGAGGACGGCATGACCGCCGACTGGTTCAGGGCGCCGCACGATCTACTGTCGGCGATCTCCAAGAGGATAGTCGAGGAGGTTCCCGGCGTCGTGATGGTAGCGTATGCCGCCACATCGAAGCCGCCGGCAACAATTGAGCCATGTTGAGATCCGTGCGGACGCGCTCCTCGCGATCCCCCACCGCTCCTGTACAATACCGGCTTTGTGCTCCTCTTTTTCTGACTCCTTCCATCCTCCGAAGCGGACGAGCTCGCTCAGTCCCTCCTAAGCCCCTTCGTCTGGTAATCGCGCAGTTCCATTATGGTGAAATCCAGCCTGCCGTTCAGGTGATCCTCGATCGCCGAGGCTATCTCCGTGGCCAGGTCGCGGTTGAGCACGACCGGCACGTTGTGATCGACGGCCGCCCTCCTGACGCGATAGTCGATGTCCGGGAAGTGGCCGTGCGTCATGAGCATGCCGACCTCGCCGTCCTTTATCATCCTCACGGCTTCGTCCGCGCCCAGCTCCGTGCACCCCCTCGTGGAAACGCCGCGCAATGACGCACATCCATATCCCGCCCTCATCATGACGTGCGCCGCCCTCTCAAGCCCGGCGCCGTAGATCAGTACCGTCCGGTCCGGCCCCGGCACGCGGTTGGGGGCGGCCGACAGCCAGCTCTTCAGCAGCGCCTCCTTGAAGGTCAGCCCCATCGCGGCGACCTCCCCGGTGCTCCTCATCTCGGGCCCCAGGAACGGATATGCGCCCCTGATCTGCGCCCACGAGAACTGCGGCGTCTTCACGCTCCATATGTCGACGACCGGCGAGTGAACGCCCGGATGCAGCTCAACGTCCGGCCGTCCTACCTCGAGGCCCCTGCCCGTGAGCGCCGACGCTGTGAGCTCCATCAGGTTCACCCCGTACGACTTGCTGGCGAATGGCATGGAGCGGCTGCTCCTCAGGTTGAGCTCCAGCACGTACACCCTTCCATCCTTCACCAAGAACTGGATGTTGAATGGCCCGATTATCCGGAGTTCCCTCGCTAGGAGCGCCGATCCCTCGGCCATCCTCCTCAGCTCGTCCCGTGCAATCCTCCTGGTGGGGATCGCGACGGTGGCGTCGCCGCTGTGCACCCCCGCCCCCTCCACGTGCTCCATGGGCAGCATCACGACGTCGTGGCCGTTCGAGGCGCAGTCGGCCTCCGCCTCCAGCGCGCCCTCGAGGAACCTGCTCACCACGACGGGCTTCGATGAGGTGTTCAGTATCCTGCGCATGAGCTCCTCCAGCTCCTCCCTGGTCCTGGCGACGAGCATCGCGGAGCCGCTCAGCACGTAGCTTGGCCTGACTATGACGGGATACCCGGCGGACTCCGCGAACGCGAGCGCGTCCCCGGCCGACCTGGCCCACGTCCAGTCGGGCTGGTCGAGCCCCAGCTCCCTGACGAGTTCCCCGAACTTCGACCGGTCCTCGGCCCTCGCTACGGATCCGGCGCCCGCGCCCATAATGCGAAGCCCCAGGGACTCCAGTTCCTCGGCGGCATTGTTTCCCAGCTGTCCGCCCGCGAAGACTATCACGTCATCCGTCCCGTGCTTCCTTGCGACCCGCAGCACCTGATGAGGACTCAGCTCCGCGTTGTATATACGGTCCATGATGTCCCAGTCGGTGGAGACCGTCTCCGGATTGTAGTTGACGACGCCTATGCGGAATCCAAGGTCCTCTAGGTGCTTCGTGATCTCCACGAGGGACCAGTCGAACTCCACGGATACGCCTATGCGGAATCCCCCCGCGCCCAGGGCGATCGCGCCGCGCTTCCCCGCAGCCCCCACGTCGTCCTCCTGTCCGTTGCTTGTCAGATACAGATAACCGGTCCTGGCGGGCCTCTCCCCGGCCAGGGTGTCCACGTTCTTGACGACCGGTTCCGCCGAGCCGGGGAGCATCCCCTCGACGTCGCCGGGCGGGAGCCCCGAGAGCTCCGATATCTGCTCCACGCTGAAGCCCATGCGCACGGCCCGCGCCAAGAGCGCCCTCCTGGAGGACTCGTCCATGCCGCGGAGCCCCATCAGCTCCTTCCCCACGCGCACGATGTTGCGCAGCGCCCTCGTGAATAGCGGGGCCACGCCGGTGATCTCCGATATGAGCTCCGGTGACGTGCCCAGTGCCACGGCCCTCGCCGCGTCGAGCATCCAGTACGGCCTGAACGTGCTCAGCCTCTTCAACACGTCCTCGGCGCTCCCGTCAGCGTAGGTGTCGGGTCCCACGAGCCCGTTCACCCCTATATCCAGCATCCTGAACGCCTTCTGGAGCACCTCCTCAAGCCCCCTCCCGATCGACATGACCTCCCCGACGCTCATCATCTCGGATCCGAGCCTGTCGTCCACGGGCCAGAATTTCTGAAGATCCCACCTGGGGGCCTTGATGACCAGGTAGTCCAGACTGGGCTCGAAGAACGCGCTGGTGTCCCCCGTGACCTTGTTCAGGACCTCGTCTAGGGTATAGCCCAGGGCGAGCTTCGCCGCGACGTAGGCGAGCGGATATCCCGTGGCCTTGCTCGCCAGCGCGGAGCTCCTGGACATCCTCGGGTTGGTCTCTATCACGTAGTACGCGTCGCCGGGCGGATGCAGGGCCAGCTGAACGTTGCACTCGCCCACCAGCCCTATCGACGCGGCGACCCCCATGGACGTCCTCCTCAGCTCCTGATATTCGCGGTCGGTGAGCGTCTGGCACGGCGCTATGACCGTGGAGTCACCCGTGTGGACCCCCATCGGCTCCAGATTCTCCAAACACGCGACCGCAACGGAGTTCCCCGCGCGGTCCCTCACGACCTCGAACTCTATTTCCTTCCACTTCTCGAGATACCTCTCGACGAGGACCCCCTTGACCGGCGAATGCGAGAACGCCCTGCTGAGGCCGTCCGCGAGCTCCCCGCGGTTCCCGGCTACGAAGCTCCCCCTACCCCCCAGGTTGAAGCTGACCCTGACTATCACGGGGTACCCGACGTCCCCCGCGGCCCTGAGCGCATCCTCGGCGCTCCCGGCCGGGACGGATGGCGGGACGGGATATCCCTTCTTGGACATCAGGTCCCTGAACGACGCCCGATCGAGCGCATCTGCTATCCCCTCCACGGGCGTCCCCAGGACCCTGATGCCGTACCTCTCGAGCACCCCGGAGCGGTGCAGCTGGACGCCCAGCGACAGCGCGCTCTGGCCGCCGAATCCGAGGAGGATGCCGTCCGGCCTCTCCTCCTCTATCACCCTCTCCACGAAGTCCGGCGACAGCGGCAGCAAGTACACGCGGTCCGCCATCCTGTGGGACGTCTGTATGGTCGCCACGTTCGGGTTCACGAGGATCGTCCTTATGCCCTCCTCCGAGAGTGCCTTCAGGGCCTGGCTGCCGCTGTAGTCGAACTCGGCGGCCTCGGCGATCTTTATCCCGCCGGATCCCAGCACCAGAGCCTTAGCGACGTTTTCCCGCAAACACCATCGCCCTGAACTCGTCGAACACGTACGATGCATCCCTCGGGCCCGGCGAGCCCTCCGGGTGGAACTGCGCCGTCAGAAGCGGCAACCGCTCGTGCGCCATGCCCTCCAGCGTGCCGTCGTCCACGTCCACGAACCTGGGCCTCAGGCCGGTGCCCCCCAGCGACGACGGGTCCACCGCATATCCATGGTTGTGCGTCGTTATCGAGAGACGACCGCTCGACAGATCCCTCACCGGCTTGTTTATCCCCCTGTGACCGTACTTCATCTTGCGCACGGACGCCCCCAGGGCCAGCGCCGCCAGTTGATGCCCCAGGCAAATCCCCAGCGTGGGGATTCCGGACCCCAGGAGCTCGCGCGTGAGGTCTATCGCGCCCTCCATGGCCGCCGGGTTGCCCGGACCGTTGCCCAGTACCACGCCGTCCGGCTCGAGCGAAAGCACGCGTTCAACCCCCCACGTCCACGGGACGACAGTGGCCCTGAGGCCCCTGTTCACCAGCTCCCTGACTATTCCGCCCTTTATGCCGAAGTCGACGACCACCACGTGATGTCCGCCGACTCCGAGCGTGGCGGGGCCCAGCGAGGGCCCCATGAGGTCGACCGATTCGTAGTCGAACCCGGCGGCCGCCCTCAGCAGGGCGGCCGCGTCCACGCCCCCGGGATCCTCCGAGACCGACAGGGCGCCCGCCATGACGCCCGATCCCCTTATCCTCTTCACGAGCGCCCTCGTGTCGACCCCCTCGATCCCGGGGACCCCCTCCTCAGCCATCCATTCGTCGAGGGAGCGCTCGGACCTGGGATGGCCGGGCTCCGTGAGCGCGGCTATCACCAGGCCCTCCACCTGTATCCTCCGGGATTCAAAGTCCGGCGGAACGCCGTAGTTGCCGACCAGCGGATGCGTGATTATCAGTATCTGTCCCCTGTAGGACGGATCCGTGAGGGACTCAGTATACCCGTTCATGGCGGTCGTGAAGACGACCTCCCCTATCCTGGTCCCGGCGCCGCCGAAGCCCCTCCCCCAGATGACCGTGCCATCCTCGAGGGCGAGGGCGGCCACCGGCCCCTCGACCGGGGCCAGCATCTCCCGAAGTTGCCGGGTCAAACCGGATCAGCGGCTCCAGAAACGCTTATATGCATTTTGGCCATAGCCGGCCAATCCCGGTAACCATTGTACCAGAAACGGACAGTTTCATCGTACGTGAGGCGGCTCGTCCAGATGGATCCATGTCTGTCATCGTCCATAGAACGGGGGCTGGTCAACACGTCGGCTGTCGCAAGGGCCCTCCGCCCGCGCGTGGAATCGCTCATGGGCGGGCGCGTGAGCGAGGAAGCGGTGCTGGCGGCGCTCAAGAGGATGAGGAGGGGGGACGGCCTCGATCAGCCGGTAGCGCGCGTCATAGCGGCCAGCAGGCTCGACCTGAAGACGGGGCTGGGCAAGGTCGTTATCAGGCGCTCTCCGCAGGCATCGGATGCGGTCGGCGAGCTCGCCGCAAGGCACCGGAGGATATTCCTCCAGGTGCTCCAGGGGATATCATCGTACGTCATAGTGTACGAGTCCAGGATCCGCGAGGAGATAGCCGGGTCGATACCGCCCGGGAGCGTGCTGGAGGAATCATCGGGACTGGCGGCGCTCACGGTGGTCAGCCCCCCGGAGATAACGGGGACGCCGGGGGTGGTCTCCGCGGTGCTCCAGCGCCTAGCGTCCAGGGGCGTCAACGTGGAGGAGGTGGTGAGCTGCCACAGGGACACGGTGATAATAGTGCGCGCCGAGGAGGGCGGCAGGGCGTTCGACGCCGCGCAGGAGCTGATCTCGGAGTGCAGGGCCCTGACGAACGCCAGGTGATAGCTGCGGCTGCATCTGCGCTGATCGTTGAAACTTTCATCCATGAGCGCAGCAATATTTAATGCCGCATGCGTGCCCGACCGGGGCGTGAACGCGTCTGTAGCGGTCCTGGCCAGCCACTCGGCGCTCGACGTCCTGGACGGCGCAAAGGAGGAGGGCATGCGGACGATAGCGATAGCCAAGAGGGGCAGGGAGAGGGCCTACAGGGAGTTCCCCGTGGTCGATAGGCTCATCGTGTTGGAGGATTACGCGCGCATGGTGGATGGGGACGTCGTGTCGGAGCTGAACTCGGACGGCTCGGTGTTCGTCCCGAACAGGTCGTTCGCGGTCTACGTCGGCTACGATAATCTCGAGCGCAGGTTCCCCGTCAGGATGTTCGGCAGCAGATACCTCCTGAGGTGGGAGGAGAGGACCGGCGCGTCCAACTACTACAGGCTGCTCGACGAAGGGGGGATCAGGAGGCCCAGGACGTACGGTTCCCCCGACGAGGTGGACGGCCCGGTCATGGTCAAGCTCCCGGAGGCGAGGAGGAGGGTGGAGAGGGGTTTCTTCGTGGCCAAGGACCGCGCGGACCTGCTTGCCAAGGCCGGGAAACTGGCCGCGGAGGGCCTGATAAGGGCAGAGGACCTGAGCTCCGCGTCCATAGAGGAGCTCATAGTAGGGGCGCACTTCAACTTCAACTTCTTCTACTCGCCGCTGAGGGGAAGGCTGGAGCTGCACAGCGTAGACAGGAGGATCCAGAGCAACCTCGACGGCATCTACAGGCTGCCGGCGGCGGATCAGCTGGAGCTCGGCATCGACGCAAGGTACGTCGAGGTGGGGCACGTGCCGGCCACGATAAGGGAGAGCCTCCTGGAGAGGGTGTTCGACGTGGGATACAGGTTCGTGGACGCGGCCAGGAGGCTTGTGCCGCCCGGCATCCTGGGGCCGTTCACGCTGCAGGCCATGGTGACCCCGGAGCTCGACCTCGTCGTGTTCGACGTGTCGCCCAGGATAGGCGGCGGCACGAACGCGTACATTGGGGTAGGCGGGCAGTACAGCTCGCTGTACTTCCGCAGGCCCATCTCGATGGGCAGGAGGATAGCAATGGAGATCAGGGAGGCCGCGGAGTCCGGCCGCCTCGGGGAGATCACCACGTAGTGAGGGATCGGGATGGATGTGGACGGCGTGCTGAGGGGGTACGACTCCGACGGGCTGGCCGTCGCCACGATAGCCAGCCATTCTGCGTTCCAGATACTCCTGGGCGCAAAGGAGGAGGGCATGCGGACGATAGCGATAGCGCCGACCGGCCGGGGATGGTTCTACTCCAGGATGTGGTTTGTGGACGAGGTCTGGGAGCTCGAACCGCGCGATCTGCCGTCCGTCGCGCAGAAGCTCGTCTCGAGGAGCGCCGTGCTGGTCCCCCACGGCAGCTACGTCGAATACGTGGGGTGGAGGGCGGCGCGGGACATACAGGTCCCCACGTTCGGCAATAGATATCTTCTGGAGTGGGAGGCGGATCAGCACAGGAAGATGTCGCTCCTGGGCGCGGCGGGCCTCAGGATCCCCAGGACGTACGGTTCCCCCGACGAGGTGGACGGCCCGGTCATGGTCAAGCTCTACGGCGCAAAGGGGGGGAGCGGCTACTTCGTGGCGAGGGACCGCGGGGAGCTCGCGGACGGCCTCCGCGGGATCGACGGCCCGTACATAATACAGGAGTATGTGATCGGCGTGCCCGCGTACCATCACTTCTTCTACTCGCCGCTGAGGGACCGCGTGGAGCTCTTCGGCTTCGACATAAGATACGAGTCCAACGTCGACGGGAGAACGCTGGGGCTCGCGGAGCCCACGTTCGTCGTCGTGGGGAACGTGCCGCTCGTGCTGAGGGAGTCACTGCTCCCCGGCGTCCTGCGCGACGGCGAGTCGTTCGCCTCGGCGGTCGTGGATCGCACGTCGAGGCCCCCGATAGGCCCCTTCTCGCTCGAGTCCATAGTGAGGGACACGCTGGACATCGTCTATTTCGAGTTCTCGGGCAGGATAGTGGCGGGCACGAGCGTCTACATGGTGCGCGGGAGCCCCTACTCCCTCATGTACTTCAGGGAGCCGGTAGACATGGGCAGGAGGATAGCAATGGAGATCAGGGAGGCCGCGGAGTCCGGCCGCCTCGGGGAGATCGTGACTTGAGCGCGGACATCGTGTGCGAGGGCCTCGGCGAGGTCCTGCGCAGGCTCTCCGGGGGGATCGGAGTCCGGGTGATGCACCCCGGCGACGAGCGGATACTCAGGATAGAGTGGCTCAATCTGTACAACGAGCCGGCGATAATCCGCGCGACCGCCCAGCTCATGGTCGACGACGCGCGCCGCTCGGGGATCCCGTACGACGCGATAGCGTCGATAGAGACATCGGGCGCCAAGTACGGAATAGCCGCATCGATGATCTCCGGCGTCCCGTACTTCTCTATACATAAGGTGGAGAAGGTCATCTTCGAGGACCCCGTCTACGTCGACGGCGAATCGGTGACCGAGGCCAGGCCCTCCAGGCTCTTCATAGACAGGTCGACCGCGCGCAGGTACGCGCGCGTGCTCTTGGTGGACGACATCGTAAGGAGCTCGAGGACGGCCGAGGCCGCCTCCCGGCTCATCGCGCTGGCCGGATCCTCCGTCGTCGGGTGCTATTCCGTCCTGGACCTCAGGTTCGGCGTTCGGCGTTCGGCGGACATCTGCAGGCCGCTCTTCGTCGTGGATACGGTGGACGCGCGGGGGCGCATGCACGTCGCGGGTGGGCTGGCGGTCGAGCGCGTCGCCCGGTGCGGAAAAGCCGAAATACAGGGCGCCACATCCTGATGGGCGTGTCCGACCTGAGGAAGCGCATCAGGAAATCCCTGCCGAGGCGCTACAGGCGCGCCTTCGAGGTGCTGAGCGACTTCAGGAACTGGTACGTGGCGGCGTTCGCGCTGCTGGCGGGCGGGCTGATCAATTACATACTTACGGGCTCCTCGATCCCTCCCCTGGCGTTCGTCCCACCCCGCTATCTGGAGCAGTCGATAGGCGAGACCGTTATGCTGTCGATCCTGGTGGCGCTGGGGCTCTACTTCGTGATACTCACCGAGAGGTCGAGGAGATCTTCCAGCGAGGGGATGGCGCTCGCGCTCGCGATAACGGCGGCCGTCCTGATCGCCGTCTGGTACCTGGTGGTGCTGGCGCTGGGCGGGATGATCTGAGGGACGGAAACAACGTCCGCCCGGGCTAGGACGTGTAGTTGGCCACGTACTGGTAGATGAGCACCTGGGCCCAGAGCCCGTTCGGCTCCTCGTAAACGGGGGTCGCATAAGCCAGCCTTATCGGATAGGTCGTCGAGTTATACACGAACCCGTATGTATAGAATGGAAGCTGCGCGTATGGGTAGTTGGGCTGCTGGACGTAATAGGGGGACATCCCGACGAGCTGGCCTGTCGTCGGATCTATCTGTGCCCACCCGGCCCACCTGAGGGGCAGCATCTGTCCGATCAGCGTGTCGTTGTAGAAGTAGTCCGTGAACATACCGGTCGTGGAGTTTATGTAGAGGCTCCGGTTGTACCCGGCCCACACGATCATAGCGTCCACCTTTCCCTCGTCCCCGCCGAGCCCGTAGATCCTCCCCGACACCTGATATCCGCTCAGGTACGGATCGTTGTAGAGCTTCGACGGATCCGCGCCGGTCGCAAATACAGCTATGTAGATCGGCCTCGACGGATCAAACGATTTGAAGTACTTCATAACGCCGATGGCCTGCGTCTGGTTGTCCAGGAACATCTGCGCGACCAGCGATATCTGCGTGCCGTTTATCGTCGCGTTGTCGACCACCGTCGTCCTGTTGCCGGCCACCTCTATCCAGTATCCGTAGTCCCACCAGGCTATTACGACGGAGTTCGCCGGCGTGCTTCTGTTGATCCACGAGAGGGCGTTCAACCATGCGGGGTTGGATCCCATGGTGGTGGCCGACGTGACGATCGTCACCGGGGTATCGTTCGGCATCACCCAGTACGCGTATGCCGGGTAGGCGCTCATCGCGACGACCACCGCTACCAGCGCTATCTTGCCGTACTTGTAGTAATTCAGCTTCAAGTTCCTGCGCTTCCCCTTGCCGGCGACGACCGGTCCGGGGCCTATGTTCCCGACCGCGTAGTACAGCCCTATCGGCGCGCCTATCGCCAGCGCGATGGAGAGGAACGGGAGGAGCTGCGCGAACGACGTCGCCACGTAGGTCGACCATATCAGGAATATCGCGAGGAGAACCGAGGAGAAGCGCCTGACCTTGGTCACGTAGTAGGCGCCCGCGATCATCAGTATCACCAGGATTCCGTACGTAGTGAGTATGCTTATGCCGCTCACGCTCTGCTGCTCCGCCACCGTGTTGAGGGGCGACGGACTTATCCTGGTCAGGGGGTTGAGGACGGAGAAGTATCTCCCGGACAGCGCGTGCGGCGTCCTGTAGGCCAGATAAGCGACCCCGGCCGCGACCAGCGCCAGCATGCCGCCCCTGATCCGGAGGGGCACGTCGCCGTCCTTTGCGGTGACCGCGGCTATCGCCCCTATCACGAGCGCCGCGTACAGGAGGAGCTCCGTGGGGTACTTGATCCAGGAGAGCCCGGGGCTCGGGAACGCCATCGGTATGAGCGTGGGCGCCACGAAGAAGATCTCCCTGAGCGGGAGGTCCCTCCCCACCTTCAGTAGGAAGGGCGTGAGCAGGAGCGCCAGGCCGGCGACCCCGGCGAAGTTCACCGATCCGCCCCACACCACCTGTATGTAACCCATCAGGATCCCCGCAGCCAGGGAATATATGTACGACCTCCAGCCGGAGCCCTCGATCGCCAATATCAGGAGCGCTAAGCTGAACGTCCCCAGCACGTATGCGAAGGGGGTCCCCTTGTACCAGCCGAAGTCCGTCCTGAGCATGAGCCCCGGGAGCACCGCTATCAGGAACGACCCGAAGAGCGCCGCGTACGAGTTCCCGGTGACCCTCCTCACAATCATGAAGACGGGGAAGACCGCGAGGCCCCCCATGACCACCGGCGCGAGCGCCGCGTACTGATAGAGGGTGGCGTGCAGCCCGACGGCGCGCAGCGCGAGGTACAGGACCGCGTTGAGCAGGTAGAGTCCGTTGACGCGCAGCGACCCGAGATCATAACCCCAGGGATACCACGCCATATGGTCCACAGTATGGAGGAAATCCCGGATGCCGGCCAGCCCGTGGGCCTCGATGTCCTGCACCATGACAGACGTGGCATAGTAGTGGAAGTAGGGATCGAACTCGTTCAGGTAGAAGCCGTACCTCATCGGAAGCAGCCTGACGGCGATCGACAGCGCGGCGGCCAGCGCGAGCCCCAGCGGCACGCCATATCTGTTGAGCAGCATGAGCGTCCGTTCCCTGGACATTGCTGGCGCGGATACCCGGGGTACTATTTTAATATATTCGGCTCGACACGGCGCCGCGTGCATTTGAAGCTCGAGGATCCACATGATACCTGTGCCGATTCGCCTTCATGGAGGGGCATACTCGACCATCGTTGGACGGCCATCGGGATCCTTCCGGGAAACCGGGAAACGGCCTCGAATATCGCTGATACGACTCCATGGCGAATGTCATATCATGCGCACGGGTTCATCGACCGTGCGCCTGAAAGTCGTGTTTTCCCCTGACGAGCGACATCGCGGCCGACGCGATCAGCAACGCCACCGATATCATGAAGGCGAATCCCTGGCCCCTCAGGTAGGCGAGCGCCATCGCCGCGGGGAGCCTGCCGCTGAGCGTCCCTATGAACAGCTCGTACACAATGTATGCCGGCAGGACGGAGGTCGCGGCAGTGAGCGCTATTATGAAGCTCAGGACCATGCCCGTGTTCCTCATCATGTTCATGACCCCGGAGGCGACGCCGTAGCGCCGCGGGGGGGAGGAGGACATTATCGCGCTCGTGTTCGCAGGCCAGAACATCCCGCCGCCCACGCCGTAGATCGCCTCGAGCGCCGCCACGGACAGGAGGGATGTCGAGGGAGTTATCCCGCTCAGCATGTAGAGGGCTGCGGCCTGTATGAACAGGCCGGCGGTGGCCACCACCCTGGCGCCCACGCGGTCGCTCAGCCGTCCAGCGTAGGGTCCTATGGACATCGACATTATCGACATCGGCAGCAATAGATATGCTGCCGTCAGTATCGGGACCCCCGCTATCCCCTCGAAGTAGAACATCAGGAGGAAGTTCACCGCGAATAGCGCGAGCGACTGCAACATGGCAACGGCGACGGAGAACGAGAATATGCGGTTCCTGAAGAGCGAGAAATCGACTATCGGGTCGGCGCTGAACTTGGCCTCCCAGACCGCGAACGACGCGAAGATCGCGAGCGACGCCGCCATGAAGGCGTACACGTACGGATCGGACCACGAGTAGAGGAGCCCCCATGTGAACGCCAACAGCAGGGACAGCAGGCCCGCGGTGAACGTCCCGGCGCCCACGAGGTCGAAGCTCTCGCCCCCGCCCGCCCTTGAATCGGACGTTATCGCCCTGTACGCCCACAGCGTGCCGAAGATCCCTATGGGTACGTTTATCAGGAATATCGCCCTCCATGTGGTGTACGTTATTATCAGGCCCCCGAGGACTATTCCCAGGACGGAGCCGGCCCCCCATACTATCGAGTTCATGCCGAACGCCCTGCCCCTCTCCTGGGGCGGGAATGCCTGCGAGATCAGCGCGAACGAGTTGGCCGTGAGCAGCGCCGCGCCTATTCCCTGTATGGCCCTGAACGCGACGAGCGAGGGCCCGTTGGGCGCGAGCCCTGAGAGCGCCGACCCTATTATGAAAACTATGAAGCCCGCGTTGTACATGCGCTTCCTTCCGTATATGTCCCCCATCCGTCCCAGGCTGAGCACGAGCGCCGTGTTCACGAGGAGGTACGCGACGACCACCCAGACCATCGTTATGTAGTCCGTGTGAAGATCCTCGGCGATCGGAAGTATGGCGAGTACGACTATTGTACCATCGATGGCCGACATCAGGCTGCCGACCATGGTGACCGACCATACCCTCCACTTGTACTCCATGGGCGGTGCCCGTTGGGTAGGAAATTTACGCTTTCCGCGGGACCCGCGGAGGGCGGGGCCGTATCCGGCGATATCGCACTCGGGCTATACGCGCCGCGAGCTCCGCCACGAGGTCCGGCACCTGCTCCGGCGCTATCACATCCTCGTGGCCAGGCCTCTCGACGCTGGATAGATAGATGCCGTACTCCTCGAAGTCGTCGCCTACCCTGTCGCCGAACGGCGATATTACCATGTACTCGTCGAGCGACCTGAATATCCTCGAGAGCGCGCCATCTATGAGCTTCACCTCATCGCACGCCGGGGGGATCGCGCTGTATGCGATGCCGTTGACCGACGCGATGGGCAGCGACCTCCCGAGTGCCCCCATGATGCCGCGTTCCACTTCAGCGAGCTCCGCCGCGAGGCCCTGTGGGGAACTCCCTGGCGGGTTGATCGCAATGATCTCGACGCCCAACCTTCCCAAGGAGCGCCCTAGCCCGCTGAATGTCCTCCTCCAGGCCTCCTCCGGTGTCCTGGGCGGCAGAAAGCGCGTCACGCCCCTGGGCGAGTAGTTGAAGAGCTCCATGAGGAACCTCGGCGAACATCTCGCCATGGACGTGTATCCCAGGCCCGGGATGGATATCACAGCGCCCCTCCTCATTCACCGGTCACCAGTTCGTCCAGCATCGACTTCAGGGCCCTCCAGTCCGGGACACCGGGCACCCTGTGGACCAGCTTCCCGTTCCTCCACGCGAGGAGCGTCGGGAGCCCGTAGATCTCCAGCCTCTCCTGGAACTCCGGGTACGCCTGCACGTTGAGCCTGGCGAACGCCACCTCGGGATACTTGGGCGCCAGATCCCTGAGCATCGCCCCCAGTATATGGCACGGCGCACACCACGGGGCCCAGCAGTCGAGCACCACGTAGTTCCGGTTCCTGACGAGGTCGCCGAGGCCGTCCGGATCCACACATGCGACCGCGCTCTGCGCCGACATTGAAGTCCAGCCCGCGCGCCCGCCCGGTATAAAGCGTTCCCAAAGTTCCATGCCCGGGTATGCGGATGACGCCTCGGGGCCGGGCGTCACCGCGGGGATCTCGCCGCTTCCGGCCTCCTACCATCCCTGAAGTATGTGGAGTTCCGAGGTCTCAAGGGTTACGCCCCCTCATGCGCACCGCCCGGTTGTGGCCTACGATGCGCGATGGCGACCTCGCTGCGTCCGCCGGTCGCATTCCTCAATATGTTCAGCGCGCCGGGCGGAACCGCCGACGGCGGCCCACGCGCACGTCCCGGGCCACGAGATCCGTGCGCTATTTCCAGCGAGCTGCTCACAATTAAGGCGAGGCCCTGGCGAGCGGGCTTCGATGCGCGCCCAACAATTGGTTCCATGGGGCCGATGGACATAACTACGTGTCTGACGCTCTCCCCATCTCTTCGGGGTGGAGTTTGCCTTCGTCGACGCCGGCGCCCCAGACCCTGACGCCGTACTCCTCGAGCAATATCAGCGGCGCCGCGTACGGCGACATCACGCCCCTCTCAGTTATTATTGCGTCGATGTACTCGGCGGGCGTCACGTCGAACGCCGGGTTCATCACCTCGATCCTGGGATGATCTGCCACCCAGCCCTTCCCCGCCACTTCCGCTGGATCCCTGAACTCTATGGGCACCAGTTCACCCACGATCGTCTTCGGGCTGAACTTGTATGTCTCGGCCGCCACGTAGAAGTTCACCCTGGCCTCCTTCGCGGCGAGCGCCACCACGGATGTGCCGATCTTGTTAACGACCGCCCCGTTAGCGGCGACCGCGTCTGCG
>JAWDMO010000014.1:0-21802 GCA_046536535.1 Nitrososphaeria archaeon
CTCCTTCTGCGCTATGAACTCCTTCAGCATGTCGGTCTGGGTGGTCCCCGAAAGCGAGGAGCGGGGCACGCCCCTCTCGTCGGCCAGCGCAGCGTACATGGCGAGGAGGACCTGCGCCGGTGCGTTTATCGTCATGGAGGTGCTGATCCCGGATATGTCTATCCCCCTGAAGATGACCTCCATGTCCCTCAGCGTGCTCACGCTGACGCCGTCGACGCCCACGACGCCCGCCGCCAGCTCGTTGTCCGGATCGTATCCGTAGAGCGTCGGCATGTCGAAGGCGAGGCTGAGCCCGGTCTCGCCGTGAGACACCAAGTACCTGAGCCTCCTGTTCGTCTGCTCCGGGGTCCCGTACCCGGAGAACATGCGGATGGTCCACCGCCTCCCCCTGTACATGTTCGGATAGATCCCCCTAGTGAACGGATATTCGCCGGGCATCCCGGGATTCCCTGCGTCGCCCGCGGTGTACGCCTCCCTGAGCTCGATCCCGGAGGGGGTCTTTGCGCTCCGCGTGCGCAGGCCCGTGGCGGCCTCCCAGGGTCCGAGGACCTCGGCCCGCCACCTGGCGTAGTCCTCCGGCTCCCCCGGAGGCCCCCTCAACCTGCTCCTCCAGTAGCCCTCGGGCATTGTGATGCGATGGGACGCGCGCTCAATTAAACGTTGCGAGCGGCTTGATTAATTGTTGAAATATAAGTTGTTGTAACGTTGGTGCATGGTAAATATTATCAATGCAATTCGCTTAATACAAATATCGTGGAATGGACGCCCGACGCGTGCGCTACAGGTTCCCGCCCGACACTATCGCGACCGCCGATTCGCCCCTTCCGAGGCCGCGCTTCACTATGGCCGCGTATGCAGCCGCCCCCGCGAGCTCCGCACACACCCGGGCGCTCCTGAATATCTCGGCCGCGGCCGCCTCCATGTCGACGTCGCTGACCGCGATTATCGATCCCCCGGTCTCCCCCACCGCCCTCCTGGCCTGCTCCGCGTACATCGGATATCCCACGGCTATCGCGTCGGCGCCCGTCCTGACGTAAATCTTCCTGAGCTCCCCGGTTCTCGCGTATTCGAGGAGGGGCGCCGCCCCCTCCGCCTGCACTCCCATGAGCTTCGGGAGCTCCTCGATGAGCCCCAGCGATCTCATCTCGAGCAGCGCCTTGTGCGCCGCCGAGATGAGGGTACCATTTCCCACCGGCACGAATATGTAGTCCGGTGGATTGAACTCCAGCTGATCCATCACCTCGAAGAAGACGCCCTTCTGCCCCTCCTTCCTGTACATGTAATCCCCGGCCAGGAACGTCCCGGTACCCCTCGCATATCCCTCGGCCTCCCTGACGGCATCGTTGAAATCGCCCTTCACTTGGATGACCTTTCCGCCCTTGTTCCTTATCATGTCTATCTTGTTCTCGTTGGCGCCCGATCCCACGAACGTGATCGCCTCCATCCCGGCTATCTCGGAGTAGGCCGCGAGGGAGAGCGCCATATTCCCGGTGGACGCCACCGCCAGCCTGTCGAATCCCAGCTCGAGCGCCCTCGTGACCTCGACGCTCGATCCCCGATCCTTGAAGGACTTCGTCGGGTTGTCGACCTCTATCTTCAGATAGATATCGGGGGACGCCGAGATCCTCTTGAGCCTGGTGCCGCCCTCCCCGACGGTGATTGGCCTCCTAGAAACCGGGTAGAGCGGCGCGTACTTCCACTGCTTGACCGGCCGGTGCCTGAAGTCGGGCGGGAGCCTGACGGTCGAGTAATCGTACTCCACCTCCAGGAGCCCACCGCACCTGTCGCACACCGGCCAGGGATAGTCCGGATGATACTCCGCGCCGCACTTGGTGCACCTGAGGACGAAATCCGGCACGGACGCCCGGCGGGGGCGGAGGCGGATAAGTTTTCGCCGCCGATTCCGGGTGGACCTGATGTTAGCTTTATTAACATCGGGTGTGGAATAGTTCCGTGCGCGTGGATGCGCGCGTAGCGGACGTCGTCTCGAGGTCGCCCAACGCGCCGCTGCAGCTGGGCCCGGGGGCCGCGGCGATAGAGGCGGCGATCGCGCTGGCGCTGGCGAGGGAGTCCATCGTCGTGATCTCGACGTCGCCGCCCAGGATAGTCGCCGGCTACGGGATCATCGCGCTGATCAGGGGCGCCGATAATCCGTGGGCCGCGCTCTATACGACCCGCGCCGTGGACGTCTCGTGGACCCCCGTGTACGCGCGCCCCGACGAACAGCTCATGGACGTCGTGGACGGGATGAGATCGTCGGGCCGCTACAACGCCTTGGTGATGGAGGGCGACCGCGTCTCCGGCCTCCTGACCACGCTCGACGTGGCCATGTTCCTCCACTCGATCGGCGCCCTGAGGGGGAAGGCCCCGGCGGGATCCGCGATCGTGGGCATCGACCCCGATGTGTCGCTGAGGGGAGCTATGGACGTGATGATCGAGAGGAGGCTCAGGAGGCTGGCCATCTCGGGCACGGATTTCATGGTATCCGACCGCAGCCTGATGAGGGGAGCGCTCGACGGAGGCCTCCTCCTGAGGCTCAGGGACGATCCGGTGGGAACGCTCTCCAGCCCCGTCTCGGGATACAGCTACATGCTCGAGAGGCCGGCGATACTCCCGGACGGCGCCGATGCGCACGCGGCGCTGGATATCCTCCTGAGGTCGAGCGATCGCGTCCTGGTGACGGATGACCGGGGAACCGTGATCACGCCATGGGATCTCTCGATAAGATATCTCCTCTCGGGGATCGCGTAGATATGCCGCGCGGGCGGTATTTTCCCGTTGAAACCCCGGGACCTAGGCCGCGCGCAGGATCGCGCAGACCCCCGGATCCGCGCAGCTGAAGATCAGTTCGAATCGGCATATCCCGACCCGAAGGATCAAACTACACTGACGGCCCTTCGACGCGTGCGCCTTCCGGGTCCCGGGGCATTCGGCGGACCTCCCGGATCAACACCCGGACGCGGTCGATCGCGGGAGGGGAGCGGCGCGCCGGAAGCACGCGATCGGGGGATCCGGCGGGGAGCGGCCGGCTTGGAAACGCCCTCCGATATCAGTATGAGGCCCGCCACCACGAGCGGGATGGAGGCCGCGTATATCTGGAATCCGCCCGCGCGCGATATCAAATAGAAGGCCGCTATGGGGAGCAGCTCGAGATTCGTGAGGACGTTCACTAGCGCCTCCCTTCCCCCGCCGAACGCGCTCAGGATCTTGAGCCCCTTGGCCTCCAGCAGGAGCGCCACGGCCAAGCTGATGCCGGCGATGGCCGCTGGAGCCGAGAGCGTCAGGGCGGGCCCTGCGGAGAAGGGCACTGCCAGGAAGAGCACCTCACCGGCGAACACCCCGACCGTGGACGCGGGCAACCCCCCCGATGACGAGATCCTATAGAGCACGTAGGTTCCCAGCGCATAGAGGATAGCCGTCAGGAGGCCAATGGCTACCGATTGCGCATCGAGCATCCGGGGACCCTCGGCCGCGTACATTATGCCGATGCCGAGGACCGCCAGGACGGATCCCCCCAGATAGGCCCATGGCCTCCCCGGCCTGCTCCTCGGGAGCAGGAGTATCGAAAAGAATAGGAGGTTCATGGAGGAGAACGCGCCGGCTATCCCCAGCCCCGCCTCCGGTATCAGCACGTACAGCGCGACGTTTCCCGCGGCGAATGCGAATCCACCGACCATCGATAGGAGGAATGGACGCGGACGTATGGATCGGAGGCTCGGGGCGCTGAGCGCGGCGGACGCGGCGAGCGCGACCATCATAACGGACATTAGCGTCTGGACGACATGTCCGGGCTTCGCCACATCAGCCGACGATATCAGCCACGCCGAATACGAGAGCGAGGAGAGGAGCGCCATCCCGTACCCGACGAGCTTGGTATTCATCAGCGCCTCCCCCTGAACATTATCCGGTGGGCCAGCGCCACGGTCCCGATCCCGATCGCGGCGGCCCCCGCCGCCGTATAGGCCGGCGAATAGCCGAGCGCCACCGATATGGTGATGCCGGCCAATGCCGCCTGGACCACCGCGAGGACCGTCAGGAGGAACTGGACCGACAGCAGCCTCCTGTCCTCGGAGAGCCTGTACCTGAGATCCAGCTCCCTCCCCAGCGCTGATGATGCCCCGTCCACGGTTGAGCGGAGCTCATCCACGCCCATCCTGGCCTGCGCGGACCTCAGGACCTCCCTGAGCGATTCGTAGATCCCGACGTCCAGCGCGTTGAGCTCCATCATCCTCCTGCGGAACCTGGCCTCCCTCCCCGTCAGCTCCGCGTACTCCTCCTCGACGCTTCCGCCGTCGGGCCCGGGCGGCCTCCAGGAGACCAGCGATTCGTGAATCGACGATAGTACGGCGAACTGCTCCCTCAGGATCTCCACCTCGCTCGAGTACTCGGCCTCCACGGCGGCCATGGCGTCGCGCAGGTCGTGGAGTTCGCGGACGGATTGGAGCGGGATCCCATATATCTCCTCGAAGGCGTCGATGAACACCGCGGAGCTCCTCCCCACCACGAGGCCGGCCCTCGGCTCGTACATGGCGAGGATTCCGTCCACTACGCTCAGGTCGGATATCCACTCCGCCCTCTCGCACCGCCCCGGCCTTCCGCAGAAATACCTGGATAGCTCCGAGTCCGAGGCCGCGTAGTAGCTACCGTCCGCGTTCGCCATGCCGTAGATATCCCTCGGCGAGGGTTCCCCCTCCGTGGATTCCACTATCAGAAGGGGATAACGCTCGACCGCGGGCAACCGGATCCTCCCTTCACGCGATCCGGCCGTGCCGATGATGCCCCCCAGGATCTCGCTCATCCTGGCCCTGACGCGCGACTCAAGGCGCTCCCCGTCCACCCTCAGGTTGCCCGGGGACTCGGCCCTTATGGCGGTGGGCACGAGGAGGGGTCCGTTCCCCCTGATCACGACCTCGAGCGTCATCGTGTTGATCGATTTATAGGTCCCCAGGACCACCGCGTCCCCGAGCGGCAAATCCCTTCCATCCCCCCTCACGACGGATACGGAGAACGAGTCTATCGGTCCGAACCTGATTATGCTCCTGTGCCTCAGATACGACCCCCTGAGGTTTATGAGGTCCCTCCGTTCCCTCAAAAGGAGCTCCAGCGGCACGTCCCCCGATACGATCCTCCTCCTTCCGCCGTACCTCACATAGGGTATGGAGCGGCCGCCGAGATATCTCAGGAGGGCGCCGCCCAGTCCAGCCGTCGTCCTCCGCGCCCCATACAGGTCCACCACGAAGAAGAACCTCATCGAGAACCCGCGGATCAGCGCGGAGCCCGGATCCTCGAGCGTCAGGGCCGGCCCGCTCACCTGCTCCTCGACGAGCCTGTATTCCACCGCGCGCTCCGGATCCTCTATCGACATAGCGTACCTGAAGTAGGACCTCAGGAACCCCAGCAGGACATCATATCCCATCGACGTGGATTCCGGGATCGGCCTGAACATCAGCCTCAGGTTCTCGGCCCTCCTCTTCCCCGGGGAGAGCGGGGGCTGCACGTACCTGATGGGGACGAACATGTATCCCCTGCGCGACCAGAAGGGCACGGAGCCCCACTTCCCGACGACTTCTGGATCCTCAACCTCCACGAAGATCCCGCGCAGATCCTTCCCCAGGGTACTCGCGTCCGCCGATGCGCGGCGCACGAACTCGCCCTCCAGAAGGGAGCCAAGTCCCCTGCCCCTGAAACTATCGTCCACGCCCAGGAACTCTATGACGCCCACCGAGGGCTCCGAGTAGTAATCACCTATCGCGAATCCGACGATCTTGCCCCCGATCCTCGCGACGATCACGTGGTAGTCATTGTCACCGTAGTAATCCGTGGACTTCAGCGCCAGATACCTCTCGAGGTTCTCCAGCGTCTCCGCTTCCTCATCCGACGGGAAGATCGCGCGGTACAGCGGATACAGATCCCGGAGGACGACGGCGTCGGAGGGCGATAGATCAGCGATCTGCGGAGCCTCCGCGGCGAGCGCTCCGGTGCCGCTCGCCCTATCGATGGACGCCATCGGGTAATGTTGATCCAGGTTAATTATTAACGTATTTCCACGAGTCGGTCTGCTCCAGCTCCTTCGGGGGCCAACGGCCGCGTATATCCCGCCATAGGATCCCCGCGGGTTCACGTCGATATGAGGCTTCACCCTCGTGAACGGGAGGCATCCGCTGGAGTGGAATGAGGAGGCTGTTCGGAGGCCCCGGATTCCTCGTAGACGAACTTCCCGCCCCTCATCCACGAGAATATCGCGCCCACTGCCACGAGTGCCGTGGATATGTAGATGGAGATTCTCAGCGCGTCCATGAACGGCGGTCCTATCACGGATGGGAGGAACGTCCTGGAATTCAGCAGCTGGACGACGCTTTGCGGAAGGAGCGCCAGCGCCGACTGTGGAAGGGCTGAGGCAGGATTCACCCCCAGGAATGCCGCGAACAGGAGGCCGCTGGCCGGTATCGAGGAGAGAAACGACGCCACTTGGCTCGGGAGGCCATATGATGCGACAGCCGATGCTATCTCCCCCGGGACGTACATTGTGAAGAACGTTATTAGCATTGAGAAGAATAGCGCCATGCTTATCGTGGATCCCACGTTGCTGAACGTCTGTCTCATGCCGTTCCCGGCGCCCCTGTCCTGCGACCTCAGCGAGTTCATTATAGCGGTTGTGTTCGGCGCGGAGAAGAGGCCGCCTCCCAGTCCGCTCACGAACAATATAGCCTCGAACTCGGGAAGGCTGAAATTGTATGGGAGCACGGTGAGCGCGAGGAGCGACGCGCCCATTATGACCATGCCGAGGGTGGCGAAGATCCTCGCGCCGTACCTGTCGGTCAGCATCCCCCCGATGGGTGCCATGGCGACGGTCCCGATCAGCATGGGTATCATGTAGACGCCCGCCCAGAACGGCGTCGATTCCCAAGGATATCCGTGGAGCGGGAGCCATATTCCCTGGAGCCATATCACCACGAGGAACATTATCGCGCCCCTCGCCAGCGAGTTGAGGAATAGCGCCATGGATCCGTAGGTGAATGGCCTTATGCGGAAGAGGGATAGGTTGAAGAGCGGCGCCTTGGCCCTCCTCTCGCTGAGCGCGAAGAGGATGAAGAGGAGCGCGCCCAGCGGAAATGACGCGATAACCCATGGATTCCCCCATCCCATCTGCGAGTTCCCGTACGGCATAAGCGCATATGTGAGGCCGAGCGATATAGCGAGCAGGCCCGCAGCCAGCGTCAGGTTTCCCGCCAGGTCCAGGGATACCACGCCGGTCCCCGGGGTCCTCCTGAGCCTGAATATCGACCACAGTGCGCCGGCCACCGCGAACGGCACGTTCACTATGAAGACCATGTGCCAGTCATAGCCCACCAGGAGGCCACCCAGTATGAGCCCGAGGAACGATCCCACTATGAACGACGCCTGGTTGAGCCCGAGCGCCTTCCCCCTTTCCCGGGGTGGAAAGGCGTCGGTGAGAAGCGCGGTGCTGTTCACCATCAGGAGCCCTCCTCCGATAGCCTGCACGAGCCTCAGGAATATCAGCAGGAGCGCCCCCGAGTTCCCGGAACCGCTCGGTATCAGCGAGAGGAGCACCGATGCCACAGTGAACACGATAAAACCCCATGTGTAGATCCTGGCCCTTCCGTACATATCGGATATCCTGCCGAACGTCACGAGCACCGACGCCATCACGACGCTGTATCCCATCAGGACCCAGAGGAGATAGGCGAACTCCCCGGGGAGGAACGGGTTTATCCCGAGCCCCCTGAAGATAGCGGGGAGGGATATCAGCACTATATACATATTCATCGAAGACATTATTACGCCGAGGGTTGTGTTGGTGAGGACAACCCACTTGTACTCCACATCGAACCCGATATCTAATACGATATTTACGCTTTGCCCACGATCGCGCTGTGGAAGGTGAGGAGCGGATACCTGAAGATTGTATGCACCTCCCGGTCGATGCCGGGACGGGACAGGTCGTTCCCATGGACGCCGCGGAAATGCCCCGGATGCGGGGAGGCGGTCGAGATCGAGAATTCATCTAAACCGGATATGGAATCCCGTCCCGGACCCTGGACGGGCCCTCGCTGATACTGAACCGCTGCCTATCCGCAGGAGAATGGGCGAGTTCGGCCGAGGATTTGAGAAGTCCACGCCTTCGGCATGGGCAGTTCAAGCGTCACCGGCGCGCCCCAGCAGCTCACCCAAGGCAGAGCCGTACTTCAGTCCGCTGCCGGTCAGCACCAGCACGACCCTCTCGCTCCTCGACACCGAGCCGGAGTCCAGGAGCGATCTGTAGGCGGCCAGCGCAGCCGCGGAGCTGGGCTCTACAAGGAAGCCGGCCCTCACCAGATCCCTGAGCGCCTTTATTATCTCAGCGTCGCCCACGGACGCGGAATCGCCTCCGGTCCTCCTTATGGCATCCACCATCTGTCCGAGCCTAGGTGGATTCCTCACCAGGAGGGCGTCCGCGAGCGATGACGGCGGTCCTTCATCCCTTCCGTGGAGGACCTCGTGAAGCGGAGCGCGTCCCCTGGCCTGGGCCGCTATCAGGCGAACACTCATATCGGATCTCTCGGCGCCGCGGTACGCCCCCAGGAGTAGTGTGCCCGAGGCCACGGGCATCACCACCGCGTCCGGATTCGACGGGCAGGAGCGCAGCTCCCGGGCGAATTCCTCCATTCCATATACGAAGAACGGGCTGTACATGTGGCCGACGTAGGCACATTCATCCATGCCCTGTGCGATCCTCGCGGCGTCCTCCCGGGTTTCGGCCTCCAGGAGCCTCGCGCCGAGTGCCCGTATTACGTCCTTCTTCGGCCCTCCGGCCGCCCCGGGCACGACTATTGTGGCCTCCATACCCGCCGCCGAGGAGTACGCCGCGACCGAGATCCCCGCGTTGCCGCTGGAGTCCTCGGACACACATGAATAACCCATGTGCCTGGCCATCCCGACCGCGACGCTCGATCCCCGATCCTTGAAGGAGCCGGTGGGGTTCAGGTACTCCAGCTTCACCATCGCGCCGAGCCTCTCCGACCATATGCACGGTGTGCCGCCCTCGCCGAGGCCTATGCGATGGAGGGGGCCCTCCCCGATCAGGTCAAGCGGGGAACCACACCTGGGACACCTCCAGAGCCATGAGTCGACGGAGAACCTGGATCCGCATGCGGGGCAGACGTACTCCAAGGCCGCGGTGAAATAGATGCCGCGATGGATAAGGATTCGCATCCCGATCGATAGCGTTGATCGGATAAGGAGACCGCAAAGGCCGCGATCGCGCGGGCCGTCCTCCCCTCGGCGGCTCACGCGTCGAGTTGACGCGCGCATGAGCTCGAAGGCGCCGACGTGAGCCGCCGATCGCCTTATCCGGCCAGCATCCAGGTCGACGGTGGGCCGCCCCGCGGCATGCATATATTATTTAGCGACGTAAATCGTTATTTTTTGAATAATATTTAAATTAAATCGCGGGAAATTCATTAAAATATCATGATAGCTCCGGGCATTGACGGAAACATTTTACTATAACCTCGACCCCACGATATTCATGGGCACGATAAGGATCTCGGTGGAGCCGCCGGGTCCCAGGGCCAAGGAGATAGCGAGGAGGACGGACAGGCTCACGTCCCCCTCGTTCCTCAGGCAGTATCCATTCGCGATAAAGTCGGGCAAGGGCGCGGTGTTGGAGGACGTCGACGGAAATCGCTACATAGATATGAACGCGGGAATAGCGGTGCTGGGGCTGGGGACGGCGCCGGACCCGGTCGTGAGGGCGATCTCACGCGCGGCCTCCAGGTTCATCCATTATTCGTACACGGACTTCTACTACGAGGGAATACCGAGGCTCGCGGCGGAGCTCGTCAGGATCACGCCAGGGAGGTTCCGGAAGAGGGTGTATTTCGGCAACAGCGGCGCCGAGGCGACCGAGGCCGCGATGAAGCTCACCAGGTATCACTCGAGGAGGCCCAGATACATTGCGTTCACCGGCGCATTTCACGGCAGGACGATGGGGGCGCTGAGCCTCACCGCGAGCAGGAACGTGCAGGTCAGGGGTTTCTCCCCGCTGATTCCCGGCGTATCACACGTCCCCTATCCCTACTGCTACAGGTGTCCCTTCGGGAAGACGTTTCCCGACTGCGGCTTCTTCTGCGTGGACTTCATAGAGGATCAGCTCTTCAAACGCGACGTCCCGCCCGACGAGGTCGCCGCTTTCTTCGTAGAGCCGATACAGGGGGAGGGAGGCTACGTAGTTCCCCCCGACGGATACTTCGGGAGGCTGCGGCGCCTCATAGAACCGTACGGGATCTCCCTCGTGGACGACGAGATACAGGCCGGGATGGGCCGTACGGGGAGATGGTTCGCGATCGAACACTTCGGAGTTGAGCCGGACGTGATCTTGATGGCGAAGGCGATTGCGTCGGGCCTCCCCCTCTCCGCGATGGTCTCCAGGGACGAGCTCATGGACTGGCCTCCCGGATCCCACGCCACCACGTTCGGCGGGAACCCGGTGGCCGTGGAGGCCGCGCTCGCGACGATCCGCACGATGAAGAGGCTCGGGGTGTTGGAGAACGCCGAGAGGGTGGGAGCCCATATCATGAGAAGGCTCGTCGAGATGAAGGACAGGTACGAGATCGTCGGGGATGTGAGGGGAAGGGGTCTGATGATAGGCGTCGAGCTGGTGAAGGATAAGTCGTCGAAGGAGCCGAACCCCGAGGCGGCCATGATGGTGGTCGAGCGCTCCTGGAAGCGCGGAGTTCTCCTGATAACGGCCGGGGTTAGCACGCTCAGGATAGCGCCCCCGCTCGTGATCACCGAGGAGCTGGCTGACGAGGCGCTGGACGTGATCGAGGGCGCGGTGAGGGAGGTGTCCGCAGTCGCCGGACGCTAGGCGTGCGATCGTGGATAATTCGTGAACTGCAAACCCACGGGCGTGGTATCCCAGCCTCGCGACCGTGATTTCCCCGCTTCCTCCGGAAAGCTCGGTCTCATCCACCCGCAGCGGATGTTCCATTAACGAAAATACCCCCGGCGACTTTAAAGCTGCGCTTGCGGACTGGTAGCGCATGATAGCGGAGTCCGTGGAGCTGGGGAGGAGCGGCATCATGATCTCGAGGATCGGCCTGGGAACCTGGCAGGCCGGCGGCAGACAGTGGGGCGACGACGTGGAGGACTCCAGTATCGTAGATGCGATCAGCAGAGCGCGCGAGCTGGGCATCAACCTGATAGATACCGCCGAGATCTACGGGAACGGCCATTCTGAGGAGGTCGTGGGCAGGGCTATCTCGGAGCTGGGGAGAGATGAGTTCGTGGTCGCCACAAAGGTCCATGGAGCACATCTGAGGCGCGATGAGCTCCTGAGGGCGGCCGAGCTGAGCATGAGGAGGCTGGGCGTGAAGTATATAGATCTGTATCAGGTGCACTGGCCCGATCCCTGGGAGCAGATACCGCTCAGGGAGACAATGAGGGCCATGGAGGAGCTCTACGTGCAAGGGAAGATAGGCGCCATCGGCGTGAGCAACTTCGCGGTCAGGGACCTGGAGGAGGCCAGGAGCCATCTGTCGAAGGTCGACATATCGTCGAACCAGGTCCGGTACAACATGCTGCAGAGGGAGGTGGAGGAGGAGGTCATCCCGTACTGCAGGAGGAATGGGATAACCGTGATAGCGTGGAGCCCCCTGGCCCAGGGCGCCCTCACGGGGAAGTATGACGCGGGAAAACTGCCCGGGGATCATATAAGGTCGGGCAACGAAATATTCAGGCCCGGGAACATGGATCGGATAGCGCCGCTCCTGAGGATCCTCGGGGAGATAGCCGGGAGCAGGGGGAAGGTTATTTCGCAGGTGGCCCTCAACTGGCTGCTGACGATGGATGTTGTGCCGATACCGGGCGCGAAGAATCCGGCGCAGGTCGAGGCGAACGCGGGGGCGATGGGATGGAGGCTCTCCGGCGAGGAACTTCGCAGGATAGGGTCGATCCTCGATACGATCGATATAGATTATCTGTGAACGCGGACGGGCGGATCTTGACATCACCGGTGGATCCCGGCGCCGCCGAATCCAGTTCCAAACGGGCGTCGCCGCGGGATGGCGTCGGGATTTCCTTATATATACAATATGCGTGGGATAGGATATGGCGGATTTCTCGATAGAGGGCTACGACATGCAACACCTGAGGGTCAGGCTCGATCAGGGCGAGTCCATATACGCTGATGCCGGACACCTCGTATCAAAGGGATACCAGGTCTCGATAAACGCAACTGTGAGGGGAGGGTTCCTCGCCGGGCTCAAGAGGGCAGTGACCGGCTCATCGTTCTTCGTGACCGAGCTCTCGGGACCCGGGGAGTCGGTGCTCGCGGCGGCGTTTCCCGGCAAGGTCTTCCCTGTCGCGCTCGACGGTTCCAGGGGGTTGATGGCGGAATCGCACTCATTTCTGGCCGCGGAGCCGGGGGTCCAGTACGACGCGCAGATGGCCAGGCTTGGCGCGGGAATACTCGCGGGAGAGGGGCTATTCCTGGCTAAGTTCGCCGGGCGCGGAAATGTATACCTGCACGCATACGGAGGGCTTATCGAGAAGGATCTCGGGCCCGGCGAGATGCTCCAGGTCGAGGCGGGGCACCTGCTCGCGTTCGAGGATGGCATGAAATACGGTATCTCGCGCGTCGGTGGGATAAGGAGCATGCTGTTCTCGGGGGAAGGATGGTTCTTCGTCCAGATCGAGGGACCGGGAAAGGTCTACATGCATACTGTGACGGCACAGCAGCTCGCCGGTATACTGATACCGTATCTGCCTCGGCAGGGCGGCCCTGGCCTGGGGATAAATATCTGATGGAACTATGCCCATGGATGTATCCGCCGATCCACGCGCGGATGACCCGACGCCCGTCTGAAATGCCGCCAATATTCCGGTGCTCCTGGATCCGATTTTTACATAATAATGACATCTAATTTCATGTGATAAAATAAAGTGATCCGTGGGAACTGAGAGAACCCGCACCGCTCAGGGGCGGGAGGAGGTCTGGGCGGGCCGGCGCGCGGGCGGCAACTTCATGTGATTTCATTCAGGACCCTGTTGAAGTTCTCGTCCATCTTGGCCACCACGCTGTGGGTCACCCCGTGCTCCGCCGCTATTTCCCCGGGCGTTCTGAAAGCGACGCGCGTCCCGTCTCCGGACTCCCAGATGGCCACCCGGAGCGGAAGGTCGTATGATATATCAATTTTCTCCTGCATCAGGAGACCCCCGGCCCTCGGATTGCCGAATATGAATACCTTCGCCCTGCACAGCTGCAGGCCGACCTGGGCCGCGTTCTTCCCGTGGTCCACCTCGGCGAACATCGTCATTCCGGCGGATTTCACGGCCTCCCTCAACCTCCCCTCGCACTCGTCGAACGAATATCTGCTGTTCACCACGTGCACGAATTGATCGCGTGACCGGTACCTAAAATATGTTTCAGTTAAGCGCTACGGCCCGGCGCACGGGCATACGCCCCTCACATACTCGACGTCCTCGGGATGGGCGGATGGACATGAGGAACTGAGCGCTATCACGACCGTCGCCAGCTCCGGGAGCGTTATTGGACCATCGTACCTCCTCACGTACGCCGAGGAGCCGCCCGAGATGCACTCAACCGTCACATGCGGATGAACTGGCGCGCGCTCATCCCCTCCGATCTCGACGAGCGCCCTCAGGGATCCGCGCATCGCGCGGGCGAGCCTGAACCATTCCGCGCCGGCGTAGCCGCAGAGGGAGCATCTCTGACATACTCTCCTCGCTAAAGCTCGGAGGTTCTGGGGTCTCTGTCGCCCTCAGAGTTGCCCCTCTGGGGGTATCAGTGCTCCCCTTGCACGCATCCCTGTCTGCGTGCAATCTGGACATGCCTTTATCCACAGCACTTGGGGCGGGCTGTGGAGGCATTCCAAACCGGTCATGGACCGGTTTTGTCGTGGGAGTATCCTGCATGCCTTCTCCGAAGGGCTTATTCGCAGGACTTTCCACGGAGGGATTATAGCATCCCTGTGCATATATGCTTTTCACAATTCATCTCCTCCCTGAAGGTCGGAGCTTTCTTGCTTTTTTTTATGTAACTATCGTGGAATACTACGTACAGCCCGTCCTCGGCGGGCCTCCACTTACCGCGCGATACCAAGCGCCATGCATCCCTTTCCGGCACATATTCATAGAATCCGGGATCGGATCCACGGATGGGCGCGGCAACCTCCAACTTAGCGCCCTCGCGTCCATCGCTCGCGGTTCCCGTCCTCAGAGCCCTCGCGATCCGCTCCAGGATCCTCCTCTCCTCGTCGTCGACCACGGACATGTATTGCAGGATTAAACCCTTATATTTGAATTTTACTATTAAGTTCTCCCCGGGGACCCGACCTCGTACAGCATGGGGTCACCCCTGAGCCCCCTCAGCAGGTTCTCCACGGCCACCTCGGCCATCCTGCGCCTGGTCTCGACCGTGGCGCTTCCCAAGTGCGGCGTGAGCACGACGTTGTTCATGCGCGCCAGGGGGTGGTCGGCGCCGATCGGCTCATCCTCGAAGACGTCGAGGGCGGCGCCGGCTATGATCCCCTCCTCCAGGGCCCTGATGAGGTCGCGCTCGACTATTACCTTCCCCCGTGACGTGTTCACAAGATATGCGTTCCTCTTCATCCTCCTGAGGAATCCGTAGTCGACCATGTGATATGTGCCCGGGTTCAGGTCGACCGCGAGCACGACGAAATCGGACATTGGCAGGAGCACGTCCACCGGCGCGTACTCCGCGGCCACATCCGGCTTCGGCGTCCTGCTGCTGTACAGGATCTTCATGTCGAAACCCGCAGCCCTTCTGGCGATCGCCCTCCCTATCCTCCCCATGCCGATTATGCCGATCGTTCCCCCGTGGACCTCCGATCCCAGCATGAACGTCGCGTTCCAAGGGCCGCTCCATCCCCCGGAGCGTATCAGCCTGTCGCCCTCGACCACCCTCCTGGAGACGGCCAGTATCAACGCGAACGTCAGGTCGGCGGTCGCGTCAGTGAGCACATCGGGTGTGTATCCCACCCTTATCCCCCTGGCCCGCGCTGCCCCTATATCTATGTGATCGTATCCCACGCTGTACGTGCTTATTACGCTGAGCCTGCGCGCGGCCTTCAAGACCTCCTCGTCCACCCTGTCCGCCAGGGTGCAGAGGAGGCCGTCGGCCTCCCCCACCTCGTTCAGCAGCCAGTCCCTGGGCGCCGGCTCCTCCGATCCCCACTCAACGAAGTCGGTCAGGTCGGGGAGCGCGCCGAGCCATGCGCGGGGCAGGTGAAACGTCGCGACGACCTTTGGAGATTCCATATATGCCGATTGGACAAGCTCACATATTATTCTTACCAAATGAATGTGCTTGGGAAAGCCGAAAAATCTGCACAAGTTGTATATATAATGTGTAATATTAATCATTGTTTTGCGCTAATGCCTAAATATATGCCTGCAGGTACTTGCAACAATTGACATGTTTAAGGGTCATCTCGTATCGGTGATGATGAACCCCTTTCCGGAGAAGTCGCGCCGTTCCGTGAACTACCCCCGCCCTCGCGGACAGGGCTTCCCGCTTCATAGCCCCACTTGCCCGCTGACAGCGGGTAGAGGGCGGAGCTCCACGGGCTCCAGGGATTGTTCCCACCCCGATCCCCTCAGGATATCGAGGGATGCGTTGTGGTCGCGATCCGCGGCCCGGCCGCACCCGGGACGGACGAAGACGCGGTCGGAGAGCGCCAGATCCTCCCTCGCGGGAGGGAGTCTTCCGCCCCCAAACCCCCAGTGTGATAAACCACCGATGGATGGACCTGAATTAGGGGGAGCCATACACCGATCAGCTACGAACGAGAATCCATATCCGGTGCGGATCGGGAGGAGGATCCTCTCCGAGGAGCGCGACCGGATTTCCGAGGGTTATAGCTGAGGAGCTACGCCTCAAATATGGAGGGAATATGCGGATGCCCTATCCCGTCCCAGGGCCGTTCAAGTCTCCCGGCTGGAATGTATGGAGAAAGGGCTGTCCATGTCGGATGTTCCGGTGGCTGGATGTGTTCCACCGGATGCCGCGGCTGGGAGGTGGGCTCGATGAAGCGGAGTATCTGGGAAATATTTATTAGGCAACTGTGAAATTAGCATTTAATGAATCCTTTCAAGAGACAACTCGACTACGACTTCAAGGCCGATCTTGGGAAGGTCGTGGGTCAGTTCACGAGCTACCTGCAGTCGAATGGCTGGAAGGTACAGAGCAGCGTGCAGGGGGACAGAGCGATCGTGCAGGCCCAGAAGGGCGGCATCCTGAGGGATATAATTGCGGCCGAGAGGGCCCTCACGTTCACAATGGACCAGACTCAGGGTAAGCTCACGGTCAGGGCCGGCATAGGGAAATGGATACAGAACATAGGCGTCATGGCCCTGGAGGTCCTGCTGCTCTCGGAGCTCTTCCTGTTCGTGGATGTGCCGGAGATGCTCTGGAACGAACATGTGGAGAAAGCGGTCATGGCGAAGCTCGACGAGATAGTGAGATCCGCGGGCCGCTGATCCGGTGAATGGATGCCCCGGGCACTGTTCAGAACCCGATCTATATCGTGGGCGGGGCCATCACCCGGCCCCATTTTCATTTGATATGTGACGATCAAACGGTGAACCCAACGCAGGGTCGGCCATCCGCGTGATCCGGCGCACAACTGTTTTATCGCGGGACGCTCTACGGGATCCGTGCTGAACGAGGAGGCCGTGAAAATAGATGTGCCGGGCGGCTTCAACGTGATAATCGGACAGGCGCATTTCATCAAGACGGTGGAGGATCTCTACGAGGAGCTGGCCACGTCATATCCGGAAATCAAGTTCGGGATAGCGTTCTGCGAATCGAGCGGGAAGGCGCTCGTGAGGTACGACGGAAACGACGAACAGTCGACCAAAATGGCGGTGGACGCCGCGCTCAGGATAGGCGCCGGCCACTGTTTCGTCATATTCCTGAACGGAGGTTATCCGATAAACGTGCTCGACCGCGTCAAGGGCGTTCGGGAGGTTACGTGTGTCCATGCGGCCACCGGGAATCCTTTGAAGGTAATCGTCGCGGACGACGGCGAGGGGAGGGGAATCCTGGGGGTCATAGACGGCGTGAGGCCGAGGGGGGTCGAGGGGGACATCGACAGGGATGAGAGGCACAGGCTCCTCAGGACGATAGGATATAAGAGGTAGCGGAGATATCTATATAGATGCTCGCGCATGCGCCCCCGGCCGCCTAAACGTCCAGCTGATCATCTATTTACTAAATATTTTCTATTTCTCCGATATTACTATGGTATCTTTAATTAAAATCGGATTGGAAATTCGAGATCAAACATTAAATATGGGATCGATCCGCATGTGGATCAGGAGGTGGATGGGGAAATGTTAGGCATGTTCGAGATGAGGCGGACGCAGAGGGTGAAGGACGCCGCCGTGGCGGATGCCGTAGTTGTGGAGAGGAATGCCAGGGTCTCGGACGTCATCGAGATGATCGAGAGCAGGGGACGCTGCGCGGTGGTCGTGGATGCCGAGAGGAGGCCGATCGGGGTGGTCTCGGAGGGCGATGTGAATTATGCCAGGTCTAAGGGCCTCGAGGAAGCCCCCATCTGGACCGTGATGTCTGAGGATCCGTTGACTGCGAGGGAGGACTGGTCCCTATCGGAGGCCAGGAGGATAATGGAGGAAGCGGGCATCAACTGCATGCCCGTCGTGGATTCGCGCGGCAGGCTCGTCGGGGTCCTGATGGCCCCGCGGGCGGTCGCGCCTGCGCCGATTACGGCGTGACGTCGGAGCCTCGGCGTCCGGGGGCCCCTCATTTACTGGCCAGTATGGATACGGCCGGGCGGAGGGCTCATCTCGGATTCAGTATAGATCGTCTTAAGGTAACGGAGCTTGAAGGGCGCGGAAAGCGCCCGCGAATGACGGGCGGATCGCTCTACGATCATCGCATATCTCCGAATAGTGAACTACCCACATCGAGGCTTCGGCGGGCGATGAGCCGTCTAACACCGCTGGACGCAGTGCTCAGCTATCAGCGCACATGGAGTAACCGGGAAGTCCCCTCACGTTCCTCATGAGCTCGTCGTCGATGGCTTCACCCCTGGGGATCGTCCCCAACCCGAGCTCCTTCACTATGCCATCAAGTATCCGGGAATCGCCGTGGACGCCCGTGCCGCAGATCCTCTCCAGAGCTCCGTCGACCCTCAGATATATATCCCTCGTGCGCGCCAGATACTCGTACGGCCTCCGCGTGCAGCCGTAATGCGGAACGCATACCATCTCCAGCCGCAACGAGACAAGCCTGCCGAGCGATTCGAGGAACATGTCCATGCGGAACGGCGGCGGGGCAGTCGGCCATGCGAATCCACCTTCGCCTATTACAAGCATCCCCGCCGAGTCACCGGGGAAGAGGACGCCCTCGTCCACCAGATACCATGCGGAGCTGTGGGACGCATGCCCGGGCGTCGCGATGAGCCTCATCCGCGAATCCCCGATTCTCAGCTCATCGCCGTCCTCGAGCGTCAATAATCTCCCGGGATCCACCGGTTTGATTCCACCCCATATGTCGACCAGATGGCCCATGACCTCGCGGGACGACTCCAAGAGCCTCGATGGATCTATCAGATGTCTCGCACCCCTCGAGTAGACGGCCGCGCGCATCTCCGGTTCCAGCTCCAGCATCCTCGCCGTCCCGCCCGCATGATCTAAGTGCACGTGCGTTATCAGGACGTACTCCAGGCGAGTATCATTCAGATGTTCCCTGGCGCGGGAGATATATTCGTCCGCAACGCTCGCGGATCCCGCGTCCACGAGCGCCGCGACCTGGCCGGACTTCACCAGGTATCCGCTCAGGACCGGTGGATTTCCCAGGATCCCCAGATCCACGACCTCGGCCATACCGCGGAGCGAACGCGGCTGTATATTAATCTGTGGCAAATCCCGGGGAACCGATCGGGGCCGCCGGGGAATGGACGAGGCGTCACAGCCTTGAGGGCGCTATCATGGCAGCGGCCTGACCATAGCCACCTTCCCCCATCAATATGGCTGTTCAGGGCCCTAGCCATACCGTCCAGCTATCACATCCTCGTGAACGCGGTCGCGTCGAACTCGCCGCCCGCGGTGTGCCCCAGCTCTTATGGAGAAGCCTGCCCGTATTAGATCGAGGTCCCCGTGGGTTTCGGCGTGTAATTTCCGATTTCCCATATAGCAGAGCGATGCCCACACCGGAGTGACAACTGCGGTGTCATCGGAGGGACTCCTCGAGGAAGCGCTTCAGCGCCGCCGCGTTATTACGCTCGAGGTCCCTCGCGGAATAGACGAGTGTAACGTTACCCCTCCTGGCCATCTCGAGGAGCTCGCCGAAGGCCGGATTTCCCCCGAGCTCCTCCCTGTAGCGGGAGACGAACTCCTCCCACCGCGATGGATCGTGGGAGAACCATCTCCTGAGTTCCGCGGATGGTGCGACGTCCTTCATCCACAGATCCACCCTGTCCCGCCTGATCCCCCGGGGCCAGAGCCTCTCGACCAGTATCCACCGACCGTCATCCGGCCCCCTGTCCTCGTAGATCCTCCTTATCCTTATCAATAATAATATGAGTTAACATGGCTGAAGAAAAACATTTCCATGATTGTACGTCGCCCCGTCCAGCGACGGAACGCCGGGCTCGATCGCACGGGCTTCTGGACATGTTGAGCATGGCTATCCTTGCCGTCCAATTGTAGAGGAAAGCCACGATATCGTTGGGACCAGTGTTGACGGTCCGTGATGGGCCATGTTCACAGTGCTGGATTCCCAGACTGTATAGACCCTGCCGTCCCTCGCGGCGCCCGTCCCCGTCCAGCCCCTGCGCTCCACTATCCCGGGATCCATCCTGACCCAGGGATCGAGGTGAAATATGATCACGTCGGGATCAATGCGCCTCACGTCCTCCGGATCCACGGGCGCGAATCCCCAGTTGTAGCTTGAGAGCGCGTTCACGCCGCCGGCCACGTATATCATCTCGTCCACATATGTGAGGGCTCCCGGGGCCACCCTGTCGTCCTCGCCCCTCCCGAGCCAGAACTCCACATACACCCTGGGCCTACGCTGTACGTGTGCCTGCGACGACGTTATCCCGTCCCTTAGACGAGCAACCAGCTCCCTGGATTCCGCGTACCTTCCGGCCAGGGTTCCCACCAGCACGACGTCGTCCAGTATCACGTTCAAGCTCCTGGGAAATGGAAGGAGCACGGCTTTGAAGCCGGCGCCCTCGACAGTCTCCTTCAGGCGATCCTGGACCACTCCCTCAAGGAACACGAGATCGGGGCCTATCTCCCTGAGCGCCTTCAGGCTGACCGTAGTATAGGATCCCACAACGCGCCTCCGCTCGCCGAGGAACGGGAGACAGTAAGAAGAAACGCCGGCGAGCTCGTCCAGTGCCCCTATGCGCCCCAGGATATCAGATGCCGTCGGGGAAAGGCTGACGATCCTCAACTCTCGACGCGCTATGATGATTTATAGGGCTTTATATGGATGGTGAATCCATCCATGATCGGGTGAATCCATCAACGCATATTACAAAAAGATATTAGCAAGAAAGCTCCGATCTTCAGGGAGGAGATGAATTGCGAAAAGTATATACACAGTAATGCCATAATCCCTCGTGGAAAGTCCTGCGAATAAGTCCTCCGGAGAAGGCATGCAGGATACTCCCACGACAAAACCGGTCCATGACCGGTTTGGAATGCCTCCACAGCCCGCCCCAGGTGCTGTGGATAAAGGCATATCCAGATTGCACGCAGACAGGGATGCGTGCAAGGGGAGCACTGATACCCCCAGAGGGGCAACTCTGAGGGCGACAGAGACCCCAGAACCTCCGAGCTTTAGCGAGGAGAGTATGTCAGTTTCACCAAGAGATGAGAAGATGTCCTCTCCGTTCGCCCAACCCCTTCATTTAATAACTGGGAAACGTTGCAACGAAATGTTATCACCCGGAAGATTGCGGGGATCTCCGGGCAAAGCAGGCCGCCGCTATCACCACGGCCGCCGCTATTGTCGCGTATGGACCGTAGCTCGACGTGGTAGCGTAATAGGCGGTCGCGGCGGCGCCGAGCATCCTAACGCCGATCAACCATATGATACTCGTGGCTATGAGGATTGCCGTCGCGGCGGCGCCGAGCATCCTCCTGTACTTCATAGCGGCCACAGCGGCAACCACTCCTATGGGATATAGTAGGAGCGATATCCCCATCAGGCGCTCCGCGGTTATTGAGCCGGACGAGAATAGTAACCCAATTATTTTATACATGTCTATCAGCGTGAAATCCCGGAGCGCAGGCGACGGATAATAGTAGATAATGGTTATCCATACGCTGAATGCTGACATTATTGATATTATAATTCCGGCAAGCGCGGCCGCGGCGGAGTATGAGATCGATCTGACGCCATTCGACAAATTCTATCGCGATCGTACCGGACTGCCGCGTTAAAAACGTTCGCCGGCCTGCTCGAATTTACGGCGCATCCGGCTTGAATCGAGCGCCCGCGGCGACCTGACATCAGCCGACGCCCGAACGATTTAAATAATATGAATGGATACATTGTCCGATGATACCGGTCCTCCTGGCATTCGCCGCCGTGGCCGCCATCATATTCATCGGGTTCTTCGCCAACATGCTCCTGAAGAGGGCCGGTATCCCGGAGGTCTTCTTCCTAGTCATCGTCGGGGTCCTGCTCGGTCCCATATCCGGGCTCTTCCCGGAGTCGATTGTGAGGGCGCTAATTCCATATTTCAGCCAGTTCACGCTCGCCATGATACTGTTCAAC
>JAWDMO010000015.1:0-21207 GCA_046536535.1 Nitrososphaeria archaeon
CTGACTCTCTTAGCGCGCTCCTTGAGCGCGCTTATCTGTTTGACCGCCGTCGAGAGGCCCTGTTCATCCCTGTAGACATACACGTATGAATCCATGATCTTCCAGAGGTCCTGCCTGATCTGGTAGGGGCTCTCGGTCCCCTCCCCGAGCCTGCTGATCCTGGTGGCCTCCTCCTCCACGAGCGACTGGGACGCGCTGGGCGGATCGTCCACCTGCATTGCGTACTCGGCGGCCTGCGCGCCGGTCAACATCCCGTAGACCGCGCATTCCATGGTCGCGTTGGCTCCCAGCCTGTTGGATCCATGGATGCTTATGCATGCCGACTCGCCCGCCGCCCAGAGCCCCTTGACGCCCGGCACCCTTCCGTACTTATCCGCGTGTATCCCGCCGTGCGTGTAGTGCGCGGCCGGCCTCACGGGAAGGGGTTCATCCCTGGGATCTATTCCGGCGAACTCCTTTCCGAGCTCGATCATCATCGGCAGCCTCTCGGTCACCCGCTCCCTGCCTATCGGGCTGAAGTCCAGGACCGCGTAGTCGAGCCCGTTGGGCCCCTTGAACCCCCTCCCCTCCATTATCTCGCGTATTATCGCGCGGGAGACGACGTCCCTCGATGCGAGGTCCTTGAACTTGGGGGCATAGCGTTCCATGAAGCGTTCGCCGAGCCTGTTCCTCAGGATTCCGCCCTCGCCCCTGACGCCCTCCGTCACGAGTATTCCGGTGGGGACGAGCCCCGTCGGGTGGAACTGTATGAACTCGAGGTCCTTTATCGGGAGGCCGGCCGCGTACGCCGCCGCTATCCCGTCCCCCGTGACCGTCAGGGAGTACGTGGAGAACCCGTAGAGCCTCCCGACGCCGCCGGTCGCTATTATCCCGGCCTTCCCCAGGAAGAGCTTGTGATCCTGGGTCTTCATGTCGATCACGTAGAAGCCCTTGAAGGTCCCATCCTCGATTATGACCTTGGTCATGAAGTGCTCCTCGAACAGGTCGACGTTCTGGCCGGCGTATTTGATGAGGGTATCGTAGAGCGTCTGCATCTCATAGAAGCCCGTCCTGTCCCTGGCGAACGTCGCCCTCGGGTAGGAGTGCCCGCCGAACGGCCTCTGCGCCACCCTCCCGTCGTCCAGCCTGTTCCAAGGCAGGCCCCACCTGTCGAGCATCATTATCTCGTAGGGCGCCAGCCTGACGAACATCTCCACGGCGTCCTGATCGCCGAGGAAATCGCCACCCTTCACCGTATCGTACGCGTGGAGATCGAAACTATCGCCCTTCTCCGGGTACAGGACCGCCGCGGAGCCCCCCTCCGCCGCCACCGAATGCGACCTCATAACCTGGACCTTCGAGACCACGGCCAGCCTGAGCTTTCCCCCGCTGACCCTCGCGACCTCGAGGGCCGCGCGGAGTCCAGCTATCCCGGATCCCATGACTATCACGTCATAATTGAGGGTCTCCGTCACGGATCACCGTTTGCGGCCTGAAGTGCCCTCCCTTTTAAACTATTGGGGAGGGGGACGGAAGCTCCCCTCCGTCAGGGAGGGAATGATAGCCCCCTACGAGGAGGTTTATAGCCGGCCTGAGCAGTAATTAGTGCCTCGGCCACGGCGATAGGGATGGAGTGGCTTTCCCTATGGAGCGTCAGGGGAGACGCCGGGATTATCGCGCCTCCGGGAGCATGCTGGAATATTTCCCGATCCCGTGCGAAAGTAAGCGCTCCGATGAACCGGAAAGCTCCGTCCTTGATGGATGAGTCGCTCACCGGTTTCCCGAGTGGATGCGGAGCGCGGCCGTCACAGCTCCGCGGATTCCAGGACCGATTCCAGCTTCCTCGCTAGCCCTTCCAGGTACAGCCACCTATGCCTGCCCTCCTCGACCACGATATCGCCTCCGACAACGACGTAGTCGAAGTCGCCCCGGGTGGCGGAAAAAACGAGCGCTGACGATATGTCGCCGGACGGAAATCTCAGGTGCGGCCTCCTGAGGTCCAGCGCCGCCATGTCAGCCCTGAGGCCCGGCGCTATCCTGCCGATCCCCTTTCCCAGCACCGCGCCGGCGTTCGACGTCATGGACTCTATGATGGAGTTAGGATCCGGCTTGAATCCCCCGGCGGCGTCCATGTGGAGCGCTATCCTGGCCTCATCCAGGAGGTTCGGGGGCGCGTAGAGAGATCTGATCCCGGTCCCCAGCGCGGCACGGATTCCCATGGAGCTCATCATCGAGATGCCGCCGGCCCACCTCCCCCTGAGGGCCTGTGAGGGCGTCACCACCAGCCCTATTCCGGCGTCCCGGAGCGCCGCGGCGACCCCGGACGGCACGGAGGCGCCCACGACCATCGACGCGGACCTCATTGATTCGACGCGGAGTGGAGGATCCACGTCCGAGGCGTCCAGCGCCATCCTGGCGCCTGATTCCGGCGGGGAAATATGGGATTGTTCGCCGCCCAGGCGAACTGTGATCTCGGACGCGCGCGAACTGGGGAGTTCCCCGGGCCCCAGGAGCTCCGACGCGATCACCCTTATTCCGCTCCTCTGCGCAGCCCTCTCCAGCACCGCCGGATCGTGCGCTGAATCGCGCACCGAAGTCACACCGGAGAGCAGCATTGTCGTGTACGCGAAAAGCGCGCTCCAGTACAGCGCGTCGGCGCTCGGGCGGAATCCGGCGAGCACAGCCGATGAAGCGGATGAACGGCCGGCCGCGAGAAGGTACGTGTAGGCGTGAGCGTCCACGAGGCCCGGCATCAGTAAATGGCGCCTGAGGTCCAGCGTGTTCTCCGACCTGTGGGGACAGGAATCGGCCCTGCCCACGTATTTCACGAGGCCGCCCGACACGGCGACACAGCCGTCCTCGATCAGCCCGTCCTCGGACATTGTGAGGACCCTGGAGGCCCTCACTATCAGGTCCACGCGATCGTCACGTGACACGGATGACGGTATGCGCGGCGTGCCCCTTATAAACGTGTTAGGGGTCTGGGGGAAGCTGTAAAACTAAAATTCCGAACTTCAGGGAGGAGATAGGCGGACTTTCCCCATACTTAATATTCTCTGCACACCACTAAATGCGGATGATTTCGGCGTATAAGTTCAAGGCTCTACCCGGATGAGGAACAGGAGAAAACCCTCGATGACCAGCTCGGGATTTGCAAGGAGCTCTATAATGGAGCCCACCGCGAAAGGCTGGAACACTACGAGAAGACCGGCAGGGGCCTGACATACGCCGAACAGGCGGGCGCGCTATCCGTAGACCGATCGGTATTTCCCGGGCGGCCGGGTATGTACGGGCGTGGGGAGGAGGAAGGGCAGGCTTGAGGAGGCGCTGAGCAGGGCCATCCACGCGGATGACCCGGAGCTTTACACCGTGATCTACAGGGATATGGACTCGTTGAGGGAGATGGGGCTGATGGAATTCCTTGCGGAGTCGGAGGACTTCTCCAGGGTACCCGCCTCCAGGATCGTCGAGGTGAGGAGGGGAAACGAAGTCGTCTACAGGGCGGCGCGCGCAGGACGGCCCGGGATCGGGAAACGCGGACGTTAGATCCTGTCGAGCGGCTCTATGCCCATTATGGAAAGGAGCTTGCCCATTAGGACCCTGAAGGAGCCCACGAGCGCTAGCCGGGCCGACCTGAGCCCCTCGTCCGGCTCCTGGAGCACCCTGTGCTTCTCGTAGAAGCGATTGAACGCATTCGCCATCTCGTAGGAATATATTGCGATAGACCTCGGACTCATTGCGGATGCAGCGGCCTCCAGCTCGATGTCGTACCTGGACATAGCCTTCACCAGATCCACCTCCTCCGACGCCCTCAGGAGCGCCGCCAGATCCCTTGTGATCGGGGTCGCCGGCGAGCCGCCCTTCTCCAGTATGCGCGACGCCCTCGCATATGTGTACTGCAGGTAGGGCCCGGTCTCACCCTCTATCCGGAGCGCATCGTCCATGTCGAATATAATTATCTTGTTGGGGTCCTGCCTGAGCATCTGGTATCTGAGGGCGCCCACCGCTACGGCCTCGGCCACCCCGCGCACCCAGTCCTCCGGGGCCCCCTGGTTCCTCCTTCTCACCTCATCGGCGGCCCTCAATGCCAGCGCCTCCAGCACGTCGTCCACGTTCACGTAGCTCCCCCTCCTGCCCGACATGTGGACGAACTGGCTGCCCTCCGGGATCTCTATGCCCAGGGCCTCGGCCGTCCTCCTGCTGAGCGCCACGACGTCGTACCCCAGGTGGATGTACCTCTTGTTGGCGCCCCTCCCGAGGAGCTCCACCGCGTACGATACGAACCCCTGCACCCTGGACTGCCTCACATCTATCACCGTTATGGCGATTTCCGATGAGCCGAACTCCGGGTGGCCGGGCTCGTCCACGTCCAACGCGGTCGTCCACAGGGTCCGGCCACCCGGCTGATCCGCGAACCTCCTGTAGCTGAACGGATCGTCCAGGAGCCCGAGCTTCCACGCCGCGTACGGTATATCCTTCGCCGCGTAGACGGTCGTGCCGTCGCTCCTGATGAGGACCTTTTCCTCGCCCTCGCCGGGGGCCTGGAGCACCCAGCAACCGGCCAGCTCGCCCTCATCGACGTGCCTGACGGCGCCGACCGCCTTGAGCTCCTCGAAGACCCTGTCCCAGAGCCCGGCCCTCAATATGTGGCTCTCGAAGTTTAGCAGATCGTAACGCGCGCCGATCCTCCAGCACGTGTCGAGTTGCGCCCTGAGGATCCTCGGAACGACGCGGGAGGCCACCTCGGCAGCGGGGCCGGAGCCCCTCTCCAGCTGCGCCAGGACCTCCCTGCGCCTCTCCAACAGATCCGGCCGCGACCCGTAGAGATCGTTCACCCGCACGTAGACGTAGTCGCCGCAGTACTTGTCGTACTTGGAGCCGTCGACCGGTTCCTCGGGGATCCCGAGGTATAGCATCCCGACCAGGATATCTGCCACCTGCACCCCGGTGTCGTCCACGTAGTTCAGGGCCTCGACCCTGTAGCCCACCTCGGAGAGGAGCCTCACGAGGCTGTCACCGAGCACCAGATTCCTGGCGTGCCCCACGTGCAGCGCCTTGTTCGGGTTCACGCTCGTGTGCTCGATGGATACCTTCGTGCCCCTCCCGATGTCGACGGTCCAGCCGCCCGGGCCCAGCGCCGCGTCCAGTGTTAGGTACGCCATCTCCCCGGGCTCGGCGAAGAAGTTCACGTAGCCGGAGGGATGCGCCGATACGGATCCTATTATCCCGGGGCGGTCCCTGGATATGGCGTCGGCAATGCGCTGCGCCACGGCGCCGGGCGAATCTCGCAGGATCTTCGCGGCCCTGAAGGGCGCATTGACAGCTAGGTCCCCGAGCGACCGCTCCGGGGGGACGTCGATGCTGTATTCGATCTCCCCGGCGCCCATCGCCGCCAGCGCCGCGTCGACAGACCTCCTGACGGATTCCCTGAATATCCTGAACGTCAAGCGCCACCATCCTCATAGCCAGTCGTAGTAGTCTTCCAGTGCCCTCTCCCTGGCTATCCTGTCCTCGCTGAGCCTGTAGAGCTCCGCCATCTCCTCTATCTGGGCGAACATCTCGGAGGCGACCGGGAACCTGCGCGGCTCGTACTCCACGAAGTCGGCATTGTCCCCGTCGATCCGTATCAGGTGGCCCGATACGATGGCCGGCGCATCGAGGAGATTGCCCACCTGCGATCCGATATCCACCCTTATGTAGAATGAGTATATCCGCCTGGCGCCGTCCTCGGTCTCCAGCCATATTGTAGCGAGCGCGTTGCCGGAGCTCCTGTAGAGGGATGCCAACAGGTCCCTGTATCTCTCGCCGACGCGGGGGGACGGGATCCTGGCAACGCGCGCCAGTCCGCCGGATCTCAGATCCCTAGAGAGCTCCTGGAGGAGCGCTCCGACGTCCGACTCCATCCTGACGGGCCTTATCAACTCGATACCTTGCAATCGGTGATATTAAAGCTACGCGGATAACCGTGGCGGGCCCGCCGGGATTCGAACCCGGGACTTCAGGCTCCGCAGGCCTGCGCCATATCCATGCTAGACCACGGGCCCTCGCGGGCGAGGGCCCGACCCCGATAATAACTTTTGAGCGTGCTCCCGCGCCGGCCGCGGTCGTTCGATAACGTTTTCAGGTGGCTCATAGCTACCCGGTGCATGAGGATAGCGTTCCTACCCATCGAGTATCCCCCAGTCGTGTTCGGAGGGCTCGGCACCTACGCCGGGGAGGTGGCGAGGCGCGTGGCGGCCGCCGGCCACGAGGTGCACGTGTTCCCCTGGGGGAAGGGTGAGCGCTCCGACGGCGGGGCGATCATCCACGGCATCGAGCCGATGGACTTCACGAGGTCCCTCTCAGTGGTAGCGAACGACGAGCTGAGGCGCTGGGGGCCCGGCTTCAGGTACCTGAACGACGTCCTGACCTACAACGCGTTCGCGGCCGCGATGGCGAGGGAGCTGTCCGCGGAGGCGCGCTTCGACGTCGTGCACGCGCACGACTGGCTCTCGGCCCCCGCCGGGATGGCGCTTGCCGATTCGCTCGGGCTCCCAATGGTGCTCCACCTGCACTCGACTGAGAGGGGGAGGAATTCGGGCGCAGGGTCGGGATCGGCCACCGTATCCTCGCTCGAGCTGGAGGCCGCGGGAAGGGCCGACGCGGTGGTCGCGGTCTCGGACACGATGAAGGAATGCGACCTAGCGCCGCAGGGATTCCCCATGGAGAAGGTCAGGGTCATCCGGAACGGGGTGGATCCCCTCGTGTACGATGCGTCCCGGGTGGATCCCCGGGAGGTCGAGGCCCTGAGGAACTCCTACGGGGTCGAAGACGGTCCACTGGCGCTGTTCATCGGCAGGCTGGTCCGGGAGAAGGGGGTCGAAGGGCTTGTTGAGTCGATGAAACACGTGAGGCGCGATCACCCCGGGATCAGGCTGGTGATCGCCGGCCAGGGATATCTGAGGGATCAGCTGGTGAAGCGCATCCAAGGGCTCGGCCTGGAGGGGTCGGTGGCGATCGTCGACAGGTTCCTCGATCTCCACGAGAAGCTCGTGTTCTACGCGGCGGCCGACCTGGCCGTGTTCCCGAGCATATACGAGCCCTTCGGGATAGTCGCCCTCGAGGCGATGTCCATGGGGAAGCCCGTGGTCGTCGGGACGAGCGGCTGCAGCGGGTTCCGCGAGACCGTTGTGCCGTCGGGCCCGGACCAGTGCGGCGTCCACGTGGACGGGCGCGACCCGAGGGATATAGCCTGGGGGATCGACGCGGTGCTCTCGAGCGAGGATCGGGGCAGGCGCATGGGCGCGAACGGCAGGAGGAGGGTGCTGGAGCAATTCACGTGGGATATCACCGTCGGTAGGACGATCGAACTCTATTCGTCGGTCGCGGGCAGGCCCTAGCGCGCCATCCGGAGCGCCCGTACTCGTCGAGGACCCTTCCATACGTGTCCAGCGTGCGATCCGCCAGCGTGTCCCAGGCGTACCGCTCCCGGACGAGCCTGGCGCCCTCCGCGCCCATTCTGGAGGCCCCATCCGGATTGTCCAGCATCCACGATATCGCATCGGACAGCGCGCGCTGATCGCAGCACGGCACCTTGAGCCCGTTCACGCCGTTCTCCACGACCTCGGCGAGCCCTCCCACGTCAGAGACGACCACGGGCTTCCCCATGGACATCGCCTCGAGGGCGACTATCCCGAAGGGCTCGTATATGCTCGGGAACACGGCCAGGTCGGCCGCCGCGTAGAGCTCCATCAGTTCCTCGTCGCTCACGAACCCCGTGAAGTAGAACTTGCTCGAGATGCCTGACGCCTCCACGCTCCTCAGGAGGTTCAGCCTGAGCGGTCCATCGCCGACCAGCACGAATTTGACGTCCCAGCGCCTGCGCAGGAGCTCCCGCGCGGCGTCCACGAGCACCTCGACGCCCTTCTCGTGGACCATCCTCCCCACGAAGAGCACCATCTTCTCGCCGTCCGCCGCATATCTCCGCCTGACGGACGCGCGGTCGATGTCAGGGGGCTGTGCCGCGCCGACGCCGTTCGGTATCACGTCCACCTTATCGGTGGGCACGCCGAGACATCCCTCGAGCTCCCCCCTCATGTAGCGGCTGCACGCGATGACCCTCCAGCTCTCGTAAGCCAGCCACCACTCCATCTCGTGTATGTGCCTCTGCAGGTCGTCGTGTATACCGGACCTCCTGCCGCACTCGGTGGAGTGTATCGTCGATATCAGCGGCCTCCTGAGCATGTGCTTGAGCGCGATTCCGGCGGACGCCGAGAGCCAGTCGTGGACGTGTATCAGCGAGAAATCGGCTCCCTCCCTGAGGGCCGCCTCGACCATGCGCAGGTTGAACTGATGGACCCATGCCGGAAAGTCGGGCGATGGATATCCGGAGCTCCGGATCCTCACCACCTTCAGGTTTCCCTTTACGTCGACGTCGGAGAGGCCGGGATACTCGAGCGTGATGACCGTCACCTCGACGCCCTTTGCGGCAAGGCTCCTGGAGAGCCAGTAAACGTGCCTGGAGAGGCCGCCCACTATCCTAGGCGGGTACTCCCAGCTAAGGTGAAGGACCCTCATGGCCGCTATACCTCGATAGGATAGATGCCATGTCCTCCGGGCGCTGCGCGAGGACCACGCTGTCGCCCGGGACCTGATACTCGTACTTCATCCTGATGAGCGAGGCGCGCGAGCGCGCCGCCACGACGTCCGATTCATGGGCGGCGCGCATCTCCAGGTTCCGGATGGCGGCCGACTGTAGATCCGCACCAGTGGGGCTGGAGTCGCCGAGCGACACCACGAGGGGCAGCCTCAGCCATCCCTTGATCGATGCCCCCAGCGAGGCGCCCGCCCACCCGTATCCGACTATCATCACTGGATCGCATGGATCCAAGGGCCCGTCCATCAGGCCGGAGATCGCCCTCGCGAAATCGCCCAGGGAGGATATGACCGCCGACACGACGCTCGTGTTCGTCTTGACGGTTATCGCGACGGGATAGCGCGCTCCGTCCAGGGGGCCATCCGAGTTCCACGCGTAGAGGTGAATCGCGGACGCCCCGCGTAGGGCGGCCGAGTCCGCCTCCGGATCGCCGTCTGGGCCCCCGTCCGGGCCCCACGATATCATGAGCAGGGTGCGCATGGCCGATGCACACCTAGCTCGATATTGATAGCACGGATATCTCCCCCCGGAACGTCAGGTAGAACCCCCCGCCGGTCCTCGAAAGGTAACCCATCCTCTCCCCGAGCTCCATCAGCCTCGATATGTCGGAGAACGCCATGTCCGGCATCAGCGGACACACCGCGTGGGGCGCCACCGCGCTCTCCTCCCTGACCGCGCCGAGCAGGTGCATCGCGCGGAGGAGTTCCCTCAGCCTCTCGTCGGACATCATCTGCGCCTCCATCCGTAGTGCTCCAGATAGGGATCGCACCAGTGACTCCAGTACTGCGCCGGGTTCTTGACGGGCACCGGATTCCCGGAGGCCTCCCCGGGACTCGGGTTCCCCCCGATCGGCGCGCTGAAGAGCTCGGACGAGTAACCCACGGCTCCCTCGGCCAGCATGTGGTCCAGGTTGTTCACGAGGACGCCCTCGACGTCCCTCGAGAGCGCTCCCATCACCTCCAGCAGGTACGGGGTATCCCTCGGCCAGACGACGTATCCGTGATATTCGGCATCGCCCAGGTAGGGCCTCCTCTCGACGTCCCTCGCGACTATCCCGAACGGGGTCGACCCCTCGCCGAGCACCTTCATCCTCCTCGACCAAGTGATCCCCTCCACCTGTGGCCATGCCCCCGACAGGTCCCCGTCCGAATATATTATCCCCCTTAGGATCGCCAGCGCCTCCACGGCCGGGGATCCACGCGTCGCGTCGAGGCGTCCCGTCGATGGATCGTATGTCAGGGGCGGCAGGCTGCCCGGGGAATAGAAGCGCCGCCTGTATCCGTCCGACAGCTCCCCGACAAGCCCCTCGACGCGATCCGGGACGGGAAGATTCGCGGACCTGAGGGAGCCGATCAGCCGGCTGTAGGACTCCAGATAGAGCGCGTTCACCTCGACCAGCGCATAGAGGCCGGAGGGATCCGCCGAGCCGCTCCAGCCGATCGGGAGGCGCGCGGGCCACGGCGTCCCATCCAGGTAGTACCTGACGTCGATCCACGATGAATCCGCGGGGCAGATCACGAGGCCGTCGTGGAGCCTGCAGCCGGAGAACCCGGTCCTCAGCGCCGATGCCGCGGCATCCGCCACCCTGGAGGCGGCGGACAGCACGTCGGCGGATCCGGTCAGGGCGTACGCCGATGAGGCCACGTTGAGCAGCTGGGGGAACGCATCACTCGCGTAGTCGCCGGATCCCGCGACCGCCCTGAGCCCCCCCTCCTCCACGGCCGACTCCAGGAGCCCGAGGATCAGGTCGGAGAACCATTTGCCGCACCTCAGCGCGTCCACGTATGTCAGGGAGTTCCACCTGAGCCCCTCCACGAGGTCCCTGGTCCAGGGACGCCTGAACCACATGGATCCGGCCTCCGGACGATAGATGGAATCCACCGGAACGCCGAACGACGCCAGCCTGTTTATCCTGAGGGCTATCGCCTCCAGTATCCCAGGAGGGGCGCTCAGGGACGAGGCTATCAACTTCATCCTCTCGTTCAGCCTGGACCCGCAGCGCTCGACGTTCCTCCTCTGGGACTGCAGGGGTATCTCGACGTCAAGCGAGCCGTCCTGCGACTCAATGGCGATCGGCGAATAGAGGTGCGCGGAGCGCTTGACGAACCTGACGGCGCCGCCGTCGACGTACCTGAAGCCGTCGCCGAGCTTGTAGACCCAGTCCGTCCATAAATCGTCCCTGCTCGATTGCCCTTTCCACGTCAGGTGGACCGCGAACGGCGCGGCGTCGGATGAAACGAATGCGCTGCCCTCCTGGGCCTCCACGGAGTACCTGGGCCTCGACTCGACCTCCGCATCCCTCAGGTCGAACAGCGGCATGAACAGCGTGGGCCGGGACGCGCGCACGGCCAGCCTTCCGATCCTCCCGTCGACCCTGAGGCTCACGTCGACCTTGTAGGTCCTGTCGCGATCGTCCGAGTAGAGGTACTCCACGGAAGTCCTCCAGGATTTGACGGAGGACGGCCTCAGGGACGCCCCGTCCAGCGGCGCATAGTACACGGCGTCCAGCGTCCTGTAGATCCTGTTGTCCGTGGGGCCCACGAGCAACCCCTGCCATGAGAAGTCCCTGTTGGCGCCGTGCAGGATCCCCCTGCTCGTGCCGACGGTCGCATCGAACACCGATGTGGAATACTCCATGGGGCCGTTCTTCAGCACCACCTGGAGATTCCTCGCGAAATCCCAGTCCGGATCCTCGTCGACGCCCGACTCGACGTACACGTCCCCGCCGTTCGTGAGGTATATCTTGGGCGCAGTTCCCATGGGGATCACCGCGCGCCCGGCATATTTAACATTTGGGAGTTTAAAGGGGGCGGAAGTCCACTCCCTTGCGGAAGGGGATGGATTAGCCCCCTTATGATATGTTTGCGTCTCAACGAACCGGGAAGCCCCGTCCGCGAGGGCGGGGTAGTTCACGGAGTGGGCGGGGATCCAGGGCCAGGGCGATGGCGCCGAAGGACCATCAGGGCCGCGCGGGCCGGATCCGGCGCGCGGGACGCCTCCTCCAGCTCGTCCGCCAAGCGATCCCAGAGCACCACGTGCCTGACCCAGGACTGCACGTCGCCCCTCGCCAGGTGCTCGGCCATGGCCGACTTACATCCAGATATGCAACCGTGCAGATCCTCCAGGTCCCTCAGCTCGACGTCGCCGCCGGGGGTCCTCGCGATGAACGAGAGCCTGTGCGGCGTCCTGAGGCGCCACGCCGCGACGTCGATCCCGGATGAGTACGCGCGCAGGACGTCGGCGTATAGCGAGAGGAGCGAGTGGAGGTAGCTCGTGTACGCGCCCAGTGGATCCTTGTACGGGCTGAAGTACTCGTGCACGACGCCCGATGGGCCGCGCTTCACCGACATGTAATAGAAGTTGTCGCTCATGCCGAGGTACCTCCAGTGCACCAGGAGCTCCCCCCCGACGGCCCTGGCGTAGGATCCAGCCTCCTCGTAGAGCATCAGCGCGCGCGATTGTTCATCGGATCCGGCCCACGCGGTCGCATCCTTCTCGACGTCGGCCCAGCTGATGGTGTTCCAGGGCGGAACGTCGATGCGGCCCACGGGGCTGAGCCTCCTCGCCGCCTCGGATACCCCCACGGCCTCCACGCCGGCGCCCTCCAGCTCGCGGGGGAGCGCCTCCAGGAATTCGAGGATGCCGGTCTCCCTCCAGTGGTGCTCGCCGAACGTCTCGAAGTCCATCGCCACGAAGACGATATCCCCGGGGCTGGCCGCTATCCAGGATGCGTATTTGTCGGCCGTGAGCGGATACTGATCCCACGCGGTGTTCGAGAACCTGAAGGCCACGTCGTCGCTCAGCCTGTAGTTCCTGAGGAGGAGCGCCGGGCCGGAGCGGGAACTGTAAAGGTAGTTGGGGCTCCTCCAGCCCAGGATCCTGTCCGCTCCCTCGGTCAGTGCGACGCCGAATCCCGCGCGCGAGAGCGCCATCCCTATGTCGTCGTTGTAGAGCATCTCTGTCGCCTCGGCGGCCCCGGGCCGCCTGCCCAGCCCGGACTCCACGGCGTCGGCCTGTGAGCGGACCTGCTCCTCCATCTCGTCCAGGTCCCCGAGCAGCGGGGACACGCCGTGGTAGTACGGCTGCGCCACGGGCTCCGCCCCTGCGTCCACCGCCGTCCGGAGCTCGCGCAGGACCTCCGGCGCGTGCTCCGCCGCCTGCTCCATCCAGACGCCGCTCGGGCTGAACGAGAATCTGAAGCCGCGCGCCGCCGCTGAGGCGAGGATCCGCGACGCGGGGAGGTAGCATTTCCCCGATACGCGGCGGAAGACCTGCCCGTCCAGGAGCCCGTCGTACGAGGCGGCCGGGCCGCCCCTGGTCCTCTCCAGGAGCGAGCGGGGGCTGAGGGGCCTCGTCCTCCTGGGCTGGTGCATCTCGAACATGAACGCGACGAGGCGTGCCACGCGGGTTAACGGAGTGCCACGCTTAAATATATGATGGACATCCCGATCCTATGGTCGATGCCGCGCGGACCGTGCTCAGCGTAACTCCGGACCTCGCGCTCAACGTGGGGAACACGTACGCGGGCGGCCTGGGGGTTCTGGAGGGCGACAAGTTCTACGCAGCGGCCAGGATGGGCCTCGACTACAGGGTCCTCACGCTCTACTACAGGAACGGCTACGTGGGCTACGAGTTCGACGCGGAGGGAAATCCCGTGCCGATCCCCCAGCGGCAGCCGGAGGACTTCACAGGGAGGCTGAAGGTCGCCGATGAGTTCAGGGTCAGGCTGAGGGGGGAGGAGGTCCCCGTCCAGGCGCTCGAGCTGAAGGAGGGAGGGGCCAGGGCGATCCTGTTCAACCCGACGTCGCCCGAGTGGGCCGCGAAGCTCGCCGACAGGGTCTACATAGAGGACAGCCAGGAGGAGGGGTTCCTGAAATATGTCCTCCTGGCCAGGGCGAGCGATGCCTACATAAGGAGGAACGTGGGGCTGGATGGCATAGATTTCATAGACCTCCAGGAGGCCTACACCGCGCTCCTGCCCCTCTCCCTGAGGGTGCCCGGCAAGTACAGGCTTGTGATACACACCGCTGGTCCATGGGGACATCCGTCGTTCCCCAGGGAATACTTCGCCTCGGAATGCGGGTATGCGTTCGCCGACGAGAGGATGACGCTGACCGAGCTGGGACTCTCGCTCGCGAGGCAGGCGTTCGCCGTGTCGGCAAAGCACATGGACGTCCTCGCGAAGGTGTTCCCGCACCACATGGAGAAGATCAGCTACATAACGAACGGGGTCAACCTGGAGAGGTGGATGCACGCCGACATCAAGGCGATGTACGAGAACCACGGGCTGAGCGTGGACAGGTTCCTGGCCGCCAGAAACGGGCTCAGGAGGTCGCTGGAGTCCCTCCTGGGGAGGTACAAGGACGTCGACCTGGGGAGGAGGATGGTGGTCGTGTGGGCGAGGAGGCTCGTGCCCTACAAGAGGCCCGGGCTCGTCGCCCGCCTCGCGTCCGAGCTCAGGGACCTACCGATCACGTTCGTCCTGGGCGGAAAGGCGCACCCGAAGGACGGTATCGGCCTGGAGACGATGAAGCTGTTCATGCGCCTGCACAGGGAACTCGACAACGTCGTGTACATCCCGAACTACGGGATGGAGGAGGCCAGGGTGCTCCTGAGCGGCGGGGACCTCCTGCTCTTCACGCCCTTCTCCGGATGGGAGGCGTGCGGCACCAGCTACATGAAGGCCGGCATCAACGGAGTTCCGTCGATATCGTCGAGGGATGGGGGCGCCCTGGAGATGATAGTCGATGGGGTGAACGGGTGGTTCTTCGGGGACGACCTGAGGAACCTGCTGAACTACGGAGGGGAGGAGGCGCGGAGAATCGACGAGGCGGAGTACGCGCAGCTCAGGGATCTGGTGGTGAGGGTCCATCGCATGTACTCCGGGGACCCCGTGTCCTTCTACAGGGTGGGGCTGAGCGCGCTCAGGGGGTTCGCCGCCAGGGCGAGCATGGAGAGGGTCATGAGGGAGTACTACCCCGAGCTCCTAGGGATAGTCGCGTAGCTAGGGTGCCTTCGCCAGCAGTTCGGCGAGCTCCTGGGCAACGTGGCGCCTGACTTCCTCGGTCATGCCGAGCTCCTCAGTTATCGAGCGCCAGACCTTCGTGTTGTATATACAACCCGGGTCGGGGCCCATCACGTTCCCCGTGTATCCGTATGCCCTGGCCCTGCATCCCCCGCAGACGTACTTGTACGGGCACTGGCCGCAGAAGCCATCGAGCTGGCTCCTATCCCTCAGCTGCCTGAGGAGCGGGGCCTTCGTCCACAGGTCCCAGAACGCGGTCTCGCGCAGGTTCCCGACAGCTATCGGGAGGAAGACGCACGGTATCAGGTCGCCGTTCGGCTGGATCCCGGCGTAGATCCTCCCGGCGCCGCATCCCCCTATGAAGTCCGCGAGCGCCTCGAGCCCCGGATCGCCCCCCACGTAGAAGTGGGTCGGGGCGACCTCCTTCCCCCCGCTCATCTGAAGGGATACGCGGCCGTAGTACGGGGCCGTCGAGACCACCATCAGCTTCCTCCTCCTGTACTCGCTGAACATCTTCCTCATGGACTTCTCCCTCTCGACGGGGTCCAGGTCCATGTCCACTATGTCCTTCCCGCGGCCCACCGGGACGAAGTTGAAGAAGATGACCCTCTGCACGCCTATCTCCTCGGCGAGGTCGAGCAGGTCGTCCATCTCGTCCACGTTCATCTTGGTGAGCGTCGTGGCCATCGCGGTGCTCAGGCCCAGCTCCACGGCGTTCCTCAGGCCCTTCGTGGAGAGTTTCCAGGCGCCCTTCATGCCCCTGAACCAGTCGTGCCTGTCCGGATCGGCGGAATCTATGCTGACCTCCACGTACCTGACGCCCAGCGCCTTGATCCTCTCCACGAAGCTCCTGTTCGAGAGCGCTATGCCGTTCGTGGCGACCGCGACGTACATTCCCCTCCTGGCGGCCTCGCCCGCCACCCTCATGAAGTGCGGGTGTATCAGGGGCTCCCCCCCGCTGAAGGCTATCGACGCCAGCCCGGCCCTGTCCAGCTGCGCCACGACCTTCAGCTTCTCGTCCAGCGTGAGCTCGTCCGGCTGGGGGAAGTCCGCCCTCTGGTAGCAGTGCTTGCACCTCAGGTTGCACATGTTGGTGAAGTTCCACACGACTAGGAAGGGCGCGGGAAGCTCCTGGGGCACTGTTATTCCGTAGTTCGCTATGCCCTTCAGCACGAGCTCTATGCCCCTCCTCACGGGAGGATCGCGCAGCATCTCCCTTACGCCCTCGTCGTCCGCGTGCATCATGGTCACGCCCATCTTCATTATGAGGTCCAGCAGGAAGCTCTGGAAGCTGCACGTGAGCGACATGGGCCCCGTCTCGGCCCCGGCGTAGGCCGCGAGGGCCTTATCGAGCGAGGTGCGGCCATCCGGGTCCCGCCTCATCATGGACTTCAGTACGACCCTGGAGGCCGGGTTCCCCAGGGTCGCCTGCAGCGCCGCGAAGAACCTGGTCAGGCCGCCGCGTTCCCCGGAGTCGCCCGCGGTCGCCCCGCCTGCGTCCGTCATGCCGTCCCGACCTCCTCGGCCCGCGGCGCGCCCGTCCCGCCGATCCGCCACGATGACCTCACCCCCTCGAAGCCCGACCTTATCTCCCCGATGAGCGACCGCTCGTATTCCTCGAGGCTGCCGTAGATGCGCGGGGCCACCCCGCTCCTCATGCTCGATATGGCGGACCTCACGGCGCGCGACGCTATGTCCAGTATCGTCGTGAGCCTGTTCTTCCTCAGCTGGGAGAGCATGTAGCCCGGCCTCATGTAGAATTTCCTGTAGGCCCACCCCAGGAGCTTGTTCATCTGATCGCGCCCGATGTAGGCGCCCCTCATGACCGGGTAGACGGTCGTGTAGTAGTCCCAGTCCCAGACCTCTATCAGGCCGTCCCTCAACGCCTCCTCGTAGAGCGGGGTCCCCGGGTAGGGGGTCGCGACCGTGAACTGGGCGTAGTCCACGTGGAGCTTCTCGGCGAACTTCACGGTGTTCCTGACGTCGTCCACCCTCTGCCAGGGGAACCCCAGGACGAAGCTGCCGGCGACCTCCATTCCCACGTCCTTCGTCGTGCGGACGGCGTCCTGGACCTGCCCCGTGGTTATCTTCTTCCTTATCCTCAGCAGGTCCTCGTCGTCGTAGGACTCCACGCCGTAGTAGATCACGTTGCAGCCCTTAGCCTTCATCCGCTCCAGCATGTCCCTGTTCACGCTGCTCACCCTGGTCCCGCAGGTCCAGGATATGTCCAGCTTCCTCCTATCCAGCTCGTCCAGGAATTCGTAGACCCATTTGTGCGACAACGTCAGCTCGTCATCCGCGAACACGATTATGTTCGTGCCGTACTCCTGCATGGCCCTCTCTATCTCGTCCGCCACCAGCTTCGCGCTCCTTATCCTGTACCTGCGGCCCCAGTAGTAGCTCGTGGAGCAGTAGATGCACCCGTAGGGGCATCCCCTGCTCGCCATCATGTGTATGATCTTTATGGGTTTATCGAATACGGTGTACTTGTCCATGGGGAGAAGGTGGCGGGCCGGCTCGGGGAGCCCGTCCAGGTTCTCCATGGGCCCCCTGGGCCTCGTGAGCCTGGGGCCCGGGAGCGCGAGCCCATCGACGGACGATCCGTCGCCCCCCCTCGATATGGAGTTCACGAGCTCCAGCATGGTCATCTCCCCCTCGCCTATGGCCACGTAGTCGACGCACCCCGTGGAGAGCGCCTCGCCGTACATGAACGATACGTGCTGGCCGCCCATGACCACGGGGAGGTCGGGGGCGCGGCTCTTTATCGAACAGGCGAGCCGGTAGCCGCCCTTGACCGTCGGCGTGACCGCGCTTATCCCGACCAGGTCCGGCTTCCACGAGGCGATCTCGGCGGCGGCGTCCTCCACCCCCATCTGGAGCGTGGGGGCGTCCAGTATCTTGACCTGGTGGCCCGCGTCCTCGAGCACGGCACCCATGTACGCGAGGCCGAGCGGCGGGGAACGCACGCCTATGCTCTGATATATCTCGAGGGGCCTGAGGCCTGGGGAAGCCACGAGCGCTACCCTCATTACTAACGCACGCCTGCGTCTATCTATATTAAGCGTTTCCCGGAAATACCACGGTGAAGCGTGGCAAAATCTGTCGCTCCGCTGCACAACGCAAATTTACCGCGGTGGGGGAGGACGCGCGATGTCCGCGAGGCGTGATTTCGTGGAGGGGGTCGTGGACCTGATGAGGGTGGCGGCGACGCGCCTCCCGGTGGACGCGCACGAGGCGCTCAGGAGGGCCGCGGAGTCGGAGGAAAACGAGCTCGCCAGGAAGCAGCTGGAGGCGATGCTGCGCAACGCGGAGCTCGCCGGGAACCTCGTGAGCCCGATATGCCAGGACACGGGGATGGTGTACTTCTTCGCGAGGGCCGGGCGCGACTTCCCGCTCCTGATGGAGCTGGAGGACGCGCTCGGGGAGGCGACGAGGGAGGCGACGAGGAGGATACCGCTGAGGCCGAACGCGGTGGACCCGGTGAGGGAGAGGAACAGCGGCGACAACACGGGGAGGCACATGCCGTGGGTGGATCTGGAGCTGGAGGAGGGCGACGGGATGACGCTCACCGTGCTGTTCAAGGGCGGGGGGAGCGAGTATCCGTCGGTGGCGCGCGTGCTGCCCCCGATCCAGGGGATCAACGGCGTGAAGAAGTTCGTGGTGGAGTCGATGTTCAACGCAGGCGCAATGCCGTGCCCGCCGGTCGTGGTCGGCGTCGGGATAGCCGGGGGGGTCGACGTCGCCGCGAAGCTCGCCAAGAAGTCGCTCCTGAGGCCGATCGGCGAGAGGCATCCGGAGCCGGAGGTCGCCGGGCTGGAGGAGGAGATCCTGAGGCTGGTGAACAGGCTGGAGATAGGGCCGCACGGCTTCGGGGGGCCGACGACCGCGCTGGACGTGAAGGTCGAGTACGGGCACAGGCATCCGGCGTCGCTCGCCGTGGCGTTCACCACGAACTGCTGGGTCGTGAGGAGGGGGACCGCGGAGTTTAAGGCCGACGGATCCCACAGGATAACGTCGAGGCACATGGGGTGAAGGGGAAATGGCGGAATATCATCTGAGGCTTCCGATGTCCGAGTCCGACGCGAGGTCGCTGAGGGTGGGCGACGTGGTGTACGTGACGGGGAGACTCGTCACCGCGCGCGACGAGGCGCACAAGAAGGCGCTCGAGCTCCTGAGGGAGGGGAAGCCGATACCGGTCGATCTGAGGGGGCTCGCCGTCTACCACTGCGGGCCGGTCGTGGAGAAGGAGGACGGAGGATGGAGGATAGTCGCCGCCGGGCCGACGACGAGCGCCAGGATGGAGAGCGTTGAGCCCGAGTTCATGGAGAGGACGGGGGTCAGGCTGATAATCGGGAAGGGGGGCCTAGGGAAGGGGACGACCGCCGCCGCGCAGAGGCTGGGCGCGGCGTACGCCGTGTTCACGGGGGGCGCGGGCGTGCTGGCGGCGAACGCGATGAAGAGGGTGGCCGGGGTCCACTGGCTCGAGGAGCTCGGGATGGCGGAGGCCATGTGGGAGCTCGAGGCGGAGGAGTTCGGGCCCCTGGCGATCACCATAGACAGCCACGGCAGGAACTTCTACGCGGAGGCCGAGGAGAGGAGGAGGAAGGTCCTGGGGGAGATAACGAAGGAGCTCGGATTCTAACCGCCGACCTCCTCCCATCCCCGAAGTTTCCCAGCTCCCCCGACATTAACCGGATTATTTCCAGCTCCGTCCACGGAATTCGGGCCGCGCGCCACACGGCCCGGATCGCGGGAAACGCCGGATCCGAGAACCGGGGCGGCCGCCCCCGGCTATCTACGGCAGCCCGGCCGCCCTGAGCGCCCTGGCGGCGGCCGCGGCCGGTATGAGCGATATGGCGGACTGTATCGCGTTGAAGGCGGCCGTCAGCAGGAGGACGAGCTCCAGCGGGGACATCGCGATGTGCACGTACCTCATGGCGGCGTCCGCCGCTATCCCCAGGAACCCGGGGAAGAGCGCCTCCACGACCGCGAAGTTCAGCGCAGTCATGACGACCACCCTGATGGCCGTGGAGAGCGCGAACGCCCCCGCGAACGAGGCCCCGGAGACGGGGCCGCGCCTGGAGAACGGATACAGCCCGGCGAGCATCGAGAGGACCGCGGCCAGCTTTAGCGCAGGGCCTATCGGGACGAACTGCCCTATCAGGTTCATCACGCCGAAGTAGACGCCGGCCGCCACGAGCGAGGAGAGCGGGGAGCCCGCGAGCATGACCGCGGCCACCGGTATCTCCCCCAGGTCGAAGATCAGGTACGGCACGAGCGGAAACGGTATCTGGACCATGCTGAGCGCGTATGCGAGCGCCCCCACGGCCGCCCCCTGCGCTATCGCGATCCTCCTCCTGGTGCGCACGACCCGGGGAGGGCCCGGTTCAATTTAAGTTTAATTGTATCTACTAAAAATTTTGTAGTAAACGAGATATCGGGGCACCGCCATGCACGGGTGATGGCGAGGAGGGGAAGCCCGACCCACATGCAGACGCTCATAGAGCTGCTCCTGATGGGGGCGAGGGAGGGGCCCGTGCCCGTGACCACCGTCGAGCTGGCTAAGCGCCTGGGGAGGAGCCAGCAGTCAGCGAGCAAGCACCTGGAGCTCCTGGAGGGGGAGGGGCTGATAGAGCGCTACAGGAGGGGGAGGTCCACGGAGGTCAAGCTGACCGCGAAGGGCGTGAACGAGCTCGTCGGGCTCTACCTGGTGCTCAGGTCCATGCTGGAGGAGCCGCCCGAGTCCTACGTGTTCACCGGGACGGTGTTCAGCGGCATGGGGGAGGGCAGGTACTACATGTCGCTCGACGGCTACAGGCGGCAGTTCTCGGAGAGGCTGGGGTTCGAGCCGTATCCCGGGACCCTCAACGTCAGGCTCGAGTCCCCCTCGCAGTCCATGCAGCTGAGGGAGCTGTCGATGAGGGACGGGATACGCGTGAGGGGCTTCACGGACGGCGTGCGCACGTACGGGGAGGTCACGTGCTACAGGGCGCTCGTGGAGGACGTGGCCGGCGCGATAGTCGTCGCCGAGAGGACGCACTACGATTACACCGTGCTCGAGGTGATAGCGCCGGTGAACCTGAGGGAGGCGATCGGCCTCAGGGACGGGGATCGCGTATCAGTGAGGGCGTTCTTCAACAGGGGTGGTTGAACCGGTTGGCCGTCATACTGATGTTCGACGCGGGGGGGTGCTCATCCCCCAGGCTCTACGAGCTCCTGGTGGCGCTGGGGAACGAGGTGAGGGTCGTGGACCCCGCGTTCGAGGAGGAGGACGCCGTCGGGGCGCTGACGGACGCGGACGCGCTCGCGATAAGCGGGAGGAGGCGCGCCAGCTCGGGGGCGGACAGGCTCGGGACGAGCCTGACGAGGGCGGCGGGCGACGCCGGGATCCCGATCGTGGGCGTGTGCTACGGCGCGCAGCTGATCAACAACCGGATGGGCGGAACCCTCGAGCTCATGGGCGGGAGGCTCATGGGGCTCAACGCGGTGAGGGTGGACAGGGGGGATCCGGCCTTCTCCCGGCTGCCGACGGAGGAGGCGAGGTTCTACGAGGCGAGGGCCAGGAGGA
>JAWDMO010000016.1:0-19732 GCA_046536535.1 Nitrososphaeria archaeon
AAAATGAGATGAATCAGCTATTTAAGCTCGTAGCCAGCCCTCAGCGCCTTGGCATTTATATCTATCCAGCTCGGATTCGTCACGGATTTCATCGCGTCGATCAGAGAGTCTAGGCTGGCCAGCTTCGTCTTCGCCGCGAAATACCCCAGCATGACCATGTTCGCCGCCCTTATATTGCCCAGCTGCTTCTCCGCGATATCGGTGAAGGGCACCATGAAGGCCTCCCCCGCATCCTTCGGGGCCTCCTTTATGAACGTGGAGTCCAGCACCAGCGTTGCGGACTTGCCGATCAACTTGTAGTATTTCGACATCTGATCCGTGTACATGAATGCCGCTAGGTCGGCCCTCTGTACCGTCAACAGATCGGGCTCCTCGTCCTTCGCGACTATGAGTTCCGCCTTCGAGTCGCCACCCCTTGTCTCCGCGCTGTACTCCTCGGAGTTCACGACGTAGTATCCCTCGTAGATCAGCGCCTTACCTAGTATGTAGCCCGCCAGCTGTATCCCCTGGCCTCCCCTGCCAGCTATCACTATCTCGTGCTTGGATCCAGCGCTCATGGCGAAAGCGCCTCCAGCTTCTCCTTTAGCGAGTACATGCTCAGATAGCTCTCCATGTAGCTTGGGTCATTCTTCTCGGTGAACACACCGCACGTTATCTCGTTGTCCCAGTCGTATTTTATATCATTAGCGCTGATAACCTTTTTGAATTTGACAACTTTCTTCAGACGAGAGTATAATTCATATGGATCCTTCATATTTATGTGCCTCCCGAAGATCTCCGGGCAAGTCGACAGGACCTCGATCCACCTGAAGCCCTTCATCGTGAGGGCCTTCTTGACCGTCTCGCGTATGATGTTCGGGTGCGTGATGCTCATCCTAGCCACGAAGTTCGGCGAAATCGAGTAGACGACTTTCGTGGCATCTATCGGGTGCTCCGGATTTCCGCTCGGAGTCGTCGTGGAATACACCGAGTAGGGGGTCGTGGGCGCCAGCTGGCCCCCGGTCAGCCCGTACGTCATGTTGTTCACCATTATGACCAGCATGTCGAAGTTCCTCCTGGCCGCGTGCATCATGTGATTGCCCCCTATGGAGGCGATGTCGCCGTCCCCGCTGAAGACTACGGGGATCAGGCTGGGATTCGCCAGCTTAACGCCGACCGCGAACGGGATGGCGCGACCGTGCGGCGTGTGAGCGCTGTCGAACTTCACGAATCCGGAGGCGCGACCGGTGCAACCTATCCCGGTGGCGAACATTATCCGGTTGGGATCAAGCTTACCCTCCTCATGGAGCTCCTTGACGGCCCAGAGGAACTGCTGTAGCGCTATGCCGATGCCGCATCCGGGGCACCATATGTGGGGCAGCCTGTCCGTCCTCATGTAAGCGTCCAGTGGATGCGATGATTTCTGCTCCAGCATCACCATAGTTTCCACCCCCTCGATTCTATTTCGCCCAACACCTCGTCGGGCGTCGGAAGCGTCGGAAGAGGCATGTCCAAGTTATAGACGGTCGGATTGGCCACCTTATCTCTGTTATCCCAGAGTATCCCCTTTATTATCTCGTACAGCTGACCCTGGCTCAGCTCCACGGTCACTATGCGCTTAACGCGGGCGGCCGCCGCGACGAACGACTCGTCGTCGAACGGCCAGAGGGATATGGGACGGAACATGCCCGCCTTGATTCCGCGGGCCCTCAGGTCCCTGACCAGCGCCAGGAGGTTCCTCGACATCGATCCAATGGCGACGAAAAGTATCTCAGCGTCGTCCGCGTAGTAGCTCCTGGATGATACGAGCTTCCGCTTGTTCACCGTGACCTTCCTCACCAGACGCGACACGAGCGCGCGGTAGATCTCATCGTCGGTCTTGTAATATCCCCTCTCATCGTGGGACAGGCTCTCGGCTATCGGATGATAGCCCTCGCCGTAGATCGCCATGGGCGGTACCAGATCGTCCGGATCGGGGCGATATGGTCTATATTGATCGGGCGGTACGTTGGGCTTCTTGCGGCCCACTATCTCGAGCTCGCTGCGATCCCTGAGCATCACCCTCTCCCTCGTATGCGCCAATACCGCATCGGTCATCAGCACGACGGGGGTCCTGACGGTGTACGCGGCGTTGAACGACCTGACCGCGTAATCATAAGCTTCCTGCGCGCTGGCTGGCGCGTACGCGACCAGGTTATATACGCCATGTGAGCCCCATCTCGCCTGAAATATATCCCCCTGTCCTATCTGGGTCGCTATGCCCGTGCTGGGTCCGGCCCTCATGACGTCGACTATCATGAGCGGCGCCTCGACCATCGCGGCGAAGCCTATGCCCTCCATCATAAGGCTGAACCCGGGACCGCTGGTAGCGGTCATCGCCTTGGCTCCGGCCAGCGATGCGCCGACGAGCGCGTTTATGGAAGCTATTTCATCCTCGGCCTGGAAGACGACGCCGCCCTTCTTGGGCAGTTCGTCCGAGAGGTACTCGAACATGTCGCTGGACGGCGTTATCGGATATCCAACGTAGACGCCGAGGCCTGCCGCCATGGCGCCTTCCGCGACCGCCTGATTCGAGTTGAGGAACTCGGCCTTCACCGTTTAATCACCTCCTCTTCGCCGGGCCATATGACGCGGCCCACTGCCTCATCCGAGGGCTTCACGAAGAGCGCGAAATCGGGACATGCCCATTCGCAGACCCTGCACCCGACACATGCCTCGGGCTTCACGGGCGCGGTTGCCCGGTATCCCTTCTTATTCATCCTCTGGCCTCTAGCCAGCACGTCCTTCGGGCATACGTTGATGCAGAGCGAGCATTCCTTGCACCGGTCGCCGATAACTACTATCTCATATGATTTAGGGGGCGAAGCGACCACCTCGGGGAATGGCCGACTATCGTCGCTATAAAACCGTTTTCCACAAACATCACATATAGTTAGCTTATTTATATTTAATAATCAATATGTTAATGCTAAAAGCGCTATGGGCGGGGATCGGAGTCATTCGTATCTGAGCGCGACCACGGGATCCATCTTGGCCGCCCTGTAGGAGGGTATCAGCCCTGCTATCAACCCTATCGCGACAGAGAGCACCAGCGTCAACGCTATCGTGGTGGGCGAGAAAACGGGGCTCGCGTAGCCGAGTGACATCCCGCCCGAGGGCCCGCCGAAGCCGCCGCCCAGCCGCGGCATCAGGCCGGTCAGGGCATACGCTACGCCTATCCCCAGCGCTACGCCGACGGCCCCGCCCAAGAGCCCCATGACCATGGATTCCGCCAGGAACATGTAGACCACGCTGCGGTTTGTGAAGCCGAGCGCCTTCAATATCCCTATCTCCCTGGTCCTCTCGACGACGCTCGTGTACATGGTGGTGGTCACCCCGACGAACGCCACGAGCAGCGATACGCCGGCCGCTGATACGAGAAGCATGTCGAGGAATCCAATTATAGAGTTAGCCACGCTTATACCCATCTGGGTGGAGAGCGCCTGCACCTGATCACCGTATATGGCCTTTATCCGCGTCTCGGTCTGATTTATCGCGCTTGAGCTGGATACGTATACCAAGATCCCGCTGTAATAAGAGCTCCCGGTGAGCTCCCTGCCGGCGGCCAAGGGCACGAATATGGATTGGTCCAGGTTGGCTATGAACGTCGGCCCGACCTCCTTGAAGACGCCGGCGACCAGAAAGCTCCTAGTCACCGTCCCCTGGGGCGTCGCCATGTTGAGCGCGACCACGTCGCCCGCCGTGAACCTGGGCATCTGCGAGTTCTGGGGGTTCGCCACGTAGTATCCGAGGACGGCCTCCGCGGCCTCGGTAGGCGGCGGAAGATATCCGCTCCCCAACTGGAGGCCGGGCAGGGTCCTGATGAGCCCCTGTAGATCTATGGCTATTACGCCGACCGTCTCCTTGCCGACCGGCGTGCTTATGTAGGCAGGCACCTCGTAGAAGGGATAAGCGCCGGCGACGCCCGGTATCGACGATATTATCTGGACGTCCTTCTGCGTCAGCGTGTAACTGCCGGACGGCGTGACCAGTATCGTGTTCGTGCCCAGCTTGAGCAGCTGGGATGATATCTGAGCTCCGTACCCCCCGGTGAGCGACGTTATGCCCACTATTGCGGCAGGGCCTATCATTATGCCGACTATGGTCAGGGCTGACCTGACCCTTCTATCCTTCAGCGCTGTGAAGGCGAACGCGAATGCCTCAACGATGTTCAAGGCGAGGCCGGCCTCCTGCGGCGCAGCAGCACGAACGATAGCGCTGCAATTATAATTATCAATATTATTATCGACATGAACAGCAGCGATTCATACAGGGAACCGTGGCGGGCCCCGGATGATGGCGTCGCCGGGGGAGCGCTTACGACGTCGACGTAGAGCGGATATGAAGCCGCGTGTATATGGCCAAGCTCGTCCTGATATGAGAACACCACGTTCACCACATACGTCCCGGGCGCAGTTCCCGGCGGCACGGAGAAGGACACGCTGAACGGCGTGGGCGAGTTCGTGGGCAGGTTGCCTACATACGTCGGTTGGGCCCCCTGGACTATGGATCCGTTGACGTATGCTGAGCCGTAGTACGCGATGCTGGTGCCAGTATTCAGAACGATCCCCGATATCTGCGCCGAGGATCCGGGATAGAGTGCCCCGGAGGGCGCCACCTGGCTGAAGCTTATGCTGACCTGGCCCTCAAGGTACACCGGGACGGAGATCGTCGTCTGTTCCTGCGTGCCTCCCTCCAAGTATGATACCTCTAGCTGGAGGGACGCCGGCCCGGGGGACGAGGCCAAGGGGATCACGCTCAAGTTCAGCGACGCGGACCCGCCGGGAGCGATCGACCCCAGCTGGAACGGCCCATAGCCCTGAGCCACGTAGAAGTATGAGGAAGGCTGGAGCGTGACCTCGACGTTCCCCACGCCGCCGCTGAACCCGTTGACCAGATACAGCGACAGAGTGTCGTTCCTCTGATAGGGAATCGACGAGGGCGACGCGTATGCGTAGATGCCGCCGACCTGTTCTATCACGTCGGCATTCGCGTAGTAGACCGACGCGTACTGCACGCCCATGTACTCGTAGCTCACGGTGACCTGTACGGGATAGTAGCCGGGGGGTTGTGCGGCGAGTATACCGAATGAGACTGATTCGCCGGAGCCCGGGGTCAGCGTACCCAAGCCCAAGGTACCGGTGCTTCCGCTCACCAGCGGTAGCTGCGATTGAACCCCGATGCCGAGGTCCTGCACGGACGCCGTGCCGGCGTTTTTCACGTCGACGACCAAGGTACCGGTGCGCCCCACGTACAGCGTGGGCGCCGTGACGGTCACGTTGAGGGTGGGCCTCTGATAAATGCCCACGCTGAGGGTATCCGTGTAGACGTAGTAATCAACCGTGGTGGAAGTGCCGCTGGACGATGTGGACGTATGTGTCTGGCCATAGTATACGTCGAGCGTGGAGTTATAGGCGCTCGGGGTCGCGTTCCCCGATATATCGAGGTAGAACGTGAAATAATACGCGTTGGACCCGACGGCCGCGGGGGCGGCCGTCGCCACGTATCCCCCCGTGGAGTTCGTCAGGGGCGTGCCGGTGACGTTCAGCGTGGCGTAGCTCAGGGTGGTGGGCGCGCCGCTCGTCGTCGGATTCACCACTGCCTCGACGGTGAACGGGACGGATACGGCCCCCGGTGCCGGTGATAGCTGCGATGACGGCGTGCCCCAGCAGTAGTAGGTGATCACCACGGGCTGTACGGTCGTGAGCTGCTGCGCAAAGACGGCCGAAGCCGACATCGAGAGCATCAGTATCGCCACCGCGATCAACGCGGACGCGGTAACTGCCCTGGATCCGACGCCGCTCATGCGCTGGCCACCTCTCCGTGCAGGACCTCCACGCCCTCTATCCTCCCATCCCTTATCCGGAATATCTTATCGGTCATGGCCGCGAGCTCCATGTTATGCGTGACAATTATCACTGTCTTTCCGGCCTCCCTGTTCACGTTCAGCAGCGCGCGCATGACCGTCTCCGCGTTCCTGGAATCCAAGTTCCCCGTCGGCTCATCGGCCAGCACGAACTCCGGATCGCCGATCAGCGCCCTGGCTATGGCCACCCTCTGCTGCTCACCTCCGCTCAGGAAGCGCGGGCTCTTTGCCCACAGATGATCCACACCGAGCAACTTCAGCGCGTCCAGTGCGCGCCTTCTCCTCTCGGCCGCGGGAACTCCCCTGACCACGAGCGGCAGCTCCACGTTCCTCAGCACGCTCATCCTGTTTATCAGGTTGAAGGCCTGAAACACGAATCCTATGTAGCGGTTCCTCACCCTGGACAGCTCCTCGTCGCCAAGCCTCGATATTTCCCGTCCGGCTATGAAGACGTCGCCGCTCGTCGGCCTGTCGAGCGCCCCCATGATGTTCAGCAGCGTGGATTTGCCGGAGCCCGACGGCCCCACTATTGACACCATCTCGCCCCTCTTTACGCCGAGGGTCACGCCGTCGAGCGCCACCGTCGGCACGGCCCCCCCGTACACCTTCTTCACGTTATCCAGGTATATCGCGTAATCGGATAACTGCATATTGCCGACAATATGCAACTGGTTTATACGTATTATCGCGGTTCCATTGATTTAATCTGATTGAAAATATGCAGAATTATGTGCAAATTAACCATAAGAATTCACTTATAAATTTAATATTAACATGTTAATTCCGATTTCGCATGGATTACACCGGGCGGGATATATAGAGGTGTCTCCGACCCACGCGTGGAGCCGGTAACACCCCAAGGGGGCGCTGAAACCCCCTGAAAATTAGCATGTTAGTGTAAGGCTCAACGCGTGATTTTTGGGGATATGCGGCGGGCGGGATTTGAACCCGCGATCCCCAGCGTGGCAGGCTGGTGTCCTGGTCCAGACTAGACGACCGCCGCGCGCTAACTCAGGCCAAACGCCTTCATTTTAACTTAGTGGGGGAAAGGGACATCGTTTCCTCAAGCCCACCCCTCATACGAGCGAGAGGGCTTTTGGGACCTGATGATTCGTACGCGGCTGGACTATGCTCCACCGGATCTCCGCCTTGAAGCGTTCACCTCGTCCACTATGCGCACCGCGTCATCATATGTAATGCGCTTGAGCTTGTAGAGCCTCCCCACAACCTCGTCGAGTATCTCGGGCGTCGCCCCCGCCATGACGGCCAGATTCCTCGCGTGCAGCTTCATGTGCCCCTTCTGTATCCCCTCCCTCACAAGGGCCCTGAGCGCAGCGAAGTTCTGCGCCAGCGCTGCGGAGGCCATCACGGATGCCAGCTCCTGCGCGCTCCCGACGCCTAGGATTTTGAGCGATAGCCTGGCTATCGGATGCGAGGATGTGGCGCCGCCTATCGTCCCGACGGCGGCCGGTATCTCTATGCTACCGACGAGATCCCCAGATTTGTTCGTCTCCCACCTGGTGAGCGACCTGCACCTGCCGCCCAGGGACGCGTATGTGTGCGCGCCGGCCTCCAGCGCCCTCGTGTCGTTGCCCGTCGCGATGGCCACCGCCACGACGCCGTTCATCACGCCCTTATTGTGGGTCGCGCAGCGATATGGATCCGCGTTGGCGAACGCGTAAGCGTCCAGAATACCCTCCACTATATCGGGGCCGCCCGTCGCCTCGGCGTCGAACGTCGCCCAGGCCCGCGCCATCCTGTGCGTCGCGAGGTTCGAGAGTATCCTGAGCCTGACCCTTCCCCCGGCCAAGTCCTCGACATATGGCGCTATTTCCTCCGCCATCGTGTTCACCGTGTTGGCGCCCATCGCGTCCTTGACGTCCACCAGGAGCTCTATTATCAGCATCCTGCCGCGCTCGGTATCTATCACCCGTCCCGTCAGTTCCAGTGCGCCGCCGCCCACCTTCAGAAGCGTCGGGTTCGTGTCGTTCGCAATTTTCAACAGGTCCTCGCCGTGCTCGCGGACGCGCTGCAGCGCCGCGAACGGATCGGATACTCCCGTGACCTGTATCTGGCCCACGGTAACTGATCTGTCGGCGGAGGCCCTGAAGCCGCCCCTCAACCTAGCGATCCTGGCGGCGTTGCTCGCGGCCGCTATCACCGAGGGTTCCTCTATGGCCATGGGAACCAGGTAGTCCTTTCCGTTCACTAGGAAGTTGGTGGCCACCCCCAGGGGGAGCTGCATGAGCCCTATCACGTTCTCCGACATGAGGTCGGCGGCCTCCGGGGTGAGGCCGGATCCGGCCCTGAGCATCTCCACGTCGTCCGGGGTCAATCCCGCGAACTCAGCGACCGCCCTTATCCGCTCCTCGCGGCTCAGCCTGTGAAAGCCCGATATCCTGGAGTCCATGTGTGCGCCGATCCGGGAAATATTATTTAACATTTGGGGGTTTAAGGGGGGTAGAAGTCATCTTCCTTCAGTGAGGGGGTGGACAGCCCCCCTTACGAGATGTTTTTATAGCCGGTCTGGATGGTGACTGGTGCCTTGGCCACGGCGATAGGGATGGCCGGGCCTTCCCTGCGTTCCGCAGGGGAGAAGCCTAAAGGCACAGAGGGGCCGGTCGTCTAGTCTGGTTAGGACGCCGCTCTGACACGGCGGAGGTCCCAGGTTCAATTCCTGGCCGGCCCACCACGACGTCTTCGCCCCCTCAGCTGCACGTCGAGTAGCCGCAGCTCATGCACGTTGCGCACGAGCCGACCTTTATCATCACGCCGCCGCATACGGGACATATATCGTACGCGTCCTTCTCCAGCTCGGAATCGTCCCCGCCGCGCCCGGGTTCCTCCTTCTTCTCCTCGAGCCCCAGGGACAGAAACACGCCCCCTTCGTGGCCTTCGCTGCGGACGTCCTCCTTGACGGCTACCTCCAGCGCCTTGGCTATGGCATCCGGTATCGAGTTTATGATGACTCCTCCCTCCTGCCTCGTGGGCACGCTCTTGATGTCCTTGAGCTGGTCTATCACGTCGTGGGGATCGACGCCGCTCCTGAGCGCCAGGCTCACGAGGCGACCTATCGCCTCCGCCAGGGATCCGAGCGTGGACCCGCTCTTGCCTATTTGCACGAAGACCTCGAACGGGCGGCCCTCCCCGTTCTTGTTCACGGTGACGTACAGGTTGCCCGCCTCCGTCTTGAACTTGTATGTTATGCCGTACAGCCTGAAGCTGCGCGCCCGGGGCTTGGGCATCCCCGCCTTGATCTCCACCGCCTGTGCCTTCTGCTCGGATACCTGCTCCCCCTCGGCCACCAGCACGTCCTCCCTGCTTCCCTCCCTGTACACGGTTATTCCCTTGCAGCCGGTTTCCCACGCCATCCTGTAGATCTTGGCGACCTCCTCCTTGCTTATGTCCTGCGGGAGATTGACAGTGCTCGATATCGCGCTATCCACGTGCCGCTGTATTGTGGCCTGCATCTTGACCCTGAACTCCGGGTCTATCTCGTGCGCGGCCACGAAGTAATCGGGCAGCTTCGAATCGTCATTTAAATTGAATTTATCCATATATGCCTTGACGGTCGGGTGATAAACCTTGTATTCCTTCTTGCTCAGGCTCTCGCTCCTCCTCCTGTAGCTGACGGCGAAGATCGGCTCTATGCCGCTGCTCACGCCCGCCAGTATGCTGCCCGAGCCGACCGGCGGAACGGTGAGCAGGGCGACGTTCCTGAGGCCCTGAGCGACTATTTTATCCTTCAGCTGATCCGGCAGGCGGGAGACGAACGGCATCTTAACGTGTTTATCGGCGTTGAACGCGGGGAATGGACCCTTCTCCGCCGATATGTTGCTGCTCTCATCGTACGACCATTCCTTTATCTTCGAGAAGACCTGGTCCGCTATCCTGAGGGCGTCCTCCGAGTCGTAGCGCACCCTCAACATGGCGAACATGTCGGCGAGCCCGGTCACCCCCAGGCCGATCCTCCTGCCGTACATGCTGTGCTCACGCTGCTCCTTCAGCGGATGTTTGTCCCTGTTGTAATCCAGGACGTCGTCCAGAAAGCGCACCGCGTACCTTACAATCCTCTCCAGCAGATCCCAGTCTATGGCGGCCTTCTCCGTGAACGGTTCCCTTACGATGCTGGCCAGGTTTATGTTTCCGAGGTTGCACGCGCCGTACGGCTCGAGGGGCTGCTCGCTGCAGGGGTTGGTGCCCTGCACCGCGAGCTTTGGTTCGTACTCGCTCGGGCTCTCCTCCTTCACGGTGCTCCAGAATATCATGCCGGGCTCGGCGCTGCTCCACGCGCGCTCGACCAGCTCGTCGAATATGTCCCTGGCCTTCATCACATTGTAGACCTTGCGCTTCCTCAGCTCATTCGTGGTGGTCCAGTACTGGTACATCGACGGATAGTCGTAGGGGCTCTGGTGAACTGGATCTATCTCCACGAACAGGTTATCCTCGGGATGCTCCCTCTGCCTGTCCCGGAGCATGTCCAGGGCCCGCTCGATGGCCCTGGTCCCGAAGTCCTTCTCGATGTCGCCCGGATACATGAGCTCGGGATACCAGAACTCCCAGTCCGCATTGTCCTGCACGGCCTTCATGAACTGATCGGTGACCTTCACGCTTATGTTGGCGTACCTTACGTTCCTGCGCTCCGGATCGTCCTTTATCCCTATGAAGCCCGGGATATCCGGGTGCTCTATCCTCATGGTTATCATGAGCGCGCCCCTGCGCCCGGCCTGTCCTATGGTACCGGTGACCAGGCTGTAGAGCTCCATGAAGCTTATGCTGCCGGTGCTCGTGAGCGCGGAGTTATGGACGGGACTGCCCCTGGGCCTCAGTATGGAGATGTCGACGCCGACTCCGCCGCCGTAGCTGTAGGTCCTGGCCATGTCGCCCGCGGTCTCGAAGATCCCCTCTATGCTGTCGTCCTTTACCGGGAGATAGTAGCAGTTTATCAGCGTCACCTTACGCGGATTCCCGGCCCCGAACATCACGCGGCCGCCCGGCACGAACCTGAAGTCCTCCAGCAGCCAGTAGAATTTCTCGTACCATTCCCCCTGTTTCTCCTGTGTGGGCTCGACGCCGGCTATCTCGCGCGCAATCCTCCGCCACATGTCAGGTGGGGTCATCTCGAGCGGAGAGCCATCCGTGGCCTTCAAAGCGTACTTCTCGAAGAAGACGCGGGCGCGGAGCTCGTCGCCCTTGAACCATTCCAGGGTCTCCTGCGGCAACTCACCCGAGCGGGGTCCCGCCTGTAGCTCGCTCACAACCGAGCCTGTTATGCCATCTTGCCTATTAGTGTTTGCATTAAGGGCTACTGCCACCGGTTGCGCGCGCGGCAAACATCCCGACGGTATTTTTGGGACTTATGAAAATTGCATCTAAAATTAGAATATTACTGATTATATTGCGGTAATCTCATCTATAAATATAAAATATAACTCGATTATCATCTAATAGTATGATAGATCTGATCGCGCTGTGGAAACCCTGGGACTGGCCGCGCCGCGGGATATTCTGTGATCGGGCTGACGATGGTGGACCGGGGGGGATTTGAACCCCCGACCTCTCCCATGCCAAGGGAGCATCCTACCACTAGACGACCGGCCCAGTCACGCCAGTTAATGCGGCGTTTTATGAACATTTTCACGGCTCCTGGGCTTGCGCCGCAGCGCGGTCCCGCAGATAGGACATGTGGAGTCGGCGGGGGGATTCTCGAACGACGCGCCGCACCCGGGACAGTAGTAGATCCAGTTTATCGCCCGCCGGTGCCCCACGATGGATCCGGAGGCGGGTATTCCGAGCGACGTGGCGACGTTCTGTATGGATATATCATCCGTTAAAATCCGGACGGCGTTCCCGCCGGCCGCCAGCATGTGCGCTACGGCGAGGACCTCGACGTCGACGCCGGATAGCCTGCGCTCGTCGCCGACGGATCTCGCCCTGGATCTGACCGCCTCCACGTCCGAATCACCGGGTTCCATGACTGCTATCGCGCCGGAATCTATCAGCGGCTCGGCGGCCGCGAGCCGGCCGCGCCTCTCCAGCTCCCTCAGGACCCCGGGCGTGATCACCGGGCTGAAGTCGGATGCCTCGGGCAATCCCCCCTCAAACGCGGATGTATCGAGCACCAGGAACCTCATTGCCGACACATCGTCTTCTTCAGGTGCTGAAAATGTATCTGTCTGAGCCTGACGACCTTCAGGCTGTACCTGGAAGTCCTGACCCGTAAATATTTGATCCCATCATCCAGCTTCAGTTGCCCGTCTATGAGCAACGTGATCGGCGACGAGGATTCCACCTCTACCTCGTGATGATCGTCCATGGGTATCACCACCGACGGTATCTTGGTCAGCGGCAGGACGGGCGTCAGGACCATGGACCTCATCGATTCGTGAAGCACGGGGCCGCCGGCCGATAGATTATACCCGGTGGAGCCGGTAGGGGTCGATATTATTGCGCCGTCCATCCTGTCCGAGTAGAGCTCGTTCGAGTCGTACCGGAACGTGTAATATGGAGTTGAACCCTCGTATTTCCGTGCCAGGTAAAATTCGTTTATGGCCTCGTAGCTCCCCGTGGGCAGCACCGCCTCCAGCTTCATCCTGTCCTCGACGCAGTACGATCCCTCCTTCAGCTTCCTGACCAGTATGGGGAGATCCTCCGGGAGCGCATCGGTCACGGCGCCGCGCCTCCCCATGTTTATACCGAGTATCGGCGTGTCCTCGGGGAGGGACCGCGCGAGGGCCAGGAAAGTCCCGTCGCCGCCCACGCTCACCGCGACCTCCGCATCGGCGGGACCCGCCACCTCGAAGTTGCCCTCGAGGAGCCCCCTCAACGATCCGTATAGATCCGGCGAGCGCTCCCTTATCGCGTCCTTAACGTAAAGCGCAATCCTGGCGATAGGCTTCCCCGGCTCGCATCCGGCCATGGGCATGGCTGCGCGGGGATGGAAATAATTTTATCCCCATGAATCGGATGATCGCGCAGCCTCGATGAGTGGCGGAAGAGCCGTCTGAGCTGGTGATGATGATTATGAGTTACGAGAGGCCAGTTGCGCTCCTGTTCTCCGGCGGCAAGGACAGCAACTTCGCGTACATGAAGCTCCGCGAGCGGGGGCACGAGATCTGCTGCCTGATGACGGTGGTCCCCCGCGACGCGGAGAGCATGCTCCTGCACTCGGTCAACGCGTCGATGACGCCGCTGCAGGGGGAGGCGCTGGGCAGGCCCGTCCTCCTGGAGGTCGCCGGGATCGGCCAGGAGGAGGAGGCGCTGGGCAGGCTCATGAGGCGGGCGGCCTCGAATTACGGCGCGGGCTACGCGGCCACCGGCGCTATAATAAGCAGGTGGCAAAGCGGCGTGTTCAACAGGCTGGCCCGGGAGGGCGGCCTGGAGCCGATCGCGCCCCTCTGGGGGGTTGATCAGGAGGAGTACCTGAGGGAGGTCGTGAGGAGCGGCATGCGCGTGATGATGACGCGCGTATCGGCCTACGGGCTGGGGAAGGAGCTGCTGGGATCCGTGCTGGACGCGCAATCCGTCGAAACGATAATCCAGCTGAGCAGGAAGTATCGCTTCAATCCGTCGTTCGACGGGGGCGAGGCCGAGACGTTCGTGTTGGATGCGCCATTTTACCGCGGGCGCATCTCGATAATCGAGGCCGAGATAGTCCAGGGACACGACTGGGGGGAGCTCAGGATAAAGAGGGCAAAGCTTGAAATCAAGGATTGACCGGGCCCGTGCATATGCTGGAAGGCCTCCGGGACGGCCTCAAGGGCGCCGTCGATAAGCTGCTGGGCAAGAGCGTAGTGGACGAGAGGGCCCTGAGGGATTTCGTGCACGATATCCAGAGGGCTCTGCTGCAGGCCGACGTGAATGTGAAGCTGGTGCTGGATATGTCGAAGAGGCTCGAGGACTCCCTGAGGAGCGAGAGGCCTCCGCCGGGCATCTCAATGAAGGAGCACGCTATATACATATTATACAATGAAATAGTGAACATACTGGGGGGAGAGGACGTGAAACCCCCCACGCCCCGGGGAGGGAAGCCGCTCAGGATAATGCTGGTGGGCCTCCAGGGATCCGGGAAGACGACCACCGCGGCGAAGCTGGCGCTCTATTACAAGGAGAGGAAGTTCAGGCCGGGGCTGGTGGCCGCTGACACCTACAGGCCCGGGGCATACGATCAGTTGAAGCAACTGGCGGAGAGGATAGAGGTTCCGTTCTACGGCGACCCGGGTGAGCGCGACGCCATAGGGCTGGCCCGGAAGGGGTCCGGGCTGCTCGAGGAGGGGGGATGCGACGTGATAATAGTGGACACCGCCGGCAGGCACCGGAATGAGACGGAGCTCATGAACGAGATGCGCGAAATAGAGCGCGCGATCTCCCCCGATATATCGTTCCTGGTGGTCGATGCAACCATAGGACAGCAGGCGGAGAGGCAGGCCAGGGCGTTCGCCGAATCCACCAAGGTTGGGGGATTGATAGTGACGAAGCTCGACAGCTCCGCCAAGGGGGGCGGCGCCCTCACCACCGCGGCGGTCACGGGGGCCAAGGTGTATTTCACGTCTTCCGGGGAGGGACTGGAGGACTTCGAGGAGTACTCCCCCAGGAAGTTCGCCGAGAGGCTGCTCGGCATGGGCGACCTGGATTCGCTCGTACAGAAATTCCAGAGGCTGAGCAGCGTAGATGAGGAGCAGGCGGAACGCATCAGCAGGGGCAAATTCACGCTGATCGACTTCGTGGAACAGCTCGAGGGCCTGGGCAAAATGGGCCCGTTCTCAAAGCTCCTGGAGATGCTGCCCGGCGGTTCCCAGATAAAGCTGCCGAAGGACGCCGTGGACGGCATGGAGGACAAGATCGTCAGGTGGAGGGCCGCGATAAACTCGATGACGCCACGGGAGAGGGATGATCCGGAGATCATAAACGGCCAGAGGATGAGGAGGATAGCCAGGGGGGCCGGCGTCGACGAGAGGGATATCAGGGACCTGTTGAAGTCATATGAACAGGCCAAGAGGCTGGCGAAGGCCTTCAGGAAGTCCCGGATGAGGGGGATCATCCCGGGGATGTAGATCCGCCCCGCGCGCGGGCGATGGGAAAAGTTATAATAGATACCGCGGGGGCCGACTGGTAGCTTGCCCAAGTACAAGGGACCCCGGAGGAAAACCAGGGGCATCATGACCATTGAGAAACCGATAGGGCTGTCCCGTCTCCTCGAGGAATATGAGCCGGGAGACCGCGTCGTGATAGACATAAATCCGTCCCAGCAGAAGGGGATCCCCCACAGGCGCTATCAGGGCAGGGTGGGGATAGTGAAGGAGGTCAGGAGGAGGTCGCTGATAGTTGGAATCAACCTGAGCCCCAGGAAGGAAAAGGTGCTGATAGTGCGGCTTGACCACGTGGTACCTCTGAGGGCCTGAGCATGTCCTTCAAGATTATCAATAAAAAAACGATAACTATTCACGAGGCAAAGGAGATACTTACAAAGGCTGTGGAGGGAATGGACGTCGAATCGGATCAGCTGCTCCTGAGGACCCTCGATTATCTTAACAAATTTTCGAAAATTGATGGCCAGACTGCTAGAAAGATTGTAAACAGGCTCGTGTCAGAGGTTGGGCTTACGGAAGAGGAGGCCGTGGAGGTCGTCAATATATTGCCGAATACCGTGGAGGAACTGAGGTCGGTGACGAATGGCTGGCGCAAAATGTTGAAGACGGAGACGCTGGACGAGATGCTAAAGATAATCTCGGAGGAGATCGGGGGTAATAAGTGAGAGCGGCGCGAAACGCACTTAACTCGGTTATGGCTGCTTCGCAGCGTGCACGAGATGGGACCACGTCAGCAGCAGCCGAAGAAGTTCGAGGAATACGCGTACGTACTGGACATCGAGGTCAGGGGCAGGGCCAAGACCGTCAGGGGTAAGGAGGGCGTCATCGTCCAGTCGCTGGGCGAGGATTACCTGACCTTCCTGGAATTGCTCGGGGTAGAGGGTGTACTTTACACCATAGGCGAGAAGCTGTACATAGGGAAGGAGCGGAGGGATAAGGTGGTCAGCGTCCTCGGCAGGTTGTCGTACTCCGACCTGACGCCGACCGCCAGGAGCGTGCTGCCCGACATCGTGGAGAAGATTGTGGAGTCCAGGGAGCGGAAGTTCATCGACTTCTTCAACGGCTCGCAGCCGTTGAACCCGAGGATGCACGCCTTGGAACTCATACCCGGCATAGGAAAGGCGATGCTGAGGAAGATACTGGACGAACGCGATAGATCGCCGTTCACCTCCTACAAGGATATAGAGCAGCGCGTCGGCCTGAAGGACGTGCAGAAGCAGCTGGCCAAGAGGATCATGGAGGAACTGGAGGGGGGAACGCAGACGTACCTCTTCGTAAAGAGGCCGTGAACCGCAGGCGCCTCCTGGGCCAGCACTTCCTCAGGTCCGAGGCCGTGGCGCGCGCGCTGGTGTGGCCGCTGAGGGACGCCGGTCCGCACGAGATCGTGGCCGAGATAGGTACTGGAAGGGGGTTCCTGACGCGCCGCATACTTTCCGGGAGCAGCTCGCTCCTGGTCAGCGTGGAACTCGACGAGGATCTGTGCAGGAGGACCGCGGATGAAATCGGAGGATCGTGGAACCTCGGGCTGGTGTGCGGGGACGCATATTCCACCATCAGGAGGTTCGACTACCTGATATCCAGCCCACCGTACTATGAATCATCCAACATGTTGAGGTGGTTAGCAGCAAAGGATTTCAAGCTGGCATCGCTGATCCTGCAGGAGGAGTTCGTGAGTAAATTGATCGAGGAACCCGGGAAGCGCGGATACGGCGCGATTTCGGCGTTCGCGCAGCTGGCGTTCAGGATGAGCGCCGGACCCGTCGTACCCCCGGGATCCTTCTCGCCGATGCCCGAGGTGAATTCGCGCACGCTGATCCTGAGGCCCCGGGTCGCCATGTCGGATCGCGAGGCGCGCTGGATCCTATCGCAGCTCAGGAGGCTGTTCTCGTACAGGAAGAAGCGCCTGTCCAGGGTGTGCCGGGATCTCGGGCTGGAGATCGGATGCGGGACCGGACGGGTGAGCGAGCTCGGACCCAGGGAGGCGCTGGGCATTGCCGCGGCCATACCAACCGGATGAGGACTCCGAATTTCTGCTGAAGTGCGTCGCCGAGGCGCTGGAGCCCCGGGGGATCGCAAGGGGACTGGAGATCGGATGCGGGACCGGTTTCGCCACCCACGGGCTCCTGGAACTCGGCGCTGTGCGGCTGGCGGTGTGCGGGGACCTGGATCCGGATGCGGCCGAGGCGGCGCGCGAAAGGCTGCGCGGTATGCCGGCCGACGCGGTGGTGTGCGATGCGGCGGAGCCCTTCAGGAATGGATCGTTTGACGCCGTGTACTTCAATCCTCCGTACCTGCCGTGCGAGCGCGAGGAGGATCCCGCCGTGTGCGGCGGCGGAAACGGCGCGGATGTGGCGCTGCATTTCCTGGAATCCTCGAAGGATGTCCTGAAGGGAGGCGGGCGCACTTTCGCGTTGATAGGGTCGGAGAACGCCGAGGAGCTGGATGAGGCGGCGAATGGGATCGGCCTCGTCGGCCGCGTGAGATGCCGCCTGAGGATGTTCTTCGAGGAACTGGTGATCCTGGAATTCCTCACGCCCTGATCTCCACTATGTCCATGTCCTGCAGAACGTAGTCGAGCCCCACCCTGCTCGAGGAGCCGGCGCGCCACAGCCTGGCGAACCTGAACGTCTCCACCAGCTGCCTGTGCACCCTCAGCGTGGCGTCGCGAACGGTGGATCCGCGCGCGATGACAAGCGGCGGTTTCTTCACGTCCTCGTCCGGCGGCTTCGTGTAGACCCTTATGAGGCCGAGCGTGCGCAGGATCTCCGATGCTACCTCATCCCTCATCAGGGGGAGATCGCCGATGTCGAACCTGCCCCCGTATCCGATTTTGATGAACTTCTTGACGCGCCTGCCGAGCAACGCCGCCTCCAGATCGTCCAGCTTGCTGTGCCCGCTCAATTTCACCTGCGCATTGTAGATCCTGATTCCCCTCAAGTATTCCCTAACCTCCTCCTCCGACAGGTATTCGGAGTTTCCGCTGATGATTATGCCGCCGCTGGCTGTGGCCCTCACGTCGACCTCCAGATCCTCGTTCCTGGGGATGACCCCTATTTCGTCCAGCACGCCCAGCATGTCCTCAAGTTCCCGGGCGTCCGCCGAGGCCAGCAGCAACAGGTCGGCGTTCTGCAGGACGCTGGTGGTCCTGCCGAGGAGCAACCTTCCTATGCCGACCACCGGAGACCATACCACCTGAAATGGCACGTCGCCCGCTTCGTAGATGCCGACCTGGGGGGATCCGTAGAGCCGAAACGGCTCCGTCCTGAGGCCGGTCATGAGCTCGAACGCCCGGGCGGACGTCCCGAGGGTGCCGACCACCGACAGCTGGGGGAACCCGGTCTTCCTGACCGCCCACTCCAGGCCCCCGCTTCCCTTCTTCTTCGCCTTCCTCTCCTGCTCCTCTATGACGACCTCCAGGCTCGCTATCTGGCGCTTGAGGTTCATCTGAAGGTTCTCCGTCCCCTTGTGCTTGGGCATCTTGGAGTACACCTGCCTCAGGAGCTCCAGCTTCACCTTGGGATCCTTGGTGAGTATGGCGCGCGACCATATCGCTCTGACCTCCTCGGGGAGATTGGTCACCATGACTTTGTCCTATGCGGGCCTTCCTCCGCCCTATAAGGGTGAGGGTTTCCGGCGACAAAGCGCCCGGCCGGACATCCCCCTGAAGGGGCGGGTTTTCCGTTCCCCAAAGCCGGTTCATCGCTTAAATATTCGCGGCCCGCCCGCATGCGATATAGGAATGGCGGCGGCCGGTGTCGGCGGTGCGGCGGTCGAGCCCTACAGGAGATGGGCCGTGGCGTTCGTGGATCCCCAGCGCAGCATGAACCTGGGCTACGTGGCGCGCACGATGGCCAACTTCGGGCTCGCCGACCTAGTGGTCATCTCCGGCGACGAGCGCAAACTGCGCTCCAAGACCGCCATGAAGTACGCGGCGCACGGATCAAGGGTGCTGGAGAACGCGCGCGTCCTTCCGTCCATAGACTCGCTGCGCCGCGAGAGGGGCCTGCTGATAGCCACCACCGCCAAGGTATTCGGCGCCTCCAGGAGGGTCATCCGGAGAGGGATCACGCCGGAGGAGCTGGTCGACATGGCCGCGTACAGGGAGGATGTCGCGATAGTACTGGGAAGGGACACGATAGGCCTCACCAACGACGAGATAGCCGAATGCGACTTCGTGATGCACGTGCCGACGTGGACCGATTATCCGACGCTCAATATATCGCACGCGCTGGCCATCATGCTCTACGCGATAGCCAGGGGATACCACACAGGCTACGAGCTGTATCACATTGCACATGCGCGCGCGGAGGAGCTATCGGCATTCAACGCGTTGATCTCGAGGACCATGGACGCGCTTGAATACGGACCCGGGAGGTCCCGGAAAATATCGGTCCTGCTGAGGAGGCTTGCGCAGAGGGGCGACAGGGCCGAGGTGCGCTCGCTGATGGGCGTCATCAGGGGGCTCCTCGCGCGGGCCGACGGCGGCGCGGAACCCCCGGGCCAATCGCCGTCCGGATCCGGGGGGCCCGCGCGCGGAACCGCCGGGAACGCGTGAACTACCCCGCCCTCGCGGACGGGGCTTCCCGGTTCGTTGAGACGTTTACGTGGGGATTACGGGAAGTATTCCGCCATGCTGACGGCGGAGGCGCGGCCATCCCCGGGCGTCTCCCCCGCGTTCCACGGGGAAAGCCCGGCCATCCCCATCACGGTGGCCAAGACATCAGTCGCTGCTCAGACCGGACATAAAAGCCTCTCGTAA
>JAWDMO010000017.1:0-19300 GCA_046536535.1 Nitrososphaeria archaeon
TCGTATACCTCTCCGACGGCTCGCGCGTCGAAAACCCGAAGTTCTTGAAAAGGCATGGGAGGAGGATAAGGAGAGCGCAGAAAGTCCTGAGCAGGAAGGAAAAGGGATCGAGGAACAGGGCTAAGGCGAGGCTCCTGCTCGCCGGGAGGTGGCAGGACTACACAAACGCGAAGGACGACTGGCAGTGGAATTTAGCGAAGGCGCTCGTGGATAGATACGACCTCATCGCATACGAGGATCTAAGGGTGAGCAATATGATGAGGAACCACAACCTGGCAAGGGCGATTCAGGGCACTCTGACGGTCGCCGTAGACCCGGAATATTCGACGCAGGAATGCCCCGTATGCCATACTAAACATGAGGTCGCGCTTTCCGAGAGGACGTTTGTGTGTCCCTCGTGCGGATACGCGGCGCAGAGGGATCTCAAGGCGGCGCTGATCATACTTCAGCGCGCCCTGGTAGGGATGGACATGCCCGAATTCACGCCTGTGGAGATACCTACGGCGGGGCAACGGACCGGCCAACAGGGTCGGGCCGTCGCTAGCCGTGTGTCGATGAATCAGGAAATAAGTTCCCGCATCGCCGACGAACCCATACTGGGGGATAGCGGTGCGGGAAGCCCACGCGCTTCAGCGTGGGAGGATGTCACTACCGTGCTGCCCGCCGAAATCCCACCCGCGGCCCAAAACCGGGGTCCCGCGCGAACGGCCCCCGGCCCACCCGGGTTTCCCCTCAATCCCAACGGTTAAAAATGATATATCAGCTACGAAATGATATGCCGCCCGATGTCGGGGGAGGGTCCAGGGGGATGAGGTCCGTCGGACTCCTGTGCGGCGGCCTCTCCTCCAGGATGGGCCGCAAGAAGGAGCTCCAACCCTTCCGCGGCGTGCCCCTGATAACGGCGATCGCGGAATGCCTCTCCGGGCTGGGGTTCGACGTCCGCCTCCTGGCTTCCAGGGCCGATTACGACGCGGTATTCCGGGCCACCGGCGGCCGCTTCCCGGTGCTCGTCGATCAGCTGGATACCAGGACCCCCCTCAACGGCCTCAGGGCTCTGCTGGGAGCCCGGGACGGCTGCGCGTTCCTGCTGGGGGGCGATTCCCCGATCGTGGATCCCGCGCTGATAAACGACGCGCTGGACCTCTGCGAGACGGGGTTCTCCGCGGTCCTGCCCCTCTGGAGGGGGGGAAGGGTGGACACCGTGCACGCCGCGTACTCGTCGTCCCTGCGGGGGGCGCTGGACGCGGCGCTGGCCGGCCCGGATCTCTCGATAGCGAGATTCCTGAGGGACGTCAGCCCGATCGCGTTCCTGGAGGCCGAGCGCTACGGCCTGGCTCTCGGCGATGCTGATACGGCGCTGGAGTTCGGATTGCTGGAGCGCCTTTACAACGGCAGGGGATGCGCCGGTGTGCGGGGACGTTTTTAACGTGGCCGGCGGCACGGGCCCCGTGGCGCAGGGCGCCGAGGAGCTAGACCGCGGAATCCTGGAGGAGGCCGGCAGAAGGGCGCTTTACATGGAGATGTGCCCGAACTGCGGATCGCACATATCCGACGTGAGGATGGAGGCGGGCCTCCCCTGTACCAGGTGCTACCCGAGCGTGTCCGCCGCGGTCCTGGGCGAGCCGAACCCGGCGAGGAGGATCAGGAGGGTGGCGATGGAGCTCGCCGGCGCGCACTCGGCCGGGAGATACGGCCGCACGTTCAGGGTCATCTCCAAGCTCGAGGAGTTCAACGGGTTCTTCAGGAGGGCGACGAACTACGACCTGTGGACGGTGCAGAGGACGTGGGCCTCCAGGGCGCTCTCGGGGCAGAGCTTCGCCATAGTGTCCCCGACCGGGACGGGGAAGACCGTGTTCGGCGTGATCCTGGCGCTGTACCACGTGGCGCGCATCAGGAAGAGGCTCAAGAGGGGTGACAAGGCGTACATGGTGTTCCCCTCGTCGTTCCTGGTCCAGCAGATCCGGGATAAGATGGAGGACTTCGCCGGAAAGCTCGGCATCGACGTCAGGGTGCTCGCGTACTCCGGGTCGTCCGGCAGGGCGGAGTTCATGAGGAGGCTGGAATCCGGGGACTTCGACGTCCTGCTCACGACCAACCAGTACCTATCCAGGAACTTCGACCTGATAGCGAGGAACTCGTACGGCTTCGTCTTCGTGGACGACGTGGACGCGATGCTGAAGGCGAGCAAGAACATAGACAGGGTCCTGATGCTGGTGGGGTTCTCAAAGGAGGATATAGAGGGCGCGTACGAGCTCGTGAGGGCCAGGAGGGAGTACGGCCGCGCGCTGGCCGCCAAGGACGAGGATGCGATTGAGGAGGCATCGTCCCGGATAGGCGAGCTGCTGAAGCGCGTCCGGAGATCGAGGAGGAACGCCAGGGGGATACTCCTGCTGTCATCGGCCACAGCCCGCCCGAAGGGCACGAGGATAGGGCTGTTCAGGGAGCTGCTGGGGTTCGAGGTCGGTAGGCAGAGCGAGATGCTCAGGAACATAGCGGATGTGTACGCGGAGCCCGGGCCCGGCGAGTCCCTGGAGGACGCGGCCGTGGAGTACGTGCGGAGGCTGGGGCCCGGCGGGCTCGTGTTCGTCCCCACGGACAGGGGCATCGATTACGCCGCCAGGATATCCGAGCGCCTGGCGTCCTCCGGGATACGCGTCGCGTCCACCGCGTCGAGGGAGAAGTCCCTGCTCGATAAGTTCGCGCGGGGCGAGTACGAGGTGCTGGTCGGCGTGGCGTCCTACTACGGGAAGCTGGCCAGGGGCCTCGACCTCCCGGTCGAGATAAGGTACGCGGTGTTCGTCGGCGTCCCCCGCTTCAGATACCGGATAGACGACATGACGTACAATCCGGTGCAGCTGCTCCAGATGCTGACGGAGGCGCGCAGGGTCGTCCAGCGCGGTCGCGGCGCCGCGGAGCTGGACCGCGTCACGGACGCGCTGTCCCGCTACCTCAGGATAATGCCGTGGCCGGCGATAAAACGCGTCATGGAGGAGCTCAGGGCCGGCGCCGCGCCCGAGGGGGGATTCCCCAGGTATCTCAGGAGGGCCGCGGAGCTCGCCGCGAGGTACTACTCGAACGAGGAGATCCTGAGGAGGATCTCGGAGGGCGGCCGGGTCGTCGTGAGGACGGAGGGCGACACGAGGTATCTCCTGGTGCCGGACGTCCTCGCGTACATACAGGCGTCGGGCCGCGCCTCGCGGCTGTTCGCGGGCGGGATATCGAAGGGGCTGTCCCTGACGCTCGTGGACGACGTACAGCTCATGCGCGCCCTCGAGAGGCAGGGGCGCACCCGCTACGAGATGGAGTGGAAGGGGATCTCGGAGGTCGACCTCGGGTCGATAATGGCGGAGGTCGACCGCGACCGCGCCCTCATGCGGGAGCTCCTGCAGGGGCGCGTGCCGCCGGAGATGAAGTCGCCCATGAGGACGGCGCTCCTGCTCGTGGAGTCGCCGACCAAGGCCCGCACGATCGCGTCGTTCTTCGGCCGCCCGGCGGTCCGCAGCGTGGGCGGGGCGTTCAAGGTCTACGAGGTGGCGACGGGGGGCCTCCTCCTCAGCGTCGCGGCCACCAAGGGCCACATGTTCGACCTGATAACGGACGGGTCGCCCCCGACGCCCGGCGGCGCGAGGAACTTCCACGGCGTCCTGTCCATCGGCGATCGCAGGTTCATACCCGCGTACGGCCCGATAAAGCGGTGCGCGAAGTGCGGGGCCGTCTTCATAGGCGGCGACAGATGCCCCAAGTGCGGCTCCAGGAGGATCACGGGCAGCAGGTCCACGATAGACGCGGTGATGTCCATAGCCCCGGAATACGACCTGGTGCTGCTGGGCACGGACCCGGACGCGGAGGGCGAGAAGATATCGTGGGACCTCTACAACCTGCTCCACGGGTTCGTCCCGGAGGTCAGAAGGGTGGAATTCCACGAGGTGACAAAGTGGGCGCTGGAGAAGGCGCTCGCCTCGCCCAGGGACGTGAACGAGAAGCTCGTCGAGGCGCAGCTGGTCAGGAGGATCGAGGACCGGTGGATAGGGTTCGAGCTCAGCGAGAGGCTCCGCGCCGAGCTCGCCCCGCGCGTCAGGGACCGCTACGGCCTCTCGGCCGGCCGCGTGCAGACGCCCGTCCTCGGGTGGATAGTGCAGCGCGCCGACGAATACAGGCGCAGCTGGAGGAAGATGCTCGTGATCGTCATCGGGGAGAACATGTCGATCACGGTCAGGGAGGACGAGGCGAACCTGGAGGAGGTCAAGCGCTCCGTGGACTCCGAGGGCGTCAGGGTCCTCGACGTCAAGGTCGAGGAGAGGGAGATGCAGCCGCAGCCCCCGTTCACCACCGATTCCATGCTCGCGGAGGCGACGAGGTACGTCGGGCCCTCCGCGGAATACGTCATGCGCCTGGCACAGGACCTGTTCGAGGCCGGGCTCATAACCTACCACAGGACGGACAGCACGTACGTCTCCGACAAGGGCCTGTCGATAGCGAGGGAGTACATAACGGACAACATCGGCCCCACGGCGTACCATCCCAGGAAGTGGGGGAACCCCGGCGCGCACGAGTGCATAAGGCCGACCCGCCCGCTGGACCTGGCGGGCCTCTCCGAGGCGCTGAAGTTCACGCCGACGGCCGCGAGGCTCGTCGACGCCCACATGAGGCTCTACTCCCTGATATTCAACAGGTTCATCGCGAGCCAGATGCCGCCCGCCCGGGCCCAGTGGAAGTCCGTGGTGCTCGGCCTGGGGCCCGTGAAGAAGGTGGTGGAGGGGGTTTCCGGCTACCTGGACCGCGGGTTCACGGCGGTGCACCAGCCCAGGCTGCAGGAGGCGCCCCCGTTCAACGCAGGCGACACCGTGAAGATCTCGTTCTCCGTCATGAAGTACGGGCCCACCGTCTACCTGTACAGGCAGAGCGACATAATATCCATGATGAGGGAGCGCGGCATAGGCAGGCCCTCGACGTACGCGAAGATACTCCAGACCCTCGTGGAGAGGCGCTACGTGTACATCGGGCCCGGGGGAGGCCTCACGCCGAGCAAGAAGGGCGCGCTCGCGTACGAGTACCTCAGGTCGAAGTTCTCCGACGTGATATCGGAGGAGAGGACCAGGCAGCTCGAGGAGAAGATGGACAGGGTGGAGAGGGGCGACGTGGATTACCAGTCGCTCCTGAGGGAGCTCTACGCGGAGATCAATTCCCTTCCCCGCTGACCTCTTCCCCCGGTTCCGCCGCCCCGGCTCCCCGGAACGACTTCAGCTCGTTCTCCAGCTGGGAGATCTTCCACGAGATAGCGCTCACGAGCTCGGAGTTATCGTAATACTTCAGGGGGTTCCCGCATTCCGGGCATATGAACATGAGCTCGACCGCCTCCTCGAACGTCCTCTTCGGGCAGGTCGCGCTGCCGCAGTGATAGAACTGGTGGTCCTTCTCGTATTCGAGCTTCGCCCTGAGCCTGTTCAGCAGCCTCCTCTTCACGCCTGCGAGGAAGACGTCCGCGCCCTCCGACTGGACCCTCCACCGGTAGACGTACCAGTCGCGCTTCGGATCGCGGACCCTTATCGCGTATATCAGCGACCTGCTCTGGAGCTCGTATAGGACCTTCCTCACGCGGTTTATCTTGAGGCCTGTGGCGCTGGCTATCTCCTCGTCCGTGGACTCCGGGTTGTTCAGGAGGGCCCTGGCGACCCTGACGAAGTCGTCGCTCCCGAGGAGGCTGGCGACCTTGACGAACGAATCCTCGTACTCCAGCTTGGGCACGATCCACATATATATTCCGCATCAAGATAATCCTTTCCATGCCTCCGGATGGGTGCGCCGGGAGGACGTACGTGCTGAGGATGGGCCACAGGATCGGGCGGGACAAGAGGATAACCACGCACGTGGCGCTGACGTCGATGGCGCTGGGGGCCTCCGGCGTTTTCATGAGCGGCGACGAGGACGGGCGCGTGATGGACAGCGTGCGCAGGGCCAGGGATCGCTGGGCCCCCGGGTTCTCCGTGGAGTACTCGCCCAGCTGGAGGGAGGTCCTGGGGCGCGCGAGGTCCATGGGATGCGCGATCGCGCACCTGACGATGTACGGGGTCGAGCTGCAGTTCCTGCTGGACGGCATCAGGTCGCTGGTGCCGTCGCGCGGCCTCCTGGTGGTCGTCGGGGCGGAGAAGGTCCCCCGCGATGTCTACGCGCTGGCTGACCTCAACGTGGCGGTCACGCACCTGCCGCACTCAGAGGTCGCCGCGCTGGCGATCTTCCTGCACGACGTCATCGGGCCCCGCGGTCGGATATCGGACGGGCCCCGTCCGGTTCTGCCCCAGCTTCGGGGGAAGCTCTCGCTTCCGCGGGGCCCCTCCCCAGGACCCTCAGGATCTCCCCCCTGAGGTCGCCGAGCCCGGCGCGGTCCCTCGCCGATATGGCCACGTAATCGCGCGCGCCCAGCCGGTCCGCCAGCCCCGCGATGCGCCCCCCGTCCACCAGGTCCGCCTTGTTGAACACGTTCACTATCCTGGATGGCTCCACGGAGAGCTCCTGCAGGATCTCGATGGACGTCCCGTACTTGCGCGCGACCACCTCGGGCTCCTCGGCCGCGTCCACCACAAGGAGGACGACGTCCGCGTACCCCAGCTCCTCCAGGGTCGACTTGAACGCCTCTATCATGTAGTGGGGCAGCCCGCTCAGGAACCCCACGGTGTCCGTCAGCAGGGCGTATTCGCCGTCCCCCAGCCATATCTCCCTCGTCGTGGTGGTGAGCGTCGTGAACGCGCGCCCCGTCACCGGTTTCCTCTCCTTCGAGAGCGCGTTGAACAGCGTCGTCTTCCCGGCGCCCGTGTAGCCCGCAAGGGAGATGATCGGCATCCCCCACCTGCTCCTGCCCCGGCGCTGCAGGTCCCTGTGCCTGCTGTACCTCCTCAGTCCCTCCAGTATCCTCATCCGGAGCTTCCTGACGTGGTCGTAGTACTTCTCAACCTCGTATTCCCCGTATCCGTAGAGCCCCGGCTGCTCCCCCATCTTCACCCTCCTTATGAGCTCCTTCAGCCTGGGGATCTCGTAGGTGAGCTCCGCCAGCTTGACCTGAAGTTTGGCCTCGGGGGTCCCGGCCCTGAGGGCGAATATCTCCAGGATCAGCTTGTCCCGGTCGACGACCCCGACGCCGGAATCCCTCATGAGGTTGAACGCCTGCGAGGAGTTCAGCTGGCCGTACACGATGACCGCGTCCACGTCGGAGCTCCGCGCGAGCTCCGCGACCTCCCCGGCCTTGCCCGCCGAGATCCCGACCCTGCCGTCCCCTATGCGCCGGACCGGGACTATGCCCGATATCCTGTAACCGGCGGACTCCGCCAGCTCGAGGGCCTCGGGCTCATCGCCCCCCCTGTCTATTACCAGCAGCGCCCTCCTCGCGCTCACATCTCGAGCTCGTCCATCCTGGTCAAAATCTTTATCTTAAGAACGCTCTCCAGCCGCCTGGCCGTCGGGATGTCCGGCCTGAACCTGCCCGATTCCACCTTGCTTATGACGGACGTCTTTATGCCGACCTTGGCGGCGAGCTCCTCCTGGGTGATCCCCAGGCGTTCCCGGGCCTCCTTCACCAGCCTGTGGTAGTCCGGCACCACGATTAGATCCTCCGGGTTCTCCTCCCTTCCCCTCTCCCTGGGCCCGTTCCTCCCCCCCTCATCCTCCCCGGGCGCGTTCCGGCCCTGGGCCTGGGCGCGTATCGCTTGGCGCTGACCCTGCGGGTTGTACGGCGTGCCCAGCCGGGCGCACTCGCCGCACACCCTCATGACGACGCCCTCTATCACCACGAGGTACGGCTTTCCGTAGATGGGCCTGCCGCACACCTCGCAACGCTCCACGCCTCGGAGCTGCGCATGCACATTTATACCGATTTCGCGCCGCATCCGGCGGCATGGGGCCCGACTGGTACTGGCGGAGCCTGAGGGAGAAGATCATCTATGAGTACGGGGTGGACGTCGACGGGATCCTGGATCCGTCCCGGCTGGAGTTCAAGCGCTCGTCCAGGACGCACTCGCGGTTCATCGCCGTCGGGATCAGGGGCGGTCCCCACCTGGCAGCGCTGAGGGAGGACGGAAGCCTGGCGATAAGCCGTGAGCTGGCGCGCATGCTGCTCAGGTCCCCGGATTTCGCCGAGAGCTGCGTCGTCGTGGATCGGGACTCGGTCGAGTTCGTGCGGAGGGGGATGTCGGTCATGTCGGGGCACGTGCTGAGGGCCGGGGCCAACGTGAGGCCCGGGCTGGACGTCTGCGTGCTCGCCCCGGACGGGGAGCTGATAGCGGTCGGGACGTGCCTGCTGCCCCCCCGCCTGAGCTCATCGAGGTCCGGGCCGTTCGTCAAGGTCAGGGACCACGGCCCGACGGGAGCGGCTGAGGATCCGCGCTCAGCGGGCGGGTGACACGGGTTCGATGAATATCATCCTGACGTGCATCCTGGACCCGCAGAACTCGCAGACCTCGCCCTCCTTCCCGACGTAGTCGCCGTCGCGGAACGAGCGCTTCAGCTTGACGCCGCACTTCGGGCACTCCTCGACGGTCATCAGGACGCCGGCGGAACCCACACGCGGAGCCGGATGCGCCCCGATATTAAGATAATCCCCCTTTTCCCCGGTCCCCCGGTCCCCCGGTTCCCCGACGCGTTCCCTCAGCCCGCGTCACCGCGCGGTCGTCACGACCAGATCCCGGTCCCGCACGAATATCGTGTGCTCGAACTGGGCGACCTGCGCCCCGCTCGCCTCCACGAGCGTGTTGTACTCGTAGACTATGCCCATGGACCTCAGGGATTTGAGTGCGTCCAGCGCGCGTTCCCCCAGCTCCCCGACGATCCACCTCGAGGCGAACGGCAGCCCCCTGTAGCGCTCCCATATGAGGGAGGCGACGCGCGCGAGCTGGGGGTCCTTCGGGATCCTCCTCGAAGTCAGCCGGAATATGTTGCTGGCCCCCGCGTCGACCACCCTCCCCGACGCGTTCCCGGGGACGAGGAACGGCTCGAGCGCGTACGCGTTCCGCGGCTCGAATTCCCCCGGGACCTCGGCGTTCACGTTGGGCACCGATACGCCCGTGTGCAGCTCGTAATTCCCCAGCCTGTGGCCCGCGAGGTTCACGATTGGCCGGAGCCCCAGCGCGGAGGCGTACTCCTCCACGGTCCTGCCGAACCTCTTGAGGGGGGATCCGGGGCGTATCTGCGATATGCCCGCGTCCAGCGCGTCCTTCGCGGCCTCCACGAGCCTCTCGTTCTCGCCGCCCCAGGCTATGGAGATCGCGGTATCCGCTATGTACCCGTCCACGTGGGCCCCGAGGTCCACCTTGATTATGCTCCTGCCGTCTATCACGGTCCTGTCCCCCGGCGACGGCGTGTAGTGCGCCGCCGCGGATCCCTGCGATATGTTGCACGGAAAGGCCGGCTTCGCGTCGCGCATTATGATGCCCTCGAGCTCGTCGCAGACCTCGAGCACGCTCCGCCCGTCCTCCACTATCTCCAGCGCCCTCTCCAGCGCCCTCGCAGCTATCCTGCCGGCCGCCAGATATTTTTCCAGCTCCGGGTCGTTCGACACGTCAACTCTTTATCAGGGGGCGATAAAACCTTTGACGTGGGACGCCGGTACGGAAAGGTCGCCATAGGGGGCACGTTCGATCCATTCCACATGGGCCACATGAAGCTGATAGACACGGCGTTCGCGCTCGGCGACGAGGTCCTGATAGGCCTGAGCTCCGACGACCTGGCGCAGAGCATGGGGAAGGCGCCCGACAGATCGTTCGAGGAGCGCGCCTGCGACCTGATGGAGTACCTCGAGTCGAAGTACCGCGACAGGGTCTACTCCATACACAAGCTGGAGGATCCGTTCGGCCCCCTTGCGAGCGACCCCGACATACAGGCGCTGGTGGTGAGCCCGGAGACGGAGGAGCGGGGAAAGGAGGCGAACGAGGCGAGGAAGTCCAGGGGGATGGGGGCCGTGGACATAGTGAGGATCGACTTCGTGCTCGCGGAGGACGGCGAGCCCATAAGCTCCAGGAGGATAAGGAGGGGCGAGATAGATAAGGAGGGAAGGGTCCTGGGAAGGGCCCAGTGAGGGATGCCGCTTGGGGGATCGCGCGTTTCATCCACTGGAGAGGAAGGTCCTCAGGGCGCTCGTGGGCGCCGGGAGGCCCCTCGGCGTGGAGGAGCTCTCGTCGGCCACCGGCCTCTCCCCGGATCAGGTCCGCAGGGCGGTCGAGTGGCTGAGGTCGAAGGGTGTGGTGCGCGTGGACACGGGGGTCCGCAGGGCCGTTTCGCTGGGGAAGAACGGCGCGGACGCGCTGGAGCGGGGCCTCCCGGAGGACAGGCTGCTATCGGCGCTGAGGTCCTCCGGGGGGGAGGCCGACCTCGCCGGCCTGGCGGACCGGCTGGGCATGGACCCCCGGGAGCTCAACGCGGCCCTGGGCAGGCTCGCCAGGGAGGGGTTTGTGCGCGCGTCCGGGGGGCGCCTGCTGATGCTGCGGGATGGGCCGTACAGCCCGTCGTCGATGGACCTCCTGAGGAGGATAGCCGGCGCGGGCGAGCTGCCGCTGGATTCGCTGGGGCCCGGCGAGCTCGGGGCGCTGGAGGACCTGATGCGCCGGCCGGGGTTCCTGGAGGTCCGCGAGTCCAGGAGCGCGAGCGTCCTGCCGCCCGAGGACGCGGAGGGGCTCGCGTCGATCCTGCAGGAGGAGGTGGTCACGCGGCTGTCCCCGGAGGATCTCTCGACGGGCAGGTGGAGGTCCCTGCGCCTTGCCAGGCTCGACGTCGAGGCGCCCGTGCCCGCGCTCCACCCGGGGAGGAGGCACGTGGTGACCGAGTACATCAGGCGCGTCAGGGAGATATTCACGTCCATGGGATTCCGGGAGATAACGGGGGGAATCCTCCAGATCAGCTTCTGGAACTTCGACGCGCTCTACACCCCCCAGGACCACCCGGCGAGGGAGCTGCAGGACACTTTCTACGTGGACGTCGATCCGTTCGAGGAGCCGCCGCCCGACGTGGAGTCGGCCGTCAGGGCCGTCCACGAGAACGGCGGCGGGACCGGCTCCACCGGCTGGGGATACGAGTGGAGCCCCCGCGAGGCGCGCAGGGTCGTCCTCAGGACGCACACGACGGCGCTCACCGTGAGGGCGCTGATGGACACGAGGGATCAGCCCGTGGCCAAGCTCTTCAGCGTCGGCAGCGTGTTCAGGAACGAGAGGGTGGACGCGAGGCACCTCGTCGAGTTCCACCAGGTGGAGGGCATAGTGAAGTCCCCGGACGCGAACATCCGCCGCCTCATGGGCTACATATCGGAGTTCTACTCCGGGCTGGGCTTCAGGGACGTGAAGTTCTGGCCCACCTACTTCCCCTACACGGAGCCGTCCCTGCAGGTGATGGTCAAGGTCGGCGGCATCTGGCTGGAGATGGGCGGCATGGGCATCTTCAGGCCGGAGGTCACCGCGCCCCTGGGCGTGGACGAGCCCGTGCTAGCGTGGGGGCTGGGGCTGGAGCGCCTGATAATGGTCAGGATGGGGATGGCGGATGCCCGCGAGCTCTACGCGGATAACCTGTCCTGGTTGAGGGGGATCCCGGCTTGCCGGTCGTCGACGTCGATCTGAGGAGGCTGGCCGCGCTGGCCGGGTGGAACGGGCCCCCCGAGGGGATCCTGGACGTGGTCCCCTACGCCGGGCTGGACATAGAATCGGTCGACGGCCCGGTCGCGCGCCTGGAGTACAGCCCGAACAGGCCCGACTTCGCGACGGAGTGGGGGATCGCCGCGTACCTGAGGGGAATAACCGGAGTCGAGCGCGGGCCCGTGGGGCTATCGGCGTCGCGCCCCTCCATCACGATATACGTTGACCGGGCGCTCAGGGGGGTGCGCCCCTACATAGCGGGCCTCGCGGCGAAGGGCCTGGCGCTGGACGAGGAGTCCATAAGGCAGCTCATAAGGCTCCAGGAGGATCTGCATCAGGGACCGGGGCGCAGGCGCAGGTACCTCGCGATAGGGCTGCACGACCTGGGGAAGCTGGATCCCCCCCTCTACTACAGGGCGGTCGACGGCGACTACGAGTTCGTGCCGCTGGGCGAGTCCAGGCGGTGGAGGGTCCGCGACATACTCAGCGGGCACGAGCTCGGCATCGAGTACGGAGCCGCCCTTCCGGCCTCCGGCCCCTACCCGATGCTGGTGGACTCGGCCGGCAACACGCTCTCGTTCCCCCCGATAATAAACGGCGAGCGCACGCGCGTCCACGGCGGCACCGGCGCGCTGTTCGTGGACGTGACCGGGACATCGTATTCGAGGGTCATGGACGCGCTGTCCGTGCTGGCCCTGACCCTGCACGAGATGGGCGCCGCCCTGGAGTACACGACGGTGGACTACGGGGACATCAGGCTGCTGTCGCCGGATCTGTCGAGCCGCGAGATCCGCCTGAGCGTGCGGCGCGCCTCGTCGCTCCTCGGCCTCGAGCTGTCGCCCCCGGACCTCGGGGAGTACCTGGGCAGGGCCAGGATCGGGGTGTCCGAGGTCCTTCCGGACGGGGTGGTGGCGGCCGTCCCCAGGTACAGGTTCGACGTGATGCACGAGGTCGACCTGGTGGAGGAGGTCGCGTACGGCTACGGATACGCGAGGATGGGCCCCGAGGCGCCCCGCGAGCCGGGGATGGGCGCCGGGTCCGGGGCGGCCTCGTTCGAGGAGGCGGTGCGGGACATCGCGGTCGGCCTGGGGCTGCAGGAGGTCCTCACGACCCACCTGACCAGCTACGACCTCCTGTACGGGGTCACGCGCCGCCGGCCGGAGCGCCCGATCAGGGTCCTGTCGAGCAAGAGCGGTGAGCACGAGTATCTGAGGGACAGCCTGATCCCCGGGCTGCTGGGGGTCCTCTCGTCCAACGCGCACGAGGAGTATCCGCAGAGGATCTTCGAGGTGGGATCCGCGGAGGACGCGAGACCAGCAGGGGTCGAGGAGCGCCGCGAGCTGGCCATCGCGACGGCGCACGCGAGGGCCGGATTCACGGAGATGAAGTCGATCGTCGATGCGGTCGTCGGTTCGCTGACGGGGAGGCGTCCATCCTACTCGCAGGCCGGATGTCCCCCTCCGTTCATCGACGGGAGGTGCGCGTCGGCGTCGCTGGACGGCGCGGTGCTCGGGATCCTGGGCGAGATAGATCCGGCCACGCTGGAGCCCCTCAGGATACAGGTCCCCGTGGCGGCCGCGGAGCTGAGCGTGGACGCGCTGAGGTCCGCGTGCGGGAAGCGATATCCGCCGCGGTGAATGCGGCCCCGGTCCCCAAACGGTCAATGCGAACGCCCGGGTCCCCATCATCCTTAAGTCCAGGCGCGCGAAAAGGCGGACGCCCCGTTCGAGAAGCCCGGTGAGCCCTGGCTGACAGTGATCCGGCGCCGTCAGAGGCGGGGTACACACTTATATCAGGCCGGATGTCCGCATAGCGCGTCTTGCGCTCATTATTCAGGGATTCCAGGGATGAGATGAGGTCCCATCTCCTGGAACTCATACAAAAGTTGAACGAGGAGGCGGCATCTGGCGCGGTCGTCCTGGTCGAGGGACGGCGCGACGAGGTCGCGCTGCGCGCCGCGGGGTACTCGGGCCCGCTCGTCAAGGTGAAGGTACTCGGGCGCCGCGCGAGGGCCCTGGGCGAGATCATCTCGACGGCCGCCTACAGGAAGGCGATACTCCTGGTCGACTTCGACAGGGAGGGCTCCAAGCTCGCGAGGACGATAGGGAGGGATCTGTCGTTCTGCGGCGTCGAGGTCGACTCGAAGTTCAGGGAAAGCTTTTTTGAAACGTTTTACGGTGAAGTACGCGAGGTGGAGGCTCTTAGAAGGCTCACGGAGGAGGGATTCGAAGGTGCCGGACTCAAGTGGATATAAATACCTCGTGAAGATGGAGTTTCAGGTCGACGGCCCGGTCGATAAGCCGGATGTCGTGGGCGCCATATTCGGTCAGACGGAGGGGCTGTTCGGCCCCGAGCTGGATCTCAACGAGCTCCAGAAGAACTGGCGCATCGGAAGGATAGAGATAAACCTGCGCCGCTCCGATTCCCGCGCGTTCGGCGAGGTCTACATACCAGCTAATACGGACGTGGCCGAGGCCGCGTTGATCGCGGCCGCCCTCGAGACGATAGACAAGGTGGGCCCGTATCAGGCGAGGTTCAGGCTCAAGGAGATGGAGGACATCAGGGCGCTGCGCAGGAAGCAGGTGATCGAGAGGGCGAAGGAGATACTGAAGGACTGGTCCTCGAAGGCGATAAGCGAGGGGGAGGACGCCCTGAAGGAGGTATACGACGCGCTGAAGCCCTCCAAGCTCGTGTACTACGGCCCGGAGCAGCTGCCCGCCGGACCCGGGGTTTACGACTCGGACACGGTGATAGTGGTCGAGGGGAGGGCGGACGTGCTGAACATGCTGAGGGCCGGGATAGAGAACACCGTGGCGATAGGTGGCGCCAGGGGGGTCCCCGACTCGATAACGCAGCTGGCCAAGTCGAAGAAGCTGATGGCGTTCCTCGACGGCGACAGGGGAGGCGACATGATACTCAGGGACCTGCAGTCGAAGGTGGACCTCGTCAAGGTCTACAGGGCGCCGTCCGGCAGGGAGGTCGAGGAGCTGACCCCCGAGGAGATACGCCGCATACTGAGGGAGGAGGCGCCCCCGACGCCCGCCCCCGCGCCCGCGGCCCCCGCGCCCCCGGCTCCGGCGCCGCCCCAGCTGCCTCCCGACCTTCAGAAGGCCGCGTCGGACCTCGTGAAGGGCCTCGAGGGGACGCTCGAGGCGGTCCTGCTCGACCAGTCGTCGTCGCAGATCTCCAGGGTCCCGGTCAGCAAGCTTTACCAGGCGATCCAGGAGGCGAACGGGGTCAAGGCGGTCGTCTTTGACGGGATCGTGACGCAGAGGCTGGTGGACGCGGCCGCGGCCAGGGGCGTGGAGTTCCTCATAGGGTCCAGGGTCGCGGACGGCGTCAAGGTCCCCGGCGGCGTCAAGGTGCTCACGTTCGCGGCCATCAAGCCCCTGGAAGCGCAGGCGACCGGCGGCCAGTGACGAACTGCGGATACGGGTGCTATGTTATCCTTTTCCTGATTTCATGGATAGTTTTATATATTTCACTCAGAGGTAAACTGAAGGCGCTCGAGTCCAGGGGGATAGTGCTCGGGCCCCTCTACCTGATACTGAACATCAGATCCGCCGGCGCGGCGCTGGAGCGCTCCTTCCGCGGCAGCCGCCGCGCCTCGCGCCTGATCTCGATATCGCCCGCCGTCGCCGCGGCCCTGATGATCTACGCGCTGTACTTCCTCTCGAGCAACCTGTGGTCGTACTTCGCGGCGCCCCGTGCTTTCTCGGCCGTGATACCGCTGGTGCCGTTCGTCACGGTGCGCAGCCCGTTCCTGCTGGCGATCTTCCTGGCGGCCATCCCGATACTGATAATCCCCCACGAGCTCTCGCACGCGCTGGCCGCGGCGAGCAGGGGGATAGGGATCAAGGGCGGCGGGTTCCTCCTGGTGACGTTCCTGATGGGGGCCTTCGTGGAGCTGGACGAGGGCTCTTTCAGGAACGCGAAATGGAGGCACAGGATGGTCACGGCCGCGGCCGGGCCGACCGCGAACGCGGTGATAGCCGGGGTTGTGCTCGCCCTCCTGCTGACGCAGCCCTACTCGTACCTCTATCTGCCGTCGTCAGTGGCCGCGCCGTTCTACCATCCGGAGGCGGGCGTGCTCGTGGCGGGCGTGGTCCCCGGCTCGCCGGCACAGGCCGCCGGCATATCCACCGGGACCGTCCTGCTTTCGGTGAACGGGACGCCGCTGGACGACGTCGGCGCCCTGGGCGGTTTGAACGTAAGCGCGGGCGAGCTCCTCGTGATCGACGCGATGAGCGGGGGGCACCCCCACACGTACTACGTGCGCGCCGCTGAGATCTCGGGGAGGGCAATGATCGGCGTCTACGTGGCGGACTACATGAGGCCGGACGTCCAGCTTCCGTACCTGGGCGCGTCGGCCGACTACTTCATGGTCTGGCTCCTGATGATATCGTTCGCGGTGGCCGCGTTCAACATGCTGCCCATGGCGCCGTTCGACGGCGCCGTGTTCATGGACGCGGCCCTGAGCGCCGCCGTGAGGGGGGACGCGTCCAGGCGCGCGATCCTCTACTCGCTGTACGCGCTGTCCGCCCTACTGCTGGCCGGCAACATAGCGCTCTCGCTCATGAAGTTCGGCGTGCCGTCGCTCTGAGGCTTATCGGCGCGGGATCCGCGGTACAGCACAAATAGGGCTGCGCCCCCGGACGGACGTGGAGAGGTGCGACGTCTGCGGCGCCCCCGCGTCCCACGTCCTGAGGTACTCGGGACGCTCCCTCTGCGACGCGCATTACATATCGTACGTGGAGCGCAGGGTGGCCAGGACGATCTCGAAGTACGGGATGCTGAGGCCGAGGGAGAGGATAGGGGTGGCGGTCTCCGGCGGCAAGGACAGCATGTCCCTCCTCACGATCCTGCGCGGGATGGCGCCCAGGCACGGGTCCGAGCTCGTGGCGCTCGTGGTGCACGAGGGGATCGGGGGCCATGTGGAGAGGTCGCACGCGCTCGCGGAGGAGTACGCCAGGGGCCTCGGGATCGAGGTGTTCTCCGCGTCGTTCCGCGAGCTGTTCGGCCATGGGCTGGAAGAACTCGCGTCCAGGAGGACCGCCCCGGCCTCAGCGTGCTCGATATGCGGGCCGCTGAGGCGCCGCGCGATAGACGTGCTGGCGAGGGACGCGGGGGTCGACGTGGTGGCCACCGGCCATCACATGGACGACTTCCTGCAGACGTTCATGATCGGCATGCTCGAGGGCGACCTGAAGAAGCTGGCGTGGCTGTACCCGGGGCCGAAGCAGGATCCCGCGGGAAGGGCCAGGAGGGTGCAGCCCCTGGTGGAGCTTTACGAGGAGGAGGTGTTCGAGTACGCTAGGGCCGCCGGGATACCGTTCGACGGCTGCGACTGCCCCTACAGGAGGGAGGGCGTGAGGGTCCGCATCAGGTCATTCCTGAAGGAGCTCGAGGCCAGGAGCCCCGGGGCCAAGTCGATGATGTTCCGCTCGGCGCTCGCGCTCTCCCGCGCGGCTTCGCAGGGCGCGGCCCCATCCGAATACAGGAGGTGCGTGTACTGCGGGTGGCCCTCCACCTCGGACGTGTGCAACGCGTGCTCGACCCTGATCTCGATAACCGGGCAACCGATAAATATCGGCCACGCGCTCTACGGAGGCTCGGGGCGCGGGTAGGGCTAGGGGGCCAGCCGTCCCCTTGACCCGAAACCGGCTACACGCGGGGGCCAGCAACCCGCGGGTAAACCCCATCGGCCCGTGCCCGCACGGGAGAAGCCGCCGGATGACCCTGCGCCGCCGCGGCGATCCGCCGGCGGACCGCGTGCTCGAAGGGGCACGGGGATCCGCGAACCGCCGAACCGGGTTAGGCCCGGGAGGGAGCGGCCCTAAGGCGGGGCGGGAGGCGCGCGGCGCCGCGTGGGGGACGGGGGTCCCGCGGCGGGGCGTGCCGGTGGGCTGAACCGCGGGGTCCGCGCCCCATCGACAAGGTAATTAACGATAAGCGGGAATCCCAGCGGGCCGGGGTGCCCTAGCGGTAGGGGGCAGATGCGCGTCCAGCCTACGCCTGCTAAGCCTGTGGGCCAAAAGCCCGCGCGGGTTCGAGCCCCGCCCCCGGCGCCACAACATGTGATGGACCACTGTACATGGGCGTCGGTCGGGTAGATCGCACCCGGGAGGCGCGGTCGATCCCATCCCACGGCTCCTCCTCGGATCGATGCGCGCACGGGCTCGCGGGCGCGGGGTCGGCCCGCCGATCGTCTTACCCGGCCGACACCCGGGGCAAATGGCCAAATCGATTTAAAATACTAGTCCCATGGAACTAGTCCCATGGGACTAGTCCTGGGAAGAAAGGAGTGCCGCCGCGTGCGTGAGATCGACAGCTGGACGCTCCTCTACGGGAGGAGGAAGGTGGGCAAGACGACGCTCCTCAGGAGGTGCGCCAGATACGACATCTACATGACCGTGTCGCAGACGCGCGAGTCGGGCTTCCTGGGCGACCGGCTCTCCCCAGTCCCCCTGCGCGACGCGATGGATGATATCGCGCGGACCCTGAGATCCGGCGGCGCCGCGGTCATAGACGAGTTCCAGAGGCTCCCGCCGGAGCACATGGACGCGCTGGCCCAGCTCGCCCCGCGCGGGATCCTGATCGCGTCCGGATCCAGCTACGGGGTGGTGGACAGGATCCTGGGCGGGGGGTCCCCGCTCCTGGGGCACATGCTGCCAGTAGAAATCGACATAATATCATATGAGGACGCGCTGGCCCAGCTCGGCGATCCGATCATGGCGGCCATCTACCGCGATCCCTGGATAATACCGTTCGTGGACTCGGTCGAACGGCTGGGGGAGCGGCTGGGGGAGCTCGTCCTGATAGCCAAGGGGCTCATCGGCGAGGTCTTCAGGGAGGAGGAGAGGGAGCTCGCGGATACCTACTGGCGTGCGCTCCTCATGGTCGCGGAGGGGCGCTGGAGGAGCTCCGAGATAGCGGGGGCGCTGGGGCTGAGGGGAGGCGAGGCGTCCGCGTCGTCAATGCTGAGCAGGCTGTCCAGGATGGGCCTCGTCAGGGGTATACCGACGCTCGGGAGGGAGAGGTACAACGTGGTGAGATCGCCGGCGCTCTCTCTGATGCTCTACGCGGAGGCCAAGTACATGGTCAGCGAGCTGGGGCCCTCCTCCGGCCTCCTGGCGCTCCCGCTGGGCAGGGAGATCCAGTTCAGCGTCGGCGAGATGCTCGCGGCTCGCTTCGGCGCATCGCAGCACTATTCCCCCAGGGAGGACGTCGACGTAGTGCTGGTCAGGGGGAGGAGGCGCGAGTGGGCATTTGAGGTGAAGGCCGGCGAGTTCTCCGCCCAGGAGGCGGGAGCCGCGGTGGAGAGGATGAGGCGCGTCGCGGAGATGGTGGGGCTGGTCAGCCTGAGCGGGAGGCCCCCCGACGCCGGCGCCGACCTGAGCCTGGGGCCGCGCGAGCTGCTGGAGATGGCCCGCTCGATGTCCGGCGACCTGGGGATGCCGGGGCGAGGCCCTCAGCCGCGATCGCCGCGCATCGCGTTCACATCCCGCCGGCCGTCAGCAGCTCAGTAAAGTAAATGTCTACATGTATATATAAATGGCGTACGCCGGAGGGATCGTATATCTCAGAGGGGCCGCCTCCTCGGCCTCGACGTCCCCCTAGCACGGATCCCGCGCCGAGGGCAGATCTTCAGGGCATGTGGCTCGCGGGCGAATATGGGTGGACGTCCCCGGGCCGCG
>JAWDMO010000018.1:0-18987 GCA_046536535.1 Nitrososphaeria archaeon
TTACCGTGCAGGGTCCTCGCGGCCGTCAGCGGCTCACGGCCGTTCCAGCGCGTCCACCGGAGAACGGCCGCCGGGCGTGCGAGCCGGTATCCTCATGCATGCGCGAACGCCCGGGCGCGGACCGGCATCCCACATTACCTGAGGGGCGGGGCCTTTATCAGAATCTGAAACCCGGATTCTACTTCAGCGGGACGTATAGCGAGCTCCTGGTCGCGCCTATGCCCGGCTCTCCGTGCATGACGCGTTTGCAAGTCTGCACGTACTCGCCCAGGAAATGCCCTATCATCTCCGGCTTCACCTCGACGGGGACGTACTCCTTTCCGGTGTAGATGCTGATAGTCGCGCCCACCATGAACGGCAGGATCACCATATCCCTGAGATGGGTCTTGACCTGTTTGCCGTTGCCCCCCGGGCCCGACCTGAGCTCTTCCATCAGCTTCCTCTTGGCCGGACTCAAGCCCCGGTTGAGGCTCCTCCTGGTCCTCGAGGGCAGGAGCTGTATCACCTGATCCAGCGGCATGTTCATCAGCTGATCCAGCGTGTATCCCCTGTACCGGAATTCCTTCGGCATGTACGCTCGCCGTCCCGAACCCGTATGTATTAAAACATAGCGGAGGGCCCGATCACTTGCCGCGGACTCCGCCCCTCCCGGTCTTCCTAGCCGCGATATTCCCTACCTTGGCCCCGGGCGGGGCATTCCTGGACACGGTGGTCGGATGACCTGGGTGCTGATGTCTTCCTCCGCCGAACGGATGATACACGGTCGTCATGGCGACACCCCTCACGAGCGGGTACTTCCTGCCCCTGGCGCGCATCAGGCGCCATTTGTTCCCGGCCTTCAGGAGCGGCTTCTCCCCCTTCCCGCCCCCCGCGACAACCCCTATGGTGGCCCTCGCGCGCCTGTCCAGCTCGAGGGTGTTCCCCGACGGCAGCTTGACTATGACAGATCCGTGCGCCTGCTGGGTCAGCACCACCGCCGATGCGCCGGGGGCGCGGACCAGCTCGCCGCCGTCGCCCGCCGCCCTCTCGATATTGGAGACTATCGTCCCCTCGGGTATCCTCCAGAGCGGCAGTATATTGCCGTTCGACAGGGGCGCCTCCGGCCCCATGTGCAGAGTCGCCCCCCTCTCGAGGCCGGCGACCGCCGGCACATACGTCACGGTGCCGTCGTCGAACCTCAGGCGCGCGAGCGGAGCCTGACGACCCCTCTCGTGCACGATGTCCTCGACGACCCCCTGATGCGTCTCCTCGGGCGGCAGCGATGGATACGAGACGGGGGCTATCTTGCCGACCTTGCGAGCCCTGAACTGCGATCCGCCGCGGCCGCGCCTCTGAACTAATATCCTCTTTCCCATGGCGCACCACCTATACGAGGCCCAATTTAGATGCTACGTCCATCGCCTTGTACTCGGGGGACAGCTTCACGTACGCCTTCCTGCCGTAAGGCGTATTCATGACGTTCACCTTGACGACCTTGACCTCGAACAGCGTCTCCACGGCGCTCCTGATGTCGCCCTTCGTCGCCCCGCGGTCGACCATGAACGCGAGCGCGTTCTCCCTCTCCATCATCATGTACGTCTTCTCCGTGACGAGCGGCGTCCTGACTATCGCAAACGCCCTTTCGCGGTCCATTCAGCTCGTCCCTCCCAGGGTACCCGGCAGCGACTTCAGTGCCCCGACGGTCCATATCACGAGCCTGCCGGGTTTCCCGCCGGGCGCGAGGTCCATGACCGATATATCCTTCGCTAGGACGACATCGATCCCGGGAATGTTGTCGGCGGCCCTCGATATACCCTTGTCGGACGACACGACTATCAGAGGCCCCCTTCCCGTCCTGCGGGCCCTTCCCCTCCACTCCGCCTTGCCCCCCCTCGCGCTCCGGGAGGCCGCCCTCTCCACATCGCTCCAAAGGCCGAGCTTCTGCAGCAGGGCCCTGAGATCCCTGGACCTCGTGAGCGACTCGACGTCGTCCGATACGACTACCGGGAGCTCGACTTGGTCTGACAGCGCGTGGCCCCTGTCCTCCACGAGCTCCCTGAGCGAGGTGGCGGCGATGGCCGAGGCCGTCGCGAGCCTGCGCTCCTTGACGTTGATCCTCTTGTACACGACCTTCTCGACCTTCGGGGGATGCGGGGTTCTGCCCTTGACCACCCCCGCGACTCCGGCGGCCTGGCCGGCCCGCGAGAACCCCCGGCCCCTGACCCTGGCGAGCCTAGCTATGCCCATGCCGACCCCGAACGACTCGGCCGATGTGCGCATGCCGGCCATCGGATCCGTGCCCTTGGGCTGCAGTCCGTGCGTGAACATTATCCAGAACGACCTGCCTATCAGATCGCGCCTCACCGGGGCATCGAACACCGGCGGCAGCTCGACCTCGCCGGATCTCTCGCCCGACGCGGAGTAGACCGGGACGCGGCGGCTCATGCCCTGCCACCCTCCTCGCGGGCGGGCCGCGTGCCCATGTAGATTATTGTCGGGGACCCGAGCTGCACGCTCGGCGGCCTGAGCGGATACCTGATTATCACGGGCCTCCTCGTGGGCCCGGGCACCGATCCGTCCACTAACGCGTATTTGCCCCTTATGATACCGAAGTGGAGGAAGCCGCCGGGCGGCGTCACGGGCCGCTCCGACTCGTCCCCCACGGCCAGTATCCTCTTGTTGTACTCCACCCTCTGATGGAAGCCCATCTGACCGGCCATCGGGACGGAGCGCATGACGGCGGAGGGATGCCATGGACCGAGGGTCCCCGGCTCCCTGACGCTTTTCCTGGACTTGTGCTGCTTGCGCTTTATCCCGAACCTCTTGACGGGCCCCTGGAATCCCTTTCCCTTCGAGACCGATATGACGTCCATAAATACACCGGGCTTCACCAGATCCTCCGCGGGGACGCTGCCCCCTATGAGGCCCGACAGGTACCCGAAGCGCTGCTTCACGTCCCCTCCGCCGACCTCGACCTCCATTATCAGGGGCTTCTTCTGCGGAAGGCCCGCGTCCCTGGGTATGCTGTAGGCGATCGCCGCCACGCCCACGGCGCCGTCCAGCTCGGACTCCATATCCTTCAACGCGGACTCGAGCGGCCTGTAATCCTTCGGCTTGCCGCCGAACACGCGCTCGTCCGAGTAGTTGAACGCGTCGCCCAGGACGTAGCGCGCACCGTCCCTGTAGCCGTAGAGCCTCATCCCCAGCACGTAGAGCGGAGGGATGGCCAGGACCGTCGCGGCCGCGAACAGCGGCTTGCCGGCGTTCGGCACCGTCTGGCGGTCATCTATCATTATCACATGCGTCATCCCCGCCTTATATGCCACGGTGCCGAGCAGCCTCGGCTTCTCGCCGGCCTGCTGTTCAGGCCAGGTCCTCACCCTGGGCAGGAGGGTACCTGCCCTGGACCTCGGCATGAATGCCAGTGAACCCCTCCTCGGCGTATGCTGCTTCCTGTGCCCGATAGACCCTCCCCCCTTCCGACAAGGGGCCTCCCTGAGGCCCTATGGTTATAAGATTTGCGTGGGCCCGGTGGGATTCGAACCCACGGCCTTTCGGTTATCAGCCTCGTCGCGGGCGTCGCGTGGGCGCTCGCTCGAACGCTCTGCCAAGCTGAGCTACGGGCCCGCCGTCGAGGAGCCGGGCGGGATATTTAGCTTTAGCCGCGGGCGGCCGGGCTCCGTTACCTTAAGCCGATCGATGAACCTAAATCCGAGGGGAGCATATTTCTCGGGTCACTCCCTGAGGCGCGCCTCGAAATCCCTGAGGCTCATCATGAGCAGGAGCCACGTCTCGATATGGAGGTGGGTGCAGAGGCTCGGTCCCGTCCTCGGATCCTTCGGCGCGGATCCTGGGGACGTGCGCAGGATATTCGTAGATGAGACGATGGTGAACGTGATGGGAATCCCCGCTTGGATCCTGATCGCGTTCGAGCCGGACCTCCGCGCCATGCCCGACTTCCACGTCAGCCCGCGCGGGAACTCGATCGACGCGTACCTCTTCATCTGGCTGTCCGCATTCATGTTCATGCACAACTTCGTGTTCGAGAATGGGGACCTAGAGGGGATGGAGGCCCCCGCTTGAGTGAAGTGACTATGAGATGCCCCCGTGGCTGAACGGGCTGCGCCCGATTTTCTCGCTCGGGTAGGAGGTGAGCTTAAGGTAACGGAGCCTCCCCGAACCCCTAACGCCTATATAATGGCATGTGATTCCGCGGGGGACGTTGAGCGATATAGCGGCTGTCCTCAGACGCTACATCAGGGATATACCGGACTACCCCGTGAAGGGCGTCGTCTTCAGGGATCTCACACCGCTCTTCAGGGACGCGGCGGCGTTCAGGACCGCTGTGGAGGAGCTCGCTAACCGCTTCCGGGACCAAGGTGTGGATGCGGTCGTCGGCGTGGAGGCCAGGGGCTTCATAGTGGGGGCGCCAGTCGCGCTCCAGCTGAATTCCGGCTTCGTGCCGATAAGGAAGCCCGGCAAACTCCCCTGGAGAAAGAGATCGCTGTCATATCAGCTGGAGTACGGCTCGGAATCTATCGAGATGCACGAGGACGCCATATCGAGCGGCCAGAGGGTACTGCTGGTCGACGATCTGCTGGCGACCGGGGGCACCGCCCGGGCGGCCGCTAGGCTGATAGAGGACGGAGGCGGACGGATAGTGGGTATGGGCTTCCTCGTGGAGCTCGGATACCTGGGCGGCAGGGAAAAGCTCGGGGAATACCGTGTGGAATCCCTAGTGCGCATAGATTCCTGACCTATCCAGGTCCAGGGCCGTATCAGCACCACCGGCGGCCGTTCTCCGGTGGACGCGCTGGAACGGCCGTGAGCCGCTGACGGCCGCGAGGACCCTGCACGGTAAGCGAGGAAAGTTCGACGCGGCCGTCGACCCATATCCGGGGACGGAGGTAGTTCCTCGGCGTTTGCGCGACGATCGCGTCCCGCCGGTGGGTACCTCATGACGGACGGTGGGGGAATGCGAGATCGGACCCGCGATATGATTACAATAATATTATTAATGAAAACTATGGGTATCAGCGCTATACCAGCGCAGGGTGAAATTCGGCCGCGCTAGTCCTCCCCCTTCTTCATGGCGTCCATCAACGGCACGAATCTGCCGTCCTGCTCCACGTAGATCTTGGTGTCCAACCTCACGTTGAGGCCGAGCTGCCTGAATAGCCACAGGAGCTGCTCGCCAGTTATCTTGCCGGAGACCGCGCCCCCCTTGATGAGCCCCGCGAGCCTCCCGGCTATCCTGCGGGTCTCCTTCGGATACTGTGAGAGGGCTGCATTCAGGACCTCATCCCCCCTGTCCGCCAGAGCCCCGCGGAGCACGTCCACGGGATCCTCCGCGGGGGGTGCGGCCGTCCCCTTTTCCCCCTCCCTGTGCGCGGCCATCGCCAGGAGCTCGCGCCGCTTCCTGGCCATTATCATGTCGAGCTCCAGGTCGTCGTCCATGACATCGACTAGCGTCCACCGGCTTAAAAGTATGTTAGTTGATTTGGGGTAACGGATCTCCTCCCATCCCCGAAGGAGCCAGCTCTTCCCGTTCCCCCAGGACCCCTTTGTCTTGCGATGGATTGCGCCCGGACGCTTCGGCCACTGGATACGTGGACCCACTCAACCGAAAGGCGGACGGTCAGCGTCTTCAGATACATGCCCCCATTTCCCGGCCCGCCCCGGAACGATTATTTGATGGCCTGTCCGGGTCGGTTCCATGAAGCTGTGGATCGCCGTGCCGTCGTCGCTCGTGGAGGACACGAACTCGAAGGACGAGAGGACCAGGAAGATAGGTATGGTGGCGAGGGCCGCTGCCATTTTCAGGGCGGAGAGGATATTCATCTTCAGGGACCCGATCAGCGACAGGCTGCGCGACGCGGAGTTCATAGCGAGGGTGCTGGAGTACGCGGCCACCCCGCCGTACCTGAGGAGGAAGCTGTTCCCCATAGCGGAGGACTTCGAGAAGGTCGGGCTCCTCCATCCCCTGGGGATACCGCCCCACAGGCGCTCTAAGGAGATCAGGCCGGGTGAGGTCAGGGAGGCAGTGCTGGAGGTCATGGGCGGTAGGCTGTACGCGGACGTGGGGGTCGGACGGCTGCTGGAGTACACCGGGCGCGGCCAAGCGGGGCGCCGCGTCACCGTGGTGATCAGGGCGAGGTCGGGCGATCACTACTGCGAGGAGGCAAGTCCGGTGGAATACTGGGGATACGAGGTGAGCACTGTGGACACGCTTCCCAAGCTCGTGAGGTCGGCGCGCCCGACGCACTTCATAGCGACGTCTAGGCTCGGCGCTCCCCTCGACGAGGTCGGGCCCCGCCTATCGGAAATCGCGTCCTCAGGGGAATCCGTGCTGGTCGCGTTCGGATCCCGGAGGGGGCTCCTGGAGATGCACGAGAGGGCTGAGCTGGAGTCGCTCGGCGCGATGATTGTGAACTTCATCCCCGGCCAGGGAGTCGAGACCGTGAGGACTGAGGAGGCGATGATCGCCGTCCTAGCGGTGCTGAACGCGCTCGGGCGCGTCCCGTCCGGGGGCGCGGAAAGGTATTTTAACGGCATCCCGCCGGGGCGCCCCTATAAAGAGTGAGCGGGTATGCCTGAATTCGACTACAGTTTCCAGGGATATAATCCAGTGGTGCACGTGCGGGCGAGCCTGCGCGAGGTCGACTTGAGTCCGAAGGAGGCAAGGGAGGTCTGCGCCGCCATAAGGGGACTCCCGCTCGACAGGGCCAGATCCATCCTCAGGGACGTCGCCGACATGAGGATGCCCGTCCCCTTCAGGAGGTACAACAAGAAGATCGGACACAAGTCACAGCTCCAGGGGTTCTACGCGGGCCGCTATCCGGTCAAGGTCGCCAGGTCGGTCCTGAAGCTCCTCGATAGCCTGGAGGCGAACGCGGAGTTCAGGGGGCTGGACCCGGGCAGGCTCAGGCTGGTGCACGTCGCGGCGTATCCGGGCAGGCGGCTCAAGAGGTACACCCCGAGGGCGTTCGGCCGCGCATCGCCCAAGGATAAGGAACTGGTGCACATAGAGGTAGTGGGGGCTGAGAGCTGATGTCGTACAGGGCGCTGCTGGACAGGAAGGAGCTCGAGGTTGAGCTGGACGAGTACCTGGCGTCGAAGCTCGGCGACGCGGGATACGGCGGGATGGTCCTCGAGAGGACGCCGCTCAGCTATAAGCTCACGATATACGCGCTCAGGCCCGGGCTCGTCATAGGGCACAGGGGGACCGGCATAAGGGCCCTGACCGATGAGCTGTCGAGGAAGTATCGCCTGGAGAACCTGGCGCTCACGGTGAACGAGGTGACGGTGCCGGAGCTGAATCCCAGGATAATGGTTTCGCGCATAGTCCAGATGGTCGAGAGAGGTATACCGTTCAGGAGGGCCGCGACGAACGCGCTCAACACGATAATGGGGAAGGGCGCGCTCGGGTGCGAGGTGTCGGTCGCGGGCAAGCTGAGGACCGAGAGGTCGCACTCGGAGAAGTTCAGGGCGGGCGTGGTGCCGAAGAGCGGCTATCCCGCGGAGGCCGCGGTGAGGGAGGCCAAGATCAACGTGACGCTCAAGATGGGGACTTACGGGATAAAGGTGAGGATAGTCGATCCATCGCGCCTCAGGCCGCCGGTCGTGATAAAGGAGGAGCAGCAGCAGGGCGGCGAGCAGCAGCCCCAGGTCGAGGGTGGTGCAAGTTGACGCTGAAGCCGTCCGAGCTCAGGAAGATGGACGACGAGGAGCTGAGGGGAAAGCTGCTCGAGCTGAGGAGCGAGCTCATGAGGCTGCGCGCGATGTCGGAGAGGGGCACCATAGGCAAGGAGTCCGGCGTGATAAGGGAGACCAGGAGGGACATAGCGCGCGTCCTGACGGTGCTCCGGGAGAGGAGGACCAAGGCATGAGGTGGCCGCGGCCCAGGGCGCCGTCGGACGTCGCGCTGGCGATTGTTCCGGGCGCCCGCCTGGAGGCACTGGCGCCGTTCAGGGCATCGGGCGCACTCGTAGTCGAGACCAGGAACATGATCCTGCTGGACACCGGGGGAAAGATAATTAAAGTGCCCAAGGAAGGTGGGCTGTTCATGCTGGAGGGGAAACATATGGTGCCGGGGTCGGCGCTCGTCGGGGATCCGGCCGAGAGGACGGTGAGGGCCAAGTGAGCACGAGGACCGCCAGGAATATCGGGGTTCCGTGGGTGAGGCCGCCGTCCAGGTCGTGCGACGACGATAAGTGCCCCTGGCACGGGTCGGTTCCCGTGAGGGGCAGGCTCATGGAGGCCGTGGTCGTCGGGCTCAGGTCGCGCCGCATAGCGGTGGTCGAGCGCATCTATTACCAGTACCAGCCCAAGTTCATGAGATACGAGAGGAGGAGGAGCATGATACACGCGTATGTGCCCACATGCGTGGACGTGAAGGAGGGCGATAGCGTGTACATCGGCGAGACGAGGCCGCTGGCAAAATCCGTCGCGTTCGTCGTCCTCGGCAGATCGGGGGGTGCATCCTAGATGCCGAAGAGGGGAGGCGGCACAGCGGGCGCCGCCGAGTGGACGCCCCGCACGTCCAAGGGAGTTCCCGTGAACTCGATGATCGCGTGCGCCGACAACAGCGGCGCGAAGGAGCTCAGGGTCGTGCAGGTGATGGGCTACAAGGGCAGGCTCAAGAGGAGGCCATCGGCGACCGTCGGCGACAAGCTCGTCGTCGTCGTCCGCAGGGGTCCCCCCGAGATGAAGAAGCAGATATTCTACGCGGTCCTCGTGAGGCAGCGTTACCCGTTCCGCCGTCCGTCGGGCCTCAGGGTCTCTTTCGAGGATAACGCGGCCGTCCTCATAACGCCCGAGGGCGACGTCAAGGGGACCGACATAAGGGGGCCGGTGGCCGCCGAGGCCGCCGAGCGCTGGCCCAGGGTCGCGAACATAGCCTCCACGATAATATGATATGAGGTGATATCGTTGCGTCGTGAAGTTCGGTCGCAGCGCGTGGTCCCCGGTGCGCTCAGCGCGCGCCTGGCGGACGACCTCGCGGCGGAGTACGGTACAAGGTCGGCGCGCGTCAGGGTCGGGGACGTCGTCAAGGTGATGAGGGGCACCTACAGGGGCGTCGAGGGCAAGGTGATCAGGGTGTACCCGGAGGAGGGCAGCATCGCGGTCGAGGGGCTCAACAGGCAGAATTCCAAGGGCGATAACTCGCCCGTGAAGGTGAACGCATCCAAGGTACGCGTGACCAAGCTGAACCTGGACGATAAGGTTAGAAGGGAGAGTTTGGAGGCCATAAAGTCCGGGAAATCGGGAGGCGAAGTGGATGGCTAGGATGGGGCGCAGCACCGTGCAGAAGAGGCTCTCCGCGCCGCGCGCGTACGCGGTGCCGAGGAAGCCGCGCCACGGCAGGTTCATAACGAGGGCGGGCCCGGGGCCGCATCCCCGGTATCTGAGCGTGGATCCCGTGACGCTCCTCAGGGACTACCTGGGGCTCGCGAGGACCGCGCACGAGGCGCTTTACGCGCTCAAGCGCCGCTACATACTCGTGGACGGCGTGGCGAGGACCGATAAATCGTTCCCGATAGGGTTGATGGACGTCGTCGAGGTGACGCCGGAGGGGAAGTCCTTCAGGATGGTCCCCGCGAACGGCAGACCCCTGTACCCGGCCCCCATATCGGAGTCGGAGAAGGGCCTGAAGATATCCAGGATAAGGTCCAAGGTGATCGTGCGCGGCGGCCGCGCTCAGCTGGGGACGCACGATGGGAGGAGCTTCCTGGTGGACGATCCGGCGCCCTACTCCGTCGGGGACAGCCTGCTGATCAGGGTACCGGACCAGGAGATCGTCTCGCGCATCCCGCTCGAGGAGGGCGCGACCGCCCTCGTCATAGGGGGCGAGAGGCTCTCCTCGCTGGGAAAGGTTGTGGGCGTCATGCCGGGATCGTTCAGCGTGAAGCCGTCCGTGGAGCTGGAGATGGACGGCGGGAGGGTGCTCGTCCCGAGGGATCTCGCCATGCCGGTCGGAACCCCCGAGCCCCCGATAACCGTGAGGTGGACCGGATGAGCGACGTCACCACCACGCCCGCGGCCGCCGGCGAACAGCAGCAGGCCCAGCCCGCGGGAAATCCCATGAGGGCTATCAGGATAGCCAAGGTCGTCATAAACATAGGCGTGGGCGCCTCGGGCGAGAGGCTCGAGAAGGCCGTTCGGCTCCTGGAGCAGCTCTCGGGGCAGAAGCCATCCGTGAGGAACGCCAAGAGCACCATAAGGGGATTCGGTATACACAGGGGGGAGCCGATAGCCGCGATGGTGACCATGAGGGGAAGGAGGGCGCTCGATCTTCTCAACAGGTTGCTGGACTCCAGGGGCAGGAGGATCGACGCGAGGTCGTTCGACGGCAGGGGGAACGTATCGTTCGGGATAAGGGAACACATAGATATACCGGGCATAAAGTACGACCCGGAGATAGGGATATTCGGAATGGACGTCAGCGTGTCGCTCGAGAGGTCCGGGTACCGGGTCGCGCGCCGCAGGCGCGCGAGGTCGTCCATCGGGAGGAGCCAGATAGTGGGCAGGGACGACGCCGTGGAAGTAGTAAGGTCACAGCACGGCGTGGAGGTGGTCTAGGATGGCGAAGATCAGGAGCGGCAAGCCCAGGAGGTACGGGAAGGGCGCCAGGGTGTGCGTCAGGTGCGGCCAGACGGGCGCGGTCATACAGAAGTACGACCTGATGCTGTGCAGGCAGTGCTTCAGGGAAGTCGCCGAGGAGATGGGGTTCAAGAAGTATCAATGAGGTGATGGCGATGCCCTCTCAAGACGTGATATCGAACCTCTTCTCATCGCTGAACAGCAGCGAGAGGAGGAATAAGGGCTGGTGCCTGGTGGTGCCGGCGTCCAAGCTGGCGCAGGAGGTCCTCAGGACCCTGCAGAAGTACGGCTATGTGGGGGAGTTCGAGTTCATAGACGACGGAAGGGCCGGGAAGCTCAGGGTCCAGCTCCTGGGGAGGATCCACAACTGCGGCGCCGTGAAGCCCAGGCATCCGGTGGGAGGCGACGGATACTACATGTGGGAGCGCAGGCTCCTGCCGGCCTACGGGACGGGGATACTCGTCGTCTCGACGGACGCCGGCGTGATCTCGCACGTGGAGGCCCGCGAAAAGGGCCTCGGGGGGAGGTTGATCGGATATGTCTACTGAACAGGTGCAGCTGATAGTCGGCGACGGGTACTCGGAGATCGTGTTGCCGAAGGGCGTGACGGCATCCATCGACGGTAAGAGGATAAGGGTGTCGGGCCCGCTCGGCGCCTGCGAGCGCGAGCTGTCCAGGATACCGGTTGAGGTCTCGGTCTCCGGCGACCGCGTCAGGGTGACCCCCCTGCTGCCCAAGAAGAGGGGGAGGGCGATCATGGGGACCGTGTCCAGCCACATAAGGAACATGGCGGTGGGCGTCGTCAGGGGATACGCCTACAGGCTGAAGATAGTGTACTCGCACTTCCCCATGACGGTGAAGGTCAAGGGGAACGAGGTGCAGATAGAGAACTTCCTGGGCGAGAAGACCCCCCGCAGGGCGACGATAATCGGGGACCGCACGGAGGTCTCCGTGGAGGGCGACGACATAGTCGTGAAGGGGCCCTGCCTGGAGTCGGTGAGCCAGACCGCGGCAAATATAGAGCAGTCCACCAGGATCCTGAGGAAGGATCCCAGGGTGTTCATGGATGGGGTGTATATATATGAGCGCAAACTCCCGGCAAAGAGTTAGCGGCGAGGAGCTGAGGCGGCTCCTCCAGTTGAGGAGGGCCGTCGCGGCCAGGAGGCCCCGGTTCGTCAGGCAGGAGAGCTGGATGTTCCTCCGGATAAGGCCGAGCTGGAGGCGCCCCCACGGGATACATTCGAAGATGAGGGAGGGCGTCGGGGGACACCCGCCCCTGGTGAGGATAGGCTACAGGGGCCCGGCCGCCGTCAGGGGGCTTCACCCGTCCGGCTACGAGGACGTCCTCGTGCACAATCCGGAGGAGCTGGCCGGCCTCGACCCCGGGGTGCACGCCGTGAGGATAGCGTCCACCGTCGGGGGCAGGAAGAGGGAGGAGATAATAAGGAGGGCGCGCGCCCTCGGGCTCAGGATACTCAACGCTTGAGGTGATGTGATGACCAACCTTTCTTTCCAGAGGGAGCTCGCCGCCAAGGCGCTGGGCGTGGGCATGGGGAGGATAAGGTTCGACCCCGAGAAACTCGAGGACATCGAGGACGCGATAACGAGGGAGGACATAAGGAGGCTCTACAGGGAGGGGGCCATAGAGGTCCTCCCGCCCGCCGGGACCTCCCGCGGCAGGACGAGGACGCGCAGCGGCAGGCGCGGCCCCGGCAGCCGGAGGGGCACCAGCGAGGGCGGAAAGGAGAGGTGGATCAGGCAGGTGAGGGCGCTCCGCAGGACGCTGAGGTCCCTGAGGGACAGGGGCGAGATAGATTCAAAGCTCTACAGGAGGCTCTACATGCTGGTCAAAGGCGGGGCGGTGCGCAGCAGGAGGAGGCTGATGGAGGTAATGGAGGTGGAGAAACATGCCTCGGGGAGCTGACTACATACCGATCTTCAGGCGCCGCAGGGAGGGCAAGACCAATTATCACAGCAGGAGGGCGATCGTCGCCGGCAGGAGGCCGTTCCTCACGGTGTTCGTCTCGAACAGGAACGTGTCGGCGCAGCTGCACGTGCCGGAGAAGGGCGGCGACGTCGTCGCGGCGCAGGCCAATTCGAGGGAGCTCATCGAGCACGGATGGCGCGCCAGCAGGAAGTCGATCCCCGCGGCCTATCTGGTGGGATACCTGCTGGGCCTGAGGGCCCTGAAGGCGGGCCTCAGCGGCGTCGTCCTCTACGCGGGCGTCGACGGGTTCATAGGCGGCTCCAGGGTCGCCGCGCTCGTCGCGGGGGCCAGGGATGCCGGGCTGGACATAGCCGCCTCCGACGACGCGTTCCCGGACGAGTCCAGGCTCAGGGGGGATCACATAGCCGAGTACGCGAGGTCGCTCAGGGAATCCGGGCTCTACGAGCGTCGCTTCTCGGGGTACGCGAGATCCGGGTTCGATCCGTCGGACTACCCGAAGCTCGTGGAAGAGGTTAAAGCCAAGCTGAAGGGGGCTACGGCGAGTTGAGCGCATCGCGCGGTTCGCGTGGAAGGCCCAGGCGCGAGGTCGAGGAATGGGTGCCGAAGACCAAGGTCGGCCGCGCCGTGATGGACGGCAAGATAACGTCGCTATCCGAGATCCTCGAGTCCGGGCTCCGCGTGAAGGAGTCCGGTATAGTGAGGAAGCTGCTCCCCGACCTGAGGCAGGAGGTCCTCGGCATCAGGGTCGTCCAGAAGCAGACGGAGTCGGGCGAGGTCACCAGGTTCAGCGCGATAGTCGCCGTGGGATCGCCCGGGTGGCTCGGCCTGGGGCACGCGAAGGCCTATCAGATGAGGGATTCCATAGACAAGGCCACGAACGTCGCGATGCTCAACGTGCTCCCCGTCCACCTGGGATGCGGCAGCTGGGAGTGCAGGTGCGGGCGTCCCCACTCGGTGCCCTACAAGCTGGTCGGCAAGGCGGGGAGCGTGACGGTCGAGATAATGCCGGGCCCGAGGGGCCTCGGGTTGGTCGCCGACGACGTCGTGAAGAAGCTGCTGGCGCTCGCCGGGATACAGGACGCGTGGTCGCGCTCCTTCGGGATGACGTCCACGCTCCTCTCGAAGGCGCAGGCCGTCTACAACGCGTTCCGCGACATGCATTCGTTCTCCGACCTGAGGAGGTTCGAGGGCTGATGCCGGCGCTCCTGGTGCTGAGGATCAGGGGTGACATCGATGTCAGGCACGCCGCGGAGGACGCCCTAGAGCGCATGAACCTCAGGAGGAGGCACAACGCCACGCTCATCCCGGATACCCCGGAGTACCGGGGGATGCTCCAGGGCGTGAAGGACTACGTGGCGTGGTGCCCGGCGACGAGGGAGATCGTGGTCGAGCTCCTCAGGAGGAGGGCCAGGACAGCCGGCTGGAGGCCCCTGACCGAGGAGGTCGTCAGGGAACACGGGTTCTCGGGGTTCGAGGAGATGGCCGACGCGATAATCGAGGGGAAGGTCACGCTCCACGGGCTCGGATGGGTGAAGCCGTACTTCGCGCTTCAGCCGCCGAGGGGCGGCTATAAAGCGCCGATCAAGCGCCACGCGAGGGAGGGCGGAGTCCTCGGCCTCAACGAGGGCCTTCCGGCGCTGGTCTCCAGGATGTTCTGATCGAGTCCCGTGTATCGACAATCGGGCTATGACCCAGCGGGAGTTGAACTAGGGGATCGACGCCGCCCCGTCGCAATCCGATCCCGGGACGGGCCCTGGAAAGCTTATTTAAGATGGACGTCGGTCGCCGGGCGTCAGCCATGCCTACCAGGCTCAGGAAGTCAAGGGCGAAGAGGGGCACCAGGGTGGTCGGATGGGGAAGGGTCGGACAGCACAGGAAGGCCGGGAGCCGCGGTGGCAGGGGCGGATCCGGCCTGAAGAGGCACAAGAAGAGCTGGATGCTGCGGTACGACCCGGATCACTTCGGGCGTCACGGCTTCCACAGGCACCCGGCCCCGAACGTCGTGAGGAGGTGGATCAACGTGGGCGACCTCGACGAGCTCTATCCGGTATCCCGGGCGGAGGGCGGCGCGCTGACGGTGGACCTCGCGTCCCTCGGGATCGGGAAGCTCCTGGGGGGTGGATCGGTCAGGGGCGCCTACAACGTGACGGTCGGCGAGGCCTCCGCCGAGGCCGTGAGAAAGATTAAAGAGGCGGGGGGCCGGGTGGTGCTCCTGTCCCAGGCCGCTGAGAGTTGAGCTCCGAGCGCTTCTCCACAATCACGAGGATATCCAAATACCTACCGGAGGTCCCGAAGCCGATCCGCAAGCCCTCCCTCAAGATCAGGCTCCTCTGGACGCTCCTGATACTCGTCCTATACGTGTCCATGGGGTTCGTATCCCTGTACAGGGTCACGGTGAGCGCCCAGGCGCTGCCGCTCTACCAGATAGTGTTCGCAGCGCAGCAGGGGACGCTGACGTCGCTCGGGATAGGCCCCATAGTGACGGGCGGCCTGCTCGCCGAGATACTGGTTGGCTCCGAGATAATAAGGCTTGACTACTCGAAGCCCGAGGACAAGGCGGCGTTCACGGCCATGGTCAAGGTCTTCACGGTTGTATTCATAGTAGTGGAGTCGATCGCGTACAGCGTCGGCATGCTCGGCCTCTATTATCACGTGCCGGCCTCCGCGCTCCCGGTGGACGCGATACAGCTGATACTCGCCGGGTTCACCGTCTACATGCTGGATCAGACCATCCAGAAGGGGTGGGGGGTGGGGAGCGGCATCAGCCTTTTCATACTGGCGAACGTCGCGCTCCTCGTCATGGTGGACCTCTTCAACCCGGTGAAGGTCGCCGGGGAATTCTTCGGCATAGTGCCGTTCCTGGCGCAGGCGATCTCGTCCGGCAACATCTACTCGGCCGTGATAAGGCCGAACGGGTATCCATCGCTCGTCGGGCTCGGGGCCACCGTCGCGTTCATACTGCTCCTGATATACCTCGAGGGCGTCAGGATAGAGGTCCCGGTGACGTCCTCCCAGTACAGGGGGATGTCGAGCACCTATCCAATAAAGCTGCTCTACGTGTCGAACGTCCCGGTGATACTCGTCGCTGCACTGCTCGCCAACTTCCAGATGATCGCGTCCTGGTGGGCCAGCTGGGCCCGGACGTCCGGGGCATGGTACGCGAGCACGCTCGCCCAGTACAACGCGCAGGGGCAGTTGACCGGGGGTATCCTTTACTACCTGATAGGCCCCCAGACTATCCAGGAGGCGGCCGCCAATCCGCTGCTCGCCGTGGTGTTCGTCGCCGTCATGGTGGTCCTGAGCACGGCGTTCGCCAGGGTCTGGGTCGAGATGAGCGGGATGACCGCCGAGAAGGCGGCGGACGGGCTCATAAAGGCGCAGGTGGCCATACCCGGCTTCAGGTCCACCAGGTCCACGGTGGGCAGGGTGCTCGGCAGGTGGATACCGACCGTCACCCTCCTGGGAGGGGCCCTGGTGGGGCTCGTGGCCGGCGTCTCGCAGTTCCTGGGCGTATTCGGGGGAGGCATAGGGCTCCTGCTGATGGTCGACATCGCGATACAGTACTACCAGACGCTGATACAGGAGGAGCTAGAGTTTATAATGCCCAGGCTCGCCGGGATGTTCGGTCGTTGACCATGAGGGTAGTCATAGGCGGGATACCCGGGGTGGGGAAGAGCACGGTCGTGGACGAGCTCAGGGGAAGGCTCGGCGCCAGGCTGGAGATCGTGAACTACGGGACCGTCATGATGGAGGAGGCCAGGCTCAGGGGCGCCGGCAACAGGGACGAGATGAGGAGGCTGCCCGCCCAGGTCCAGAGGGAGATACAGGCGTCCGCCGCCGGGAAGATAGCCGCCATGCCGGCCGAGTTCCTCCTGGTCGACACGCACTTCTCGATAAGGACCCCCCAGGGATACCTGCCGGGGATGCCGTCTCACGTGGTGTCGGCGCTCTCGCCGGACGCCCTGGCCGTCATAGCCGCGTCGCCCGAGGAGATATCGTCCAGGAGGGCGGCGGACTCCACGAGGATCAGGGAGGCCTCACTGGAGTCCGTCAGGGAGGAGCTCGAGATGGAGAGGCTCTTCGCCGTGGCGGCGTCGAACGAGAGCGGGGCGCCGCTCGCGATAATACTGAACAGGCAGGGCGAGGCCGCGAGGGCCGCATCCGAACTGGCCGCGGTGCTGGGGGTGTGATTCTGTGGATATCGCTTGAGATCCTGCGCGTGATGCCCTACTCCACGCTGTTCGTGATCGCGGTGGCGGTCGCGCTCAACGTGGTGGCGAACGCCATCACCAGGGCGACGATGGACATCAACCTGTACAGGAGGATACAGAAGGAGTACTCCGAGTACCAGAGGCAGCTGAGGTCCGTGCTGAGGGAAAACGACCCGGAGAAGGTGGAGAAGATCAGGAAGAGGTACAAGCCCGTCGAGGAGCAGATGATGAAGCTCCAGATGGACAGGATGAAGATAAGCATGTACTACCTGATCCCGTTCATAGTGCTCTACTACCTGCTGGCGTGGTTCATGGGGCAGGTGCCCGTGGCCGTGTCCCCCTACAAGTTCAACCTGCTGTTCGTCGCCGCGACGTCGCCCCTCGGCCCGGGATACGCGATGAACATGGTCACGTGGTACATATTCACGTCGGTGGCGTTCAGCGTCATAATCACGAGGCTTTTCGGGCTCCAGGTGTAGCGCTATGAGATACGTGAGGAGCATAGTGATAGCGGGGATGCCCGCCTCCGGGAAGACCACCGTGGCCCGGCTCGTCGCGTCGAAGCTCGGCCTCCGGTACGTCGCGGGGGGCGACATACTGAGGGAGATGGCGCGCGAGAGGGGGTACAGGCCGGAGGGGGACGGATGGTGGGACTCCGAGGAGGGCAGGAGGTTCCTCGCGGAGAGGATGGAGAACCCGGAATTCGACAGGGAGGTGGACCGCAGGCTGAGGGAGCTGATAACTTCGGGGGGGTACGCCGCCACCAGCTACGCAATGCCCTGGCTGCTGGGGCCGGAGGTCCCCAAGGTCTGGCTGAACGCGTCCCCCCGCGCCCGCGCCGAGAGGATGTCCAGGAGGGACGGGATCCCGATGGCGGAGGCCGAGCGCGTGATAGCGTTCCGCGACGCGGAGAACGCGAGGCTGTACAGGGAGCTCTACGGATACGAGCTGGCGCCCGACCCCGCGGTGTTCCACCTGATAATGGACACCGAGGACGTGCCGCCCGGGGACGCGGCGGAGCTCGTGGCGCTCTACGCGTCCGCGCTCTGGGGCGGGAAAGGGGACCGATCGGGCGGACGGCCCCCATCCCCATCCCGATACCGATCGATATCCTAAACCCGCGGAACGGGGTCCGGGAAACGCTTTTAGGCGCGCGAAATAGCCGCGCGGTATGGTCCCCCCGCCGGACGGCGCGACGATCAGGGAGTGGCTGCTATCCACCACGGCCGTGGTGGGCGAGGAGTCCGAGGGCGAGTACGGCGAGGAGCCGGAGTCGAGGTCGACGCGCGACCTCCTCGAGTACGGCATGGTCCCGGTGGACAAGCCGGCGGGGCAGACCAGCCACCAGGTGACCGCGTGGGTCAAGAGGATTCTCGGGGCGGAGAAGGCGGGCCACAGCGGGACCCTGGATCCCCTCGCGACGGGTTTGCTGCCCGTGGCCACCGGGAGGGCGACGAAGGTAATCCAGGCGCTCCTCCTCGGCCCTAAGGAGTACTACGCGGTCATGAGGCTGCACGACCCGGTCCCGGACGAGCAGCTGAGGGCGGTCGTGTCGGAGTTCACCGGCCCCATATACCAGCGCCCCCCCGTGAGGTCGCACGTGAGGAGGGAGAGGAGGGTGAGGAACGTCTACGAGCTGGAGGCGGTCGAGAGGAGGGGGAACCTGGTGCTCCTAAGGGCGCTCGTCCAGGCGGGCACGTACATGAGGAAGCTCATCTACGACATGGGGGAGGTCCTGGGCCCGGGGGCCACGATGGTCGAGCTCAGGAGGACGAGGGTCTGCGACCTGAGGGAGTCCGATCGCATAGTGAGGCTGCACGACCTGGCGTACGCCGCCAGGCGGTGGAGGGACGGGGGCGACGACTCGGAGCTCAGGGGGATGGTGCTCCCGATAGAGAGGGCGATGACGCACCTGAAGCCCGTGGTCGCCAAGGACACGGCGGTCGACGCGATAGCGCACGGATCCTACCTGGCGTCGCCGGGGATAGCGAGGATGCACCCGGGGATTGCGAGGGGCGAGGTCGTCGCGATCTACACGCAGAAGGGCGAGCTGGTCGCCATAGCGTCGGCGGAGATGGGGTACGAGGAGGTCGAGGACTCCGGGAAGGGAATAGCGCTCAGGCCCATCAGGGTCGTCATGCCGCCCGGGGTCTACCCGCGCTCCTGGAGGACGAGGGAGGAGCAGGGCGGGCCGGGGCCCCAGGGGGAACGGGGGCCCGGGTAGGGTGTGAGGGGGTTTACCCGATC
>JAWDMO010000019.1:0-18077 GCA_046536535.1 Nitrososphaeria archaeon
CGTGGAGAACCCCGCGGTGGTCGGAGGCGGAGGCGCGCCCGAGGCCGAGACCGCCTATCAGCTGAGGAACTGGGCCAAGACGCTGAGCGGGAGGGAGCAGCTGGCGGTGCAGGCGTTCGCCGATGCATTGGAGGAGGTGCCGCTGACGCTCGCCGAGAACGCGGGGATGAACCCGCTGGACGCGAAGACCGAGCTATCGAAGGCGCACGGCGAGGGCAGGAAGTGGGCGGGCGTCGACCCGTTCGAGTCCAAGGTGGTGGATATGGACGCGAAGAACGTGTACGAGCCCCTCAGCGTGAAGCTCCAGGTCGTCAAGGCCTCGACCGAGACGGCCTCGATGGTGCTGAGGATCGACGATATAATAGCGGCGAGCAAGGTCAGGGAAGAGGAGAAGAAGGGTAAGGGCGGAGGCGAGGAGGAGGAAGGGCCTCCCTCCGGCATGCCCAACTTCGGCTGAGTGAACCGCTGCAAACAGTAATATTAGATACATAATGTTTTATCATTTTTCTGGATTAACTTCCCCATATCCTCTACTGATGAGCGGAGATCCATCCGCGGGAGCCCGTTCCCTATTCGGAGTAATAATGTCCCTTTCGGGCGGGGTTTCTCATCTCGACCGTCCAGGATCCGTTATCGCAGATGCGGGGGAACGACGCCGTAATGTCCCGGGTGTAATATATCCACCGGACACCGGAGAATTATTCAATCCAATCCATAAATAACATGGATTTTCTCCGTTTACCCAACCGCATCAATTGATATCTCAAAGCGCGTAAGGGAGATCCGCGCTCACGTACTACTCTTCTGGCCCCTGTCCGGGTTTCTCTATCTTCTCGAGCATCTTGCTTAGCGTCCACGCAAGTATGTTGAGGAGCTCGTTCACCCGGTCCTCATCCCCGGGATTCCTTATCACGATCTTGGATATTCTCCCGCCCTGCTCCTCGATATCGTAGCTGAGGGGCTTCCTCCCCTCCTCCTCGTCCTTGGCGGCCATCTCGTTCAGGACCCTGTTTATGAAGTACGATCTGAACGGAGGAATAGCGCTCGTCAGGTTCAGCTCCGGGTTCACATCTATCGTCAGCGCATCCCCGTAGATCCTCGCGTTAGCCAGCAGCACGCCGTCCCTAGTCCTGCGGAGCGCCCTCACGGTGGCGGCCCCGGCGGCCGACTCCGCCCTCGGCACCTCTTCGCCAGGCGCGACCTGTGACGCCTTGGCGAAGCTCCCCCTCTTCAGCTCCTGGTCTATGAGGCGCGCGATCTCCCTCATCAGCTCGAGCTGGTCTTCCAAGTCCTTGATCCTCTCCTCCACCTTCAGCTTCAGGTCAGCGAGCCTCTTGACCTCCTCCTCGCTCAAGACGCGTCAATATGGAATCGACTCTCTAAAAACCGTTGCCTTCCGGTCCCCGCAATGGGGACCGGCTGGCTCACATGGGGACGTGGAAGAACCTATTCCTCCTCTCTACGCGCTTTCCCACTATGGGTATCCTATAGCCGCAGAACCTGCACCTGTTCCCCTCATCCAGGTTCCACTCGACGATGTCGAATCCATCCCTCACTATGACGGGCCTGCCGCAGCCGGGACAGTACGTGTGCTCGTATCTGTGTCCCGGGACGTTGCCCACATACGAATAGCGCAGCCCTTCCTCGATTGCTACGTCCCTGTGCCTCTCCAGCGTCTCGACCGGCGTCTGCGGGAAATCCATCATCAGGTAATCCGGGTGAAACCTCAGGAAGTGGATGGGGATATCGGGCCCCATATTATCGTGTATCCACTTGGCCAGGTGCCTGGCGTCCTCCAATCCGTCGCCGACGCCCGGCACGACGAGGTCCGTCACCTCCACATGGACTCCCGCTCTCCTGAGCTCAAGCATCGTCTCGTAGATGGGCTCCGGGTCCGGGACCCCCGCGTACCTCCTCAGGAACTCCCTGTTCCCGTTGCCCTTGAAGTCCACGGTTATTGCGTCCAGGAACCGCGCCGCCATCTCGGCGCTCTCCGGCGTCATGTAGCCGTTCGAGACGAACGTGTTGAACAACCCCCTCGATCTCGCGATCACCCCTACGTCGCGGGCGAACTCCATGAAGATCGTCGGCTCGTTGTACGTATAGGTCACACCGTCAGCACCCACCCTGAGCGCCGCCTCCACTATCTCCTCCGGCGTCACCTCTATACCCTCCACCCTCCTCCTCTGGCTCAGGTCGAAGTTCTGGCAGTACCTGCAGAGCCAGTTGCAGCCGGTGGTCGCTATGGAGAGAACGCTCGAGCCCGGCCAGAAGTGGAGAAGCGGCTTCTTCTCCACGGGGTCCACATGGCTTGCCACTATCCTGCCGTAGACTAGGAGTTTGAGCCTTCCGCCCACGTTCTCGCGGACACCGCAGAGCCCTACCTGTCCCTCCCTGAGCCTGCAGTACCTAGCGCATGCCGTGCAGATAACCCTGTCGCCCTCGACGCGGTACAGCTCGGCGTCCTTCACGGATGCCGATTGGCGGCCTTCCTTAATAATCGTGACCGACGAAATGCGTCGCGACGCGCGGGGCGGGAAATCCTAAATCACACCTCCCCCCAACGCATCGCGTGGACCTGGACGACGTCGACATGAGGATATTGTCGGAGCTCGTCGAGAACTCGCGGCGCAGCTCGCGGGAGATCTCCCGCAGGCTCGACCTCTCGGTGGGCACCGTGGCCGCCAGGATAAAGAGGCTGAGGGATCTGGGGGTGATCAGGCGTTTCACGGTCGACCTGAACTACGAGGCACTGGGCTACGACATAACGGTGGTGGTCGACGTCTATATATCCAAGGGGAACGTCATAGACGTGGAGAGGGAGATAGCTTCAATCCCGGGCGTCATGGCCGTGTATGACGTGACGGGGGATTTCGACGCGGTCGTCCTGGCGAGATTTAAGAATAGATCAGATCTCAGCGCGTTCACGAAGCGCATGATGGCGATGGAGCACGTTGAGCGGACGAACACGCACGTGGTGCTCAACTCAGTGAAGGAGGACTTCGTCGTGCTCTGAACAATAGCGAGATTGTAACGCGTTATTAGTGACATTTGACCAGTCAATTGACAGCAATACTTAAATAAAGGATTGCAAGCCCCCTTCGGGACATGATGTTGGTTGATAAGCCCAAGCGCCTCACGCGCGCCCGACCCGGCGCGTCGGACGTTGTGGAGGCCATAACGTCCAAGGACATAAAATTCATAGACATACAGTTCACGGACGTCCCCGGTCGCCTCCAGCACTTCACGGTGCCCTCGGGCGCGGTCGTGGACGGGGGCATGGTCAGCGGCCTCAGCAAGGTCGACGGGTCCTCCATCAGGGGGTTCCTCGACATATCGGAGTCGGATGCGGTCGCAATACCGGACCCCGCGACGTTCGCCGTCATCCCGTGGAGGGAGTCCGCGGCGCGCATGATAGCGGATATCTACATGGGCGGCTCCAGCAGGCTCGAGAGGGATCCCAGGCACGTCGCGCAGCGCGCGGAGGAGTATCTGAGGGAGTCCCTCGGATACAGCTGGTCGTTCTGGGGGCCGGAGATGGAGTTCTTCATATTCGACAGCGCGAACTGGTGGACCTCGGAATGGGAGTCGGGCTACGCGCTGGACTCGTCCGAGGGGAGCTGGAGGCGCGAGGGCAACCGGTACAAGATAAGGTACAAGGAGGGCTATTATCCGGCGGAGCCCCAGGATACCCTGGCAAACGTCAGGGACGACATCGCCCTGACGTTGCAGGAACAGTTCAACGTGGATGTCGAGGCACATCACCACGAGGTTGCCACCGGCGGGCAATGCGAGGTTGATATGGTCTACGATACCCTGACTAGGATGGCCGACAACGTGATGACGCTCAAGTACGTCGCTAAGAACGTCGCTGCGAAGCACGGGAAGGTCGCTACGTTCATGCCGAAGCCGCTCTACGGCGACAACGCGTCGGGGATGCACGTCCACGTGAGCCTGTGGGGGGAGGGCTCGAGGCCTGGGAGCGCGTACAACGCGTTCTACGACGGGGACGATGGCTACGCGGAGATCAGCCAGGTGGGAAGGTACTTCGTGGGCGGACTGATCGATCACGCGCCGAGCCTGGCCGCAATAGTCGCGCCGACTACGAACAGCTACAAGAGGCTAGTCCCGGGATACGAGGCCCCGGTCTACCTGACGTGGGGCAAGTCCAACAGGTCCGCCGCCATCAGGGTGCCGTCATACTACAGGGGTGCCGCCTACTCCGCTGCAAAGAGGGTGGAATTCAGGGTCCCCGACCCGTCATCCAATCCATATCTCGTGTTCTCCGCCATCCTAATGGCTGGGATCGACGGTGTGAAGCGGAAGATGGACCCCGGTGATCCGGTCGACGAGAACGTCTATCACATGGGGGCCGAGAAGAGGAGGCAGCTCGGTATAAGGAGCCTCCCGGGATCGCTGCGCGATTCACTCGAAGCATTGAAGAGCGATGGCGATTACCTGAGGCCGGTGTTCGACGGATCGCTGATAGAGAGCGTGGTGGAGAACGGGGAGCGCGAGCTCCTCGCGGTCGAGAGCAGGCCGCATCCGTACGAGTTCCATCTGTACTTCGATATATAGGATCCCAGCCGCGCATTCCCTCTCCATATCGCGCGGGTTTTAATTTTTTAATATTAAGTAAGGGTTCACTCAATAAACCTCTGATACCAATTATCATATAAAAATTTCCCACAAATAGTATTTTCATCGGTTCAGTGCTTGGCGGTCTCCAGCACGTTATTCGCGATGGCCCAGCCGAAGCCGTCGCTGGGGACGTATGCTATCATCTTGCCCTCCCTCCTCTTGGCAAGTACGTTCGCGTCCGAGAGGAGCCTCAGGTGATATGACGCCGTCGGCTGCGCCAGCCCGAACGCGCCCACTATCTCACATTCGTAGAGTTTGCCCCTCGCCTTCGCCATGGCCACTATCCTGACCCTGGTGGGGTCCGCGAGCGCCCTCATTACCCGGGAGGTCTGCTGGATCTTATCAGGATCCACTGCGCTGGCCACGTCGTCCAATATCTTCTTCAGGTATTCCTCCTCCTTGCCCTTCTCGGTAAGGCCGCACTCGGAGAACCTGCTCACGTCTGCCATCGTCATACACTTGATATCATGTTAGTTATAAACTTAAAGTATTACAGAAGAAGCTGACGGACATCGGAAGCTCGCGCCGGCTGCGCGGTGGCGGCTGATCGGGAGGGCGCCGGAGGATCCAAGCGAGATATCCAGTCCTGAACCGTTGACCCGAATTCATGCATTTCCTTCTCCCCCGCATGGTTCGGACGGCGCTAGCTTCCTGCAACGGATATATTTATAAAATTTTGTTTCAAAAATGAATTTTAAGCCTACGCTGTGAAATGCAAGGTTTTGGCGGGCTATACTCATTTATAGTAAATAATCATAATTATAATAGGGGAGGCGCGTTGATAGAAACCTTTATATAGCGTTATTACGCTGTTCTATAACGTGGTAATGGGTATGTACACCGTGCCACAGGTTAAGATGGACGGAAGGCCCCCGAAGCCCCTAAAGTCGGCGCCCGACGCCGAGGAGGGCTCCATCGGATGGGTCAAGCTACTAGATATACAACTGAACGGAATAGTATCGAGCAGGGCTCGCCACGTGATAAAGAGGTTCCTGAAGAGGATAGGCTTCAGGGATGTCATCGTGGAACACGAACCCGACAGAAACCCGCTGATGCTCAGGCTGGTGGCCGTCGGCTATACCGATAGGCCAGTGACGAGGGATCAGATCCGGAAGGCGCAGTATCTAAGATCCGCGGTCGATGACGTGCTGAAGGACGCATATATGAGGGCCGGTCACTCGAGTAAGGCGGATCCCGAGAAACTCAGGCTCAAGCTGGCGGAGATAGAGCCGTCCCTCCACAAGGTATACTACGCGGCCTGAGGCCCCGGACAGGAGCTTTGAGCGGTTGGTAATTTTATATATATTATTTTGAATTAAAAATAGGGGGTGAGCGGCGCTGTTCAAAACAGTTCCAGAATAGATAGATTTAAATTAATGTTTGTAGTAGAGTAGGTGCGCCGGGGATGGAGTGCGGAAAGAAGCGTGTTGAACGGAGGATGGAGGGGGTTCCCCGGCAGCGCGAGTGGTGGGACGCGAACGTCCTCCCGACGCTGGTGGGCGGGTACCTCCTGACGGGGGCGGAGCGGAGGGGACCCGATGAACTCGTGAGGGGCCTGTATGATGCCGTGAAGCCCCAGCTCTACGCGTACGACAGGTATGCTGATGCGTACCTACGTGTGCCTGCGTAGAGTGAAACCCTTCCTAAAGGTCGAAGCTCCCCTGCTTCTTACATCTCCCATAGCTGGAGAAGACGGCTCCGTTACCTTAAGCTCACCTCCTATCCGAGCGAGAAAATCGGGCGCAGCCCGTTCAGCCATGGGGGCATCTCCTCCTCTTTCCACTTCAGCGGAGGCCTCCATACATTCCAAGTCCCTGTTGTCTAACACGAAGTTGTGCATGAACATGAATGCGGACAGCCTGATGAAAGGTATGCGTCGATGGAGTTCCCGCGCGGGCTCACGTGGAAGTCGGGCATGGTGCGGAGGTCCGGCTCGAACGCGATCCGGATCAGGGCGGGGGTCCCTTTCACGTTCACCACGGTCTCATGACGAATATGCGATGGACATCCCTCGGATCCGCGCCGAAGGATCCGAGGACGGGACCGAGCCTCTGCACCCACCTCCATATCGAGACGTGGCTCCTGCTCATGATGAGCCTCAGGGATTTCGAGATGCGCCTCAGGGAGTGACCCGAGAAATACAGATAAACCGCGTAGGCCATGATGAGAAGGGGAGTCCTCCTCCTGGTCTGTATGTGATTCGCGGTCAATGCGGATCGGGCGGAGGACTCCCCTCGGATTTATGTTCATCGATCGGCTTAAGGTAACGGAGTCGAGAAGACGGGCTCAAGATTATTAAGTCGGTCGGTGCGATTCCCCCGGGTTGAAGACAGTTGGGCTCATCGGACTGGAGGGCCCGGCCACGAAGGTGGCTGAGAGGCTGCTCAGCGCCGGCCACAAGCTCGTGCTCTGGGACAAGTCGAAGAAGGCGAGGGATGTGTTCAAGGGGAGGGCGGAGCTGGCTGAGAGCACGAGGGATTTGGCGCAGAGGGCCGACATTATCCTGATGATGCTCAGGGAACCCCAGGAGATCGTGGATATCTGCACCACGTCGCAGGGGATCTACGACTCGATGAAGCCCGGCAAGATAGTCGCGGCGCTCAGCGCGACACTCCCGAGCCACTCGTCCCAGCTCTTCGAGAAACTGAGGCGCAGGGGCGCTATATTCGTCGAGGCCCCCGTGATAGGCGGCATCGGCGAGATAGAGCGCGGCGTGGCCGTGACGCTGGTCAGCGGCGGCAGAAACGCATATCAGGAGATGCTGGAGGTCCTGAAGTCGTTCTCCGGCCGCGTGTATTACATGGGGGAGGGGTTCTCCGCGATGGCGGCGAAGCTGGCGATTTCCCTGATGGCCGCATCCTATGCCGAGGCTCTGGGGGAGGCGGCTTCACTCGCTGCAAGCGCCGGGGTGGATATGAAGGCCTTCGCACAGGTGGTGGCGAGCATCCACGGCGAGGTGATCCCCTTCGGTACCACCGTGGAGGGAGCTCTGAATGGATCCTCCGGAGCGTCAGTCGACCTCAGGTCGCTCCTGACGGAGCTGAGGCTGGCCGTGGCCACCGCCGAGGAGAAGAATGTGCCGATCCCGACGGCAGGGCTCCTCGGCAGCCTGTACACCGCAGCCCTATCCAGGGGGCTGGGGGATGGGGACTACACATCTATAATAGAGTTCGTGAGGGGCCTCGCGGAGCCCCCTGAGTCATGAAGTGCGAACTACCCTACTATTACGGGTGGAGCTTCCCGGTTCATTGATACGCTTACCCTCACGCGGGGAATACGCGAGAAGTATTCCTCCATGCCGACGGCGGAGGCGTGCTCATCCCCGGGCGTCTCGCATGCGTCCCACGGGCAAAGCCCTCCTTGAGCATGACCACGGCCGAGGCCACATGCCCGTCGAACGTGGAGACGCACGAGGGGCAGGTGAACTCCCTTTCCGACAGTTCAATCCGACCGCGGTTTTACAGACCGGGCACATGCCCGTGGTCCTGACGAACCACCGAACCTTCGACAGTGGTGCTGGCCTTTCTCTTCAAGGCGTCGCGGGGTCCCCCTATGGATGTCCAGTAGATCCTCTCGCCGAAAAGCTTCTGCCGCGAGCGTACGTCATCACCTTGAAAGGCTACTTCTCCGGGTTGGGTATCATTGAAACATATTACATAAATGATCATTAAGGCCTTTCCATAAAGGGGCTTTCGCCCCTTAGCTCCCGATAAGTTTAAACTTATTAAACTGTTTAAGCGCGAGGTTTAAATCAATATCGGGACTCCGGATCCCGTGAGGGCGGCGTTCTTCACGCCGGCGGTCGTCTCAAGCCTATTCGAGGCGCACACGATCGACGAGGGCGGAAACCCGATACGCGATCCGCTGCTTGTCGGCGCTAGGGGAGGCGGGATGGCGCTCCGGGCCGGGGTTATCACCTCGGCCAGCGTCGAGCCGGTGGGCGACCGCGTTTCACTGGAGGTACTGGTTGACGGCCGGCCGCACGATGCTAGGACCACGCGGGCGGCGGTCTCCATCCTCCTCGGTAGACTTGAGATGTCGGACGGCCTGAGGATCAGGATCTCCCACAGGTTGGGGGTTCCCATGGGATCCGGATTCGGGACGAGCGCGTCCGGGGCCATGGGCGCCGTCCTCGCGCTGTCCAGCGCGCTCGGGAGGCCGCTGCCGATCGTCGAGGCATCGAGGATTGTCCACGCCGCCGACGTGATGTCGTCCACGGGCCTGGGGACGGCCGAGGGCCTGATCGCCGGGGGAGTGGGGCTGGTGACGGAGCCGGGGGCCCTCTGGAGCGGGAGGTTCGAGAGGTTGCCATTCAGTCCCTCATACGTCGTGGTGGCGCTTCATTTCGGGCCGGTGGAGAAGTCTAGTGTGATAGGTTCCGAGGAGGTCCTGAGGTCCGTGAATCGCGCGGGGTCCGATGCCATGCGGCGCATACTATCCGGTCCCAGCTTGGAAACCATGATGCGCGAGGCCAGGCGCTTCGCCGAGCGCTCCGGGATAGGGGACCGCGAACTGCTCTCCATAGCTGACGAACTCGTGGCGGCCGGCGCGCTGGGCGCCACGCAGAATATGATAGGACGCGCGGTGCACGCCGTGGTCCACAGGAGAAATCTCGCGGACGTCGTGAGGGCGGCGTCCGAGTATTCCGGCTCCGTAATGGTCTCCGGGATCTACGACGGAGGCCCGAGGCCCCTGCGCGCCGGGTGATGCCCATGTCCACGGATGTCCCGGGACTCGATGGGACCCGGTGGAGGATCGTCGTGGCCTCCTGGATGGGATGGCTCCTCGATGGATATGTGAGCATAACCTACGCGCTGGTTGCCCCGACCATCAGCCCGCTCTTCTTCCCGGAATTCAGCCCCCTAGCCGGGCTCATAGCGACCTACATGGGGTTCGCCGTCAACGGCATCGCCAGGCCGCTCGGAAGCGCGCTTTTCGGAAACTACCTAGGCGACAGGCTGGGGAGGAGGTCCATGCTGGTCGTCACGGTACTCGGTTTCTCGCTGGCCGGGACCTCGATGGCGTTCCTGCCAACCTATGCATGGGCCGGCGCGTTCGCGCCCGTCCTGCTGTTCGGCGTGCTCTTCCTCGAGGGGCTGTTCGCCGGCGCGGAGTACGGCGGCGGAACCGCGCTGAGCATGGAGTCGGTGCCCCCGGGGATGAGGGGCGCCATAGGATCGTTCGTGCAGAGCGGCTTCGGGACCGGGTATTTCGCGGCCGCGCTCGCGTTCAGCGCCATAGCCGCGCGGCTTCCCCTATCGGCTATGGGCTGGCGCGTCCTGTTCGCGACCTCGATCGTTCCCGGATTGATCGCGTTCGCCATGAGGTACACCGTGCCGGAGTCCCCGGTGTTCGTGGAGATGAGGAGGGCCGGACAGGTGGAGAGGGTGCCGCTCGGCCGCCTGATCAGGGAGTCTTGGCGCGACCTGTCGGCGGCGCTGATGATAACGACCGGGCTGCTCGCCGTCAACGGGATAACGTTCTCGCTGTATCCGACGGTGCTCACCAGATATGCCGGTATGGGGGAGTCCGAGATGGGCTTCACGGTGGCCCTTGTGAACCTGATATCGCTGATCGGCGTCTGGTCCGGCGGGATCCTCCTCACGGCCGTGAGGAGGAGGCGGCTGGCCATCATAATATACGCCACCGCGTTCGCGGCTGTGGTCTATCCGACTTCAATGGTTATCCTGGGCGGAGGCCACGTCGGCGCGCTCGCCGGGGCCGGCGTCCAGGCATTTGTGGAGGCGATGATATTCGCGCCGCTCCCCGCGTTCCTATCTGAGGCGTTCAGCAGGAGGTACAGGGCGTCCGGGGCCGGGATATCGTACAACGGCGGCCTCGTGGTGGGGTCGTTCGCGATACCGATCACCCTCGCAGTCTCGGAAGTCCTCGGGTTCCCGACCGCGTGGATATCCACGATGCTGCTGTGGACAGCGCTAGTGCTCATCGGCGCAGCGCTCTCTAGGGAGACGTGGACGGGTGGGGACTCGATATCCAGGTAGCGCGTCAAACTTTTTATCCCGTGGGCTCGCCCGCGGGGGACAGGGAGGGGTGTCGGAGTGGTCACGAGCCCGGCTGCAGACCGGGTATACATGGGTTCAAATCCCATCCCCTCCTCCACCGACTGCGCCCTCGCGGCGGCGCGCATGCTGGCGGCGCTCCTCGACATGTGCCGGGACCGGATCCCCGGCATAGTGATCAACGCGCCTCCTACAGGCATTGATCTTACACGCTGCGCCCTGATAGACCTGGGGCTCTTCGGCGCGATAGGGATTCTCAGGGAGCTAAGCGCCATGGCGTCCTCCGGGGAATGTCGCGGCGCCCTCGCGGCGGCGCGGGAGGTCGCGTCATATCTGGCCGGAAGGGCGGAGCTACCGGATGACGTAAGGCGCTGGGCGTCCGAAGTATCTACGTCGGCATCCATATCCACATGATGGCGCCCGTCGGGACCCCAATCCACGCGTAAAATATAAAGGAGCCTCGGCGTCGCTCAGCGTGGGCCGGTAGTTCAGAGGTAGAATGCCCGCCTCGCACGCGGGAGGTCGCGGGTTCAAATCCCGCCCGGTCCACCAGGGTAACGTTAAATTTGCGAGCTTCCAGACCTGCGGCGTGAAGGTCCCTGAAGCCAAGTACGTATGGCTCGATGGGCGCCTGATCCCATGGGCCGATGCTACCACTCATCTAATGACACACTCACTCCACTACGGAACTGCCGTGTTCGAGGGGATAAGGGCATATGCGAGTTCCCCGGCGTCCGCGCCGGGCGGCGAGCTCAGCGTCTTCAGGTTGCTCGACCACATGAGGAGGCTCGAGGGTTCAGCGAAGATCTACGGCTTTCCCATTAGGTACGGCCCGGAGGAACTCTCCAAGGCGACCCTGGAGCTCCTGAGGGCGGACGAGCTGCACGAGGACGTCTACATAAGGCCCCTGAGCTATCTGGGGTACGGCACGATAGGGCTCGTGTTCTCGGAGGTCGAGCCGCACGTGGCGATAATCGCATTTCCATATGGAAAATACTTCCACAAGGAGGGAGTGAACCTGATGGTCTCCACATGGAGAAGGATATGCCAGGAGGCGACGCCGCCTGCCGCGAAGGTCTCCGGCCACTACGTGAACTCGGTGCTCGCGAAGATGGAGGCGCTGAGGCACGGGTTCGACGATGCGCTGATGCTCGACTCGAGCGGGCATCTGAGCGAGGGCACGGGTGAGAACGCATTCATAGTCAGGGATGGCGTCATCGTGACGCCGCCGACCTCCGCGGGAATCCTGGAGGGCATAACCAGGGCCACCGTGATGGAGCTCGCCCGGGAGGAAGGCATACCGGTGGAGGTCAGGGATGTCGCCCGCCATGAGCTCTACTTGGCGGATGAGGTCTTCCTGGCCGGCACTGCCGCGGAGATAACCCCGGTGCTCTCAATCGATGGCCGCGCGGTCGGGGGAGGCTCACCCGGCCCCATCACAGCCCGCATCAGGTCTCTGTACGAGGCCGTTGCCAGGGGCCGTGACCCAAGACATCCTGAGTGGCGGACCCCGGTATACGGCAAATGACCATGAGGGTCCGCGTCGCGTTCCAGGGCGAGAGGGGTGCATTCACCGAAGATGCCGTGAGGGCGTACTTCGGCGACGACGTGGAGGCAGTGCCCCTCAGGGCCCTCCGCGACGTCTTCTCATCGGTCGAGGAGGGCTCCGCGAGGTATGCGGTGGTGCCGGCGGAGAACAGCCTCGCGGGCACCGTCGGCGAGGCGTACGACCTCCTCATGGTCCACGACCTCGGCATCCACGGCGAGGTGATCCTGAGGGTGGAGCACAACCTGCTCTCCATCCCGGGGGCGACCGTCGACGGCATAAGGGAGGTGTGGTCGCATCCACAGGCCATAGACCAGTGCAGGGAGTTCCTCGGGTCACTCGACGTGGACGTCGTGCCGATGTGGAACACCGCCGCCGCGGCGAGGCGCTTGGCGGATCGCCGCGATCACTCGATAGGCGTCATAGCCAGCAGGAGGGCTGCGGAGATCTACGGCCTCGCGGTGCTCGCGTCGAACATTGAGGATGATCCGAATAACTACACGCGGTTCTTCGTGTTGTCCCGGGAATCGAGGGCCCCGACGGGCGACGACAAGACGTCCGTGATATTCTCGACCGAGCACGAGCCCGGGGCGCTCTACAGATGCTTGGAGCCATTCGCCGCGAGGGGGATAAACCTGACTAAGATAGAGTCCAGGCCGACCCGCTCCAGACCCTGGGAGTACAACTTCTATCTGGATTTCGAGGGGCACGCCGCGGACTCCGCGTGCTCCGGGGCGCTGAAGGAGCTCTCGGAGAGGGCCAAGTTCATGAAGGTGCTGGGCTCCTACCCGAGGTGGAGATGATGCTAGAGGAGGAGAGAGAGGAGCTGGCGAGGGAAGCCAGGTATCTGGCGGCGCAGGGCCTGGTGGCCGGGAGGGAGGGGAACCTCAGCGTCCGCCGCGGCGACCTGGTGGCCATAAAGGGCACCGGCGTCAGGATGCTCGACGCGTCGCCCGGCGACTTCTCGGTCATCGACATGCTGGGAAAACACTTGGAGGGCCCGAGGCCCAGCAGCGAGTACAGGATGCACATTATGATCTACGGCGCGCGGCCGGACATCGGCGCGGTCGTGCACGTCCATCCGGCGTTCACGATCTCGCTGAGGGCGCTGGGGATCGCGCCGGAGCCCTCGACCGAGGAGGCGAAGCTCTATTATGGGCGCGTGTGCGCCGTGCCGCCAATCGATCCCGGGACCGAGGAGCTGGCATCCGCCGTCGCGCGCGCCGCCTCATCGGGATGCAACGCAGTGCTCCTGGAGGGACATGGGCTCGTGTTCTCGGCCGCCGAGCTCAAGGACGCGGTGGACGGCGCGGTCGCAGAGGAGAGGTCATCACAGGTACAATTCATGGGGGCGATTTCCGACCTTCTACAAAAAATTTATTTCACATGCGCCCGCTCCTAGGGAGTACGGAGGTGGAAATTTTGTCGACAGCTGGGCAGGACGTGGAGATACGCATAGGGCCACCTAAGCTGACGCGCTTCGAGCGCGCCAGGATACTGGGCGCGAGGGCCCTTCAGCTTTCACTCGGCGCGCCGCCGCTTATACCGACCGGCTCCGTGCGCGCCGGAAGTACGCTCGAGTTAGCCAGGGTGGAGCTCGAGGTCGGAGCCCTTCCGATATCCATAAGGAGGAGTCTGCCCAGCGGCGTCCACCAGGACCTGCCGCTCCGCATCCTGCTCGGGGCTCACACGGCGCCGACGCAGAATAAATCTTAACCCCATATCGGATTGTCAGAGCTCTAATCTATTCCCCGAAAGGGCGCGATGGGTTCTCACGGCTATATCTCGGCAGGGCATCTGAATAGGGTTCGCGCGCACGTGCGCGCTCCGTGCGATAATCGATCGCGACATCTCCCGCCCTCGTCCCCGGGATGAGGAGGAATGCCGATACTACCAAAGCTTATTAATGAGCCATTGATCTGCACGAACCATGTCCGGAGAGGGCTTAGATAAGGAGTACCTGGCCGTGACGGATCAGAAGCCAATATCCGCATATGTGATCTCGGGCGAGGTCCAGCTAAATGCATCGGGCAGGCTTGTTCTGGTTGCTAGGGGGAGGAGCATAAATTACGCGGTGGATGTGGCCAACCAGATAGTGGAGCGTGCGGACGGCTCCGCGGCGATATCCGGCGTCAACGTCGCGACCGATCAGCTCCCCGATGGTAAGTACATCTCTAGGATAGAGATAACCGTGGAGAAGAAGTAGCCGGCACATGCGGCATTCCCTCGCGGCGACGCGCATGCCGGTCGGATAAGGCGATCAGCTGACCGCCTCCGCGCCCGAGAATTCATTACATCTATCCTATGGAGAGCTGTCGGGAGGGGGGCAGCCCGCGCCTCCCGGCGGCGCGGGGGCAATAGATATATTGCTGTGGAAGCGCACGTTGCCCTTAAATGGTCTCGGAGCGCCTGCTGATTTCCAGAGGCCGCGGCATCCCGATCAGATCCAGGCCTATAGAGATGGTCGAGAGGAAGGGAAAGGGCCATCCCGATACTATATGCGACAGGGCGGCGGAGGAGGCCAGCATCTCCCTCTCCAAGTACTATTTGGAGAAGTATGGGAGGATCTTCCACCACAACCTGGACAAATGCGTGCTGATCGGCGGACAGGCAAGGGCGTGGTTCGGCGGAGGGGAGGTCCTGGAGCCCATGTACCTGATGATAGTGGGCAGGGCTACGACGAAGATCGAGAGGGGCGGGTCCACGGACGTCGTCCCGATAGGGAGCATAATACTCAGCACCACGAAGTCCTGGCTAAGGAGGGAGTTCCGCTTTCTGGACGTCGATTCCAACGTGGTCGTGGACTATCGCGTGAAGCCCGGGAGCGTGGACCTGGTGCACGTGTTCGAGTCGAGCTCCGGTATCCCCCTGGCGAATGACACCAGCCTGGGCGTGGCGTTCGCGCCGCACACGGACGTCGAGAGGCTAGTCGTGGAGACCGAGAGGCTCCTCAACTCCCCGGAGTTCAAGGCTCGTAGGCCTGAGATAGGCGAGGACGTCAAGGTCATGGGCCTCAGGGAGAACGGCTCAATACGGCTGACGGTCGCGGCCGCGATGGTCTCCAAGCTCATAGGGGACAGGGATCAGTATGCGTCGGCGGTCGGGGACGCGCGCGAGGAGATACTGAGGATGGCCGGAGGGATAACCGACATGGACGTCGAGGTGAACTTCAACGCGGCCGACGATTACGGGAGGGACCGCTACTACCTCACGGTCACGGGGCTCAGCGCGGAGAACGGGGACGACGGACAGGTCGGGAGGGGCAACAGGGTCGGGGGGCTGATAACCCCCATGAGGCCAATGTCCCTTGAGGCGGCGGCCGGGAAGAACCCGGTGAACCACGTCGGCAAGATATACAACATAGCGGCGCAGGAGATAGTGAACAGGCTGACGTCCGAGGTCGAGGGCGTTGACGAGGCCTACTGCTACATGCTGAGCAAGATAGGCCATCCCATAGACGAGCCGCAGGCGGTGCAGGTCGAGTTCTACGGGGACGCGAACGAGGACCGCGTGAAGAGCTACGCGTCCTCGCTAGTGCAGGACGTGCTATCCAGGCTGCCCAAGATATGGGAGGGCGTCCTGCAGCGCAAGTACGAGCTCTTCTGAGTTGAGCTGCCCGAGACCCCGCGTCATACTCGAGTTTTGGTACCCGCCGGACCTGGGGCAACTGACCCGGCTCCACTCCAGGGGGCTCCTCGACCTGGCGTTCGCGCCGGATCTCCCGTTCGGATACGCGAACGCCGACTCGCTCGTGGCGGCGCTGGCCGCGCAGTCCTCGGGGGTCCCGGCGCTCGCGGCGATCTCCCTGGGCGGGAGGGGCGCGTCCGCTTCCATATCGAGGATAGCCACCGCGTACGCATCGACGCTAGCCGGGGTCGTGCTGGTCGCTGGCGACTCCAGATCGTGCTCCGATGCACTTGGCGTCCTGGACGCGATCAGGATAGCGTCATCCCTCCCGGCGGTGCCTGATGGCGTGCGGATGTCCGCGCCCCTGAGGGCATCACTAGCGGACCTCCCCTGCTTCATCAGGGGAGCCGCGGTGGACCTCGGAAGCGCAAAATCCGTGGCGCTGGCGCGTTCCAAGGCGGCGGCCGGAGCGAACCTGCTCATGTCCCAGCTGATGCCGGATCCCGCCTCGCGCGTGGCGCCCCTGGGCGAACTCTCCGCCCTCGGGATACCTGTGGCGCTGGGAATACCATATGCCCCGACCGATGGGGCTAGGGCCCGCTTGGCGTCGTTGATCGGATCCGCGGCGCCATCCCCCGCGGAGCTCCTGAAATCGATCGAGGGAGTCCCGCGCGAGATGAGGACCCCGATCTACGTGTCCCCGATCGGGGGCGACAGATCGGGGCTCGGCGAATTCCTCGAGTCCTTGGCGTCCCTCATCTAACGGCCAAGGCGTAGGGACGGAGGTCCCCTCAGCGAGGCCGCGGATAGTCCGCCGATATCGTTTATTGATCCGCATTATAGGGTGTTAGGGGTCTGGGGGAAGCGGTAAAACCCCGACCTTCGGGGAGGAGATAGGCGGACTTCCCCCATGCTTAAATATCGTCTGCACATCACTAATAAAAATGGATAAGACGTGGTAGAAAACCTCGCCATTCATGGCGGGGATGGTGGGAATGGCTTAAAGGGCGATGCCCCTACACCTTTCCGATGCCCACCGTGGGGTTCCGCTTCAGGGCGTACACCGACCAGCAAACGTTGGGGGCGTTAAAGGCCCAGTTGCGGCTGGCCTGTGAGGTCTACAACACCCTGCGGCGGGCAGACATAGATTTCTACCACAGGGATGGGAGGGGACTGACCCTCACGGAGCTGAGGCAACTGGCGCTGGATCTGAGGAAGCGGAACGAGGATTACCGGCGACTCTACTCCCAGGTGGTGCAGGAGATCGCCGACCGGTTCCACAACGCCAGGCGGAGGTTCTTCGAGGGTTTGGCGAGGTTCCCAAGGGAAAAGAAGCACCATAAGTACTACTCATTAACGTACCCACAGAACGGCTGGAGGATACTCGATACAAAGGAAATCCGGACTGGGAGCCGGGGGAACCGGAAGAGGCTCGTCGCGCTGAGGCTGTCCGATCTCGGCGTCTTCAAGGTCATCGTCCACAGGGACTTCCCAATGGACGAGGTGAAGAGGGTGATTGTGAAGCTCACCAGGTCCGGGAGGGTATACATATCATTCATCGTCGAGGGTTATGATTTCCCGCAACACCCCGAGACAGGTAGTGCCGTCGCCATCGACGTCGGGTTGGAGAAGTTGCTCGCGACCTCCGATGGTGAATACTTCCCCAACCTGAGGCCCTACAGGAAGGCCCTCGAGAAGCTGAGGAGGCTGCAGAGGGAGCTCTCCAGGAAGAGGTTCCTCTCCCATAACTGGCTCAAGGTGAAAATCGAGCTGGCCAGGGCGTATGAGCACCTGGCGAACCTGAGGAGGGATATGTATATGAAGCTGGGCAGATACTTCGCCGAGCACTATGACGTGGTGGTCATGGAGGACATCGATGTTAAGCAGCTCACCGGTAAGTCAAACAGGGCGCTCAGGAGGAGCCTCCAGGACGCCGCCCTCGGCATGATGCGCTCGATAATAGGATATCAGGTCGGGAAGTACGGGAAGGGGTTCGTCCTCGTCGACCCGAGGGACTCCTCGAGGACATGCGCAAAGTGTGGATTCGTGAAAGCGGATCTGACGCTGGGCGACAGGGTCTTCGAGTGCCCGGCCTGCGGCTGGGGGGCCGACAGGGACTACAACGCGTCCCTCAACATACTGAGGAGGGCAGGGTGGGAGCCACCCGTAGCGCCTGTGGAGCTCCGCCCTCTACCCGTGGCCCTCGGCTACGGGCAAGGTGGGGCCGTGAAGCAGGAAGCCTC
>JAWDMO010000020.1:0-17772 GCA_046536535.1 Nitrososphaeria archaeon
GGTATCCTGTACTCGAACGCCAGGCGGAACCCCCTGTTGACGAGCTCCATGGCCTCCCCGACGCCCTCCGGCGCGAGCACTATCGCCCTGGATCCCCCGTGTCCCAGGGACCTGGTGACGAACAGGTAATCGCTCTGCTCCGGCTCGGTGGTCCCCAGGCCGGGCCCTCCCCTGTTCACGTCGACTATGAGGAAGGGTATCTCGGCCACGTAGGCATGGGAGATTCCCTCGGCCATGAGGCTCAGCCCGGGGCCCGAGGTGGCGGTCATCGCCAGGTGCCCCGCCGCGCCCGCCCCCATCAGCATGCTGACCGCCTCCACCTCGCTGGACGCCTGGACGAACGCCCTGTAGCGGGGGAACCTGGGGTCCCCCTGCTCCGAGGCCATGAACTCCATTATCTCGGAGCTGGGGGTTATCGGATAGCCTAAGTAGGCCTCGACCCCTGACATGAGGGCCGCGAGCCCTATCGCCTCGGCCCCCCTGAGGAGCTCCGCGGTCACAGCCCCTCCCCTCCGGAGCGCACTATCTCCAGAATGGAGTACTCCGGGCACACCCAGTAGCAGGCGGTGCACCCCGTACAGGGGCCGACCTCCCCCTCGTACTTCCACTCCACGTAGTGATAGCCCAGGGAGTTGACGGCCTCGGACAGCTTGAGGTTTCCCATGGGGCAGGCGGCCACGCAGATGCCGCAGCCCTTGCACTTCCCGGGATCGATCCTCACCTCCCACCTCGACCCGACGGTCCTCGCCTCCATACGCCATCCCCTTATATTGTAATAGTATTTTCTTAGAGATAAGGTTTCACGTTGAAGCTCGCGGGGCATTTATGAAAAATAATCCAGATATAGCATGAATCATTATTAATATAGCAATCAAAATACGCCCATCTCGACTGATTTCGTTATTAATATTGAAATTATAGTTATATTAGTACCATCTTTCTGCTAACTAATGTTATTTTATGGTGAATTTTATGTAATTTAATGGAAGTCAGAAGCAGAAGACGGTATGTGCGCCGTCCATCCCGCACGAATCGCCGCGCGCCCGTTTAACCGATGAATGAGCTTTTAGGAAGCAGCAAATCAACATCAGATGCTTCGCGATGGGGGCTAACTGATCCTCCCCGCGAAATGTTGATAAGCTGTACGGGTCGATCGCCGGGTGAGTAGGGTTGGCGCAACCCGAATTCACGCCCGTGGACGCCGGATCTCCGCGCGCGGCGCTACGGGACGGTTCCGTCCGACGGGACCTCCGCCGTGGGCTATGCGGAGATCGAGCCCGGTGGGGGGAAGCGGGAATCCCCCGACCCCCGGCTCCGCGGGGCGCGCTCGCGGGCCCCGGTAGCATAGATCGGTCAATGCGCCCGCCTTGTAAGCGGGAGATCGCGGGTTCAAATCCCGCCCGGGGCTCCTCGGATCCGCTTGGCAAATATACGGGCCGCGATACGGTGCAGGCATGGGCGAGGCCCTGGACGCATTTCTGAATCCCGCATCGATAGCTGTCATAGGTCCCTCCCCTAAGGGGAATATAGGGACGGCTATTCTGGAGAACCTGCTGTACATGAGATCGCGGGGGATCCTGAGGTCCGAGGTCCACGCGGTTAACCCGCGGTACGATGCCTGCCTCGGGATTCCGTGCGAGCCCGAGCTTCCGAGGGCCGAACTGGCCATAGTAGCCGTGCCGCCCTCGCTCTCGATAGAGTACATCAAGGAAGCCGCCTCCCTGGGGTACTCAGCGGCCGTAGTGATATCCGGGGGGTTCGAGGAGATAGGCGGACCCTCCCTGGGAAATCTCGTACCGGAGCTGGGCGGTATGAGGGTGCTCGGGCCCAACACGCTCGGCGTCGTGGATACGTACACAGGGATGTTCGCGATTTTCCTGCCGAGGAGGAAGGGGGGCGCGGAGAATATCCCGGAGCCCAGGAGGGGTAACGTGGCCCTCATAGCCCAGAGCGGGGGCCTGAGCGCCTCCCTGTACGATGGGCTGAACTCCTCCGGCCCGGGGCTCAGGGCCCTGATCTCCGTGGGTAACGCGGTCGACGTCGGCGTAGCGGAGTGGGTGGAACACTTCGCGGGGGACCCCCTCACATCGGTGATCCTGCTGTACATAGAGAGGACCTCGGAGGGCAGGGTGCTCCTCGATGCCGTGAAGCGCGCTAGGGCCGGCGGAAAGGGCGTGGTGGCGCTTCTCGGCGGCGTGACGCCGTCCGGGAGAAGGGCCACCAGCTCCCACACGGCATCCATACTATCATCCGCCCATCTCGCTGGGGAGGCGCTGAGACAGGCCGGCGCCTACATAGCGGGGGATCTCGAGGACGCGCTAGACTCGGCGAAGGCCGCCTCCACGTTGAGATCGTACCCCGGGAACGGGATAGCCGTGCTCACAAACAGCGGAGGGGCCGGCGTGCTGGCGACCGACGCGCTGAGCGCCCTCGGATTCTCGGTGCCCGAGCTATCGTCATCGCCGGGCCTGAAGTCGCTGCGCAGCTCCGGAATCCTCTCGCAGCTATCTTCCATAGCGAATCCCGTGGACGTGACGGGATCGGCATCCGACGCTGAGTTCATTGCCGCGTATAGCGCGCTCATGGAAGAACGCTCCGTAGATGGGATAGTGCTGATACCCACGCATTATCCGCCCGGGATCACGGAGGATCTGCCGTCCAAGATCGCCGGGCTATCGAGGAAGCCGACGTGCGTCGTGGAGGTCGGGGATTCCGAGCTCTCGAAGCGCACCAGATCGCTCTACGACTCGCTCGGCCTTCCATCGTATCCCAGCCCGGAGAGGGCCGCGAGGGCGCTCCACGCCGCGAGATGGCTAGCGGCGAACCCCGGGACGTGGACACTCGGGAGGTCCGCGCGCGGGGGGCTGGAGGTCCGCGGCGGGCTCTGGCCGGATCTGGTGAATGCACTCGCGTCCATGGGATTCGACGTGCCGGAGTGGTCATGGGTGGATTCACCGGGCGACTGGCCCGCCGACGGCTATCCGGCCGTGCTGAAGGTCCATGCACCGTCCCTTGTCCACAAGACCGAGGTGGGCGCGGTCGTCGTCGGGATACGCGACGCGCGCGAGATGGACGAGGCCGTGCGCAGGCTGGCGCCGATCGCCAAGTCCGCGTCCGGCAGGCTCTACGCGCAGAGGATGGTCCGCGGCGTCGAATTCAGGGTCGGGCTCGTGAGGGATCACGACTTCGGGTGTGCGATTGACGTCGGCCTGGGCGGGGTCATAACGGAACTCATCGGGGATCACTCCGCCAGGGTGGCTCCGGTGACGGAGGACGAGGCGCTCTCCATGCTCTCGGAGCTCAGGCTGAGGCCCCTCCTAGAGGGCTACAGGGGGATTCCGAGGGCGGACATGCGCAGGCTATCTTCAGCGATCGCCGCGTTCAGCGACGCCGCCTGCTCCCCCGGGATCTCGGAGCTCGAGGTGAACCCCCTGATTGTGGATGGCCCGAGGATCTACGCGGTGGACGCGAGGGCATCGCTCTTTAAATAGCGGAATCGCACATCAAAACTCGATGGAGAGGATCAGCAGGGGTCTCGAGGACGTAGACATCAAGTGGACCAGGCTGACGACGATAGATGGTGAGAGGGGGATCCTCAGGTACGCCGGCTACAGCGTGGAGGATCTGATCAGCGGCGGCGCTTCGGCCGAGGAGATACAGTACCTCTTCCTGTACGGCGAGCTGCCGCGGGAGGGGGAGCTCCGCGGCTTCGTTTCAAAGGTGGAGCGCGGCTACAAGGTCCCGGCGCACGTCACGTCGGCCATCTCCAACCTCCCCGGGTCGTCCGATGCGGTGGCGCTCCAGATGGGGGCGTTCGCGTCGCTGGCCGCTTCCGAGCGCTTCAAGTGGGACAAGACGACCGACAGGGACGTAGCCGCCTCCGCGATAGGCAACATGCTCACGATCACCGCGGACGTCTATCGCCATGTTAACGGATTGCCGTTCGTCGAGCCGGATCCCCGCGGGGGCTACGCGAGGACATTCCTCAGGGCCGCGCTGGGAAGGGAGCCCACGGACGATGAGTCGCGCGCCATGAACGCGGCGCTCATACTCTACATGGATCACGAGGTCCCGGCGTCCACGACCGCGGGGCTCGTCGTGGTCTCCACGCTCTCCGACATCTACTCAGGCGTAACTGGCGCGCTCGCCGCGCTGAAGGGGCCGCTCCACGGGGGCGCCGCCGAGGCCGCGATAGCGCAGTTCGCGGAGATAGGTTCTGAGGACGCGGTGGAGAGATGGTTCCAGGAGAACATAGTCACCGGCAAGAGGAGGCTCATGGGATTCGGCCACAGGGTCTACAGGACCTACGATCCCAGGGCGAGGATATTCAAGGGGTTCGCGGAGCGCCTGGCTCCCAGGAATCCGGACGCCCTGAGGTACTATCGCGTGGCGCTGAAGCTCGAGGAGCTGGGAATCGCGCAGTTCGGATCCAAGGGCATATACCCCAACACCGACTTCTGGTCCGGGATCGTCTACATGTCGATGGGGTTCCCGCTCAAGAACAACATATACACCGCGCTCTTCGCGCTCTCCAGGATCACCGGATGGCTGGCGCACTTCATAGAATACGTCGAGGAGCAGCACCGCCTCATAAGGCCCAGGGCCGTCTACACCGGCCCCGGGGAGAGGAAATTCATCCCCATCTCGCAGCGCTCATAGCGTCGACCTGCGCACGGCCTCCCGGGCTATTTTTCCGTCTAGCTCCTCGTAGTCATGGTAGCGTATGACCTCGTACTGCTCCTTCCTGCTCATCAGTCTATCTAGGAAGTCGCCCTGGGTCCCCTTCTCCATCAGGTGCGCGTACGCGTCCATCGCGGCCCTCGCGGCGGCCCTGAACGCCGTGACCGGAAATATCACGACCCTGTAGCCCATTTCGCGGAATTCATGCGCGCTAATGTACGGGCTCTTGCCGAACTCGGTCATATTGGCCAGCAACGGATATCCTATCCTCCTCGCGGCCTCCGCGAACTCCTCCCTGCTCAGCAGCGCCTCCGGGAATATCAGGTCAGCTCCGGCCCTTCCGTACAGATTGCCCCTCTCGATCGCCTCGTCGAGCCCCACAACCCCCCTGGCATCGGTCCTGGCAACCACCAGCGCCCTCCTCCTTGCCATCAGGGCGGCGGTTATCTTCTCGACCATCTCCTCCACGCCCACGACCTCCTTGCCCTCCAGGTGGCCGCATCTCTTCGGCATCCTCTGATCCTCTATCTGTATGGCGTCCGCCCCCGCCTCCTCCAGGACCCTCACCGCGCGGTGGACGTTGAGCGCCTCCCCGAATCCCGTATCCGCGTCCACTATGATCGGGAGACCTGTGACCCTCCTTATCCTCCTGACGGCCTCCGCCACCTCATCGAGCGTTATCAGCCCCAGGTCCGGGAGCCCAATCGACGACGTCAGCGCGGCGCCCGACAGGTAAAGTGCGCGGAATCCCGCCCTCTCGGCGAGGAGCGCGGAGAAGGGGTCCCAGACCCCCGGGGCTATCAGGAAATCCGAACCCAGGATTCCCTCAGACGACAAGGTCCTCCGCCTCGAGTCCCTCGGCCCTCATGGCCATTTCTATCGAGTCCTCGCGGAGCCCCAGCTTCCTGGCCTTCTCGGCGACTTCCGCGTCGCTCATGGGCCTGTCGGCGTGGCCCCTGGGGAGCTCGAGGTACGACTCACGGGTTCCCCGGTCGGTCCTCACCGTTATCCTCACCGGGAGCTTCTTCGGGTACATGGCTGTGAGCTCCTCCCTCTCCACGACCTTCACCCTGGACATCACGCGCTCCACGTCCGGATCCCCTATCAGGTCGTACGAATCCAGCCAGAATCTGCGCTTCATGAGCGCCACCGAGACCATGAAGGGCAGGCTGTGATCAGCGGTCTCCCTGTTCCTCGGCGCCCACTTGCTCGGGTCGTCCGCGAGTATTGTCTTCGCCGCCTCGTAGGTCTCCACCAGCACCTCCTCGACGTCTCCCTCGAACTCCATCGAGAGCGCCGCCTCTATGGCCGCCTGCGCGTGATATTCCGCGGGGTACTCCTTGATGTGCGTCCTGAGTATCCCCCTGGGCTCCCCGAGTCCCTCGAAGGCCTCCTCGTGCACCTCCCTGAGTATCAGGTTTACCAGCCCCATTCTGCCGGAGAACGGGAGCGCGGGGCCGGTGAAGCCCTCCCTCGCCAAGAGTGCCGCGAACGTCGCGTTGCGGGACGCGTTCGCCGCGGCGCCGGCCTTCCACATCGAGAGCGCACCGCTCCTCGTCTCCCTAAGCGCGACGTTGGGGACCAGCGCGAGCGATATCGCGTTCTTTGTCCTCGCGCGGTCGAGCCCGAGCAGCTTGGATAGCGCCGCCGCCTCGGCCACGCCGAGGAATAACACATGGTCGAATCCCTTGGCCCTGAGCGACGAGTAGTCGCAGAGCCTCACCCCTATCTCGTATCCGATCGCCGCCGCCTCCACGAGCCTCCTCCCGGTGGCACCTATGGCTGCGCCCACGGCCAGGAGCCCGCCCAGCATATCGCTCGGATGCAGCGGCTCCCTCGAGAGGTATGTGTCGTTGAAGTCCAGGTACCTGATGAGGAATGAATTGTAGAACGCGGAATAGTCCGGCGAAAGCGCGGTTCCATCGACAGCCCTCGCGGTCCCCTTGAGGATAGCGCCGGCCGCCCTCAGCGCGCCGGCGGCCGGGGAGCGCGACGAATAAGCTGCGTTCGCCAGGGAGTCCACGAGCCTCCTGTCGACCTCGTGGACGACTTCACGGGGGATCCTCTCGTATTCCACATCCTGCACGTAGTCCGCTATTATATCCGAGATCTCCTCCATTGAGGGCAATATTTACCGCGGCGCAATATAAATGGATGGCGCGCCCCCTCCCGGCCTCAATCGGTCAGCCAGGCCTCAGCTCGTATGTCAGGTAGCCCTCCGGTTCCCTCCTCACCACCGCGAGCCTCACCTTCATGCCGACCCTGAGCTTCCCGGGATCCCCGTTCACCCACGCCAGGACGTTGACGCCCTCCGGCATCCTGGCTATTCCGACGGTGTAGTCCGCGTGATTGGAGAAGCTCGTCGGCTTGACGTTTATCACCGTGTAGGTCAGCAGCTCCCCCTCATCCGAGAGTTGGATCCACTCCACATCGCCCGATCCGCACCTGCTGCAGAAGGACTGGGGCGGGAAGCTGACCTCCCCGCAGCGCGCGCATCTGGTCGCTAGCACCCTCCCCTCGGCCAACCCGTCGTAGAAGCGCTTGGTCCTCTCCACGCTTATGACGTATCTGAGGTCGAGCTCGCGCTGATCGAACCACTCGGCGCTCCCGGTCCTCTGGTCCTTCACCAGCGGCAGCCCCATCGTCCTCTTGGAATCCTCCGCGCGCGACTCGATGTCCTCCTCCCCCACGGCCCTTCACCTCCCCTCCAGCGAGAGCACAGTCACATACGCGTAGTGCCCCGTGCCGCCCACGTTGTGGGCGAGCGCGCTCCCCCTCCTCACGTCGGCCTGCCTCTCGCCGCCCACCTTCCCGAGGAGCTGATGGTGGAGCTCCGCCACCATGGACTCGCCGGTCGCCCCTATCGGATGGCCCTTCGCCTTGAGGCCGCCGTCCAGGTTAACCGGTATCAATCCCCCCTTGTAGGTCTGTCCCTCCCTGACTAGCGATATGCCCTCGCCCCTCCTCGCGAATCCCAGGTCCTCGTACGCCATGACCTCCGCTATCGTGAAGCAGTCGTGGACCTCCGCCAGATCGAAGCTCCGGGCCACACCCTCCGGATCGATCCCGGCCCTCGCGTAGGCCTCCCGCGCGGCCCTCCTGGCGGCATCCAGTCCCAGGAAGTCGGCCCTCCTGCTCAGGTTCGCCGTGCCGGTCGCCGCCCCGATCCCCCTGATCCACGTGACCTCACCTCCATGCCTCCTGATGAAGTCGTCGCTCGCCAGGATCACCGCTGCGGCCCCGTCCGTTATGGGGCTGCAGTCGTAGAGCTTGAGGGGCCACGCCACGTACGGCGACGACATGCACTTCTCCACGGTTATCCTGTTCCTGAACTGGGCCCTCTCGTTGAGCGACCCGTAGTAGTGGTTCTTGACCGCTACCCCGCACAGATCCTCCTCCCTCGCGCCGTACCTCGACATGTACGCGGTCGCGTAGAGCGCGTAGTATCCCGGGAAGGTGAGGCCGAAGTTCTCGAACTCCCACATGTAATTGCCCGCCCTCCCTATGAGCTCCACCACGGTCGGCGTCGTGGATTCCTTCATCTTCTCCACGCCGAGGGCCAGCGCGACGTCCGCTCCGCCCGATGCGACCGCATCATATGCGGCCTTCACGGCGGCGCTTCCCGAAGAGCATGCCGCCTCCACGCGCATGGATCCACCCCCGAGCCCGAGCGCCTCGGAGACTAGGACCGCCGGCAGCGACTCGCTGCTCCACATTCCCATGTTGGACACGAAAGCCGGGCCAATATCCCTCGGCTCCAGATTCGCCTCCGCAATCGCGTCGCGAAATGCCTCCCACGCAAGCTCCGCCATGTTGGCGTCCTGCCTCTCCCCGAACCGCGTGTACGCGGCGCCTAGGATCCCCACACCTCTGGGCTCCATCAAAGATAATATAGCGTACTTGGATAAAAAGGAGGCTACAGCCCGACGTGAACCACCCGCGTCCGAAGGGCGAGCTTCTCTGATCCCGGCCGAACCCTATCACGTTCGGATGGGGGTCGGGCCTCCGCGGGTCGCATTCCTGACCCTGGAAATGGCTCGTCGTGTTCACATCCCATCCGTGATGAGCGCGCATCCGGATAGACGTCGGTCCTTCCCGACGTGGGCTTCTCGACTTCAAAGCCATCATCTCCCACATACTGACAATGCGCCTCAAGGCGCAGATCTATCGGGCATTGGGGAGTGAACTCGTCCCATACATAGATGGCGTGGATTTCTCGTTTCCAAACCCTTCATCTTAATAAAAGTGCCCGGCCCCCACGGAAGGGGGCTGTGGGCTAGTCTGGTAGGCTGCCGGCCTTGGGCGCCGGCGGTCGCCGGTTCAAATCCGGCCAGCCCCACCATCCCGGAAATCCACGCACGGTGTTTTACACTAATGTGTTGATTTTCAGGGGATTTCAACGCCCCCTCGGGGAGTTCCCGCCCGACCCGAGGGCCGGAAATTGTGGACGTGGGATCGCTGTCCGCGGATTCTAGGCGCGCTCCACGCGCAGCCCGCTGGCTTCATGTCAAATATATTTAAACTATACTCAATAAGATTTAATTGGAGGGACAGGCTACGCTCCGGGTTGTCCGAGGAGCAGTTCAGGCGCGCTATCGGGATATTCTCGGTGATCTCATCGCCCAGCAGGCTGGATATACTCAGGCAGTTGAATTCGAGGGGTCCCATGAGCTATTCCGAGCTGAAGTCAAGCACGGGCTTCAGGGCCAAAAAGGAATCGGGGAAATTCGCGTATCATCTCAGGAAGCTCCTGAGGCAGGGCCTCATACAGCACAACAGGGCCGACAAGAAATACGGGATAACCCCCCTGGGCAGGCTCGTCCTGAACTCCGCGAGGGAGATAGATGAGAGGGCGCTGCTGCATGTCGAGCAGGTGATGATAAGGACGACCAAGGAGACCTTGGAGCCCTTCAGCTCCAACCGTGTGATACAGAGCCTGGTGAAGGAGGCCGGCATGTCGCGCGACGCAGCGCAGAAGATTGCCTCCGAGATCGAGCACGCCGTGACCGGCCGTGAGGGCCTCTACCTGACGACCCCCATGATCAGGGAGATGGCGTCCTACCTGCTACTCGCCGACGGTAAGGACGACGAAAGGGGAAGGTTCGCCAAACTGGGGATCTCGGCATGGGATCTGGAGTCGGTGCTCTCGTCGTCCCCGGGCCTGCAGGTTGCCATCCGTGAGGCCGGCTACCGCGCGCTCCGCGAGCGCGAGCTCTTCGCATCATATCCGAAGGATGTCATTGATGCGCACCTGGAGGGGGAGCTGAACATAAGGGACCTGGGCACGTCGACTCTGGCACCGGATCACGTCTCAGTCCCCATGGACCTCCTCGGAGGGAATCCCCTGGAGCAGCTGATCTCCTTGGCGCTGTCCACCAGGATAGAGCTATCGCTGGTCGTGCCCGAGGATTACGACGCGCGGGGGTTGCACGACCTCCTCGTCAACGCGGAGTCCACGCTGACCGCTTACGGATGGCCGGTGCTGCTGGACATAGTCCTGCTGGGGGATGGCCTGCTGAGCGCCGCGAGCGGAATGAGGGGTACGGGCCGCTCCAGGATCGCGTTCACGCTGGCGTTCACCGGTTCGGATGGACCGGCGGCCGAGATGGCGTCCCGCGGGATAGCGGTCTCGATCTCCGACAGGGCCGCGCCGAGGTCCTTCATGGGGGCGCCCGTGGACCCCGAGGTGCCGTTGGCCTCGGCGATCGGGGCGTCGATCGATATCCCGAGGTTGACGTATGAGACGCAGGGGGATGAGGCGTACTTCAGCGCGAGGCTCCTGCAGGTGGTCGAGAAGGCGTCGTCGGCCCTTGAACACAGGCTGAGGCAGCTATCGCGGTTCTCTAACGGGCACCCAGCACTGTCGAGGTCCGAGGTCCTCGGGTTCGTGAACCTGATAGGATACGCGGAGTCGCCGCTCGCCGTCAGGCTGGGGCCGGGGCTCGCCAAGCTCGTCGAGGGCGCCGGGGCTCGCGCGGCGCTCATATACGATCAGAGGTCGGCCTACAGACTGCGCCGCCTCGACGCCGAGCGCATGCCTCCATCGGAGATCCCGGTGGCCGCCGGCTGGGTGCCCGAGGGCTACACCAGCGGCTACTACATGTCGGATCGGGAGCCCCCACGGGGCTCGCTGCCGTCGGCGTCCACGGTCATCGTGCAGTCACACGAGGCCCAACACCTCGCTCCGCGCGCCCAGGCCTCATTCCTCCCGACGTTCAGCGTGTGCAGGGCATGCGGCGCGCTCAATCCTCCGGGATCCACGTCGTGCTCCAAATGCGGATCCACGGTCATGGAACCGCTCTACGGCGACGTCCTACTGACCTGATTGCTGGATGCTCAAAATTGCGGCCGCCAGGTCGCCGCCCGACTCTATCAATGCCTGTATGGCCCGATCGCGGGTCGCCCCGGTCTGATCCATGACCAGTTTCACGTCATCCTCCGAGAGCGCGATCTCCTCGCCGCCAGGTCCGCCCGACTCCTCCTCCTTCCCCATGACGTTATACACCATCATATCCTTCGCCTTCATCCTGTAGACGGCGGGCTCCTTGATGTGTATCGACCTGCCGTCATCCATCTGTATGACGACCTCCCTGACGCCCTCCATCTCCTCGACGTTGAGGCCCATCTTCTCCATGAGCCTGCGGGCCTGCCTGTTCGACATCATGCGTTGGTTCGGCCTCCCGGGCTCCTATAACCATATCGGGCGCCGTCTCGCTTCGATGGGCGCGCTGGGACGTAGACGTGAACCGCCCGCATCTGCGGCCGCGTGCTTCCCCGATTCCCGGGTCCACTCAGTCCAATAGCATCACGGGGCAGCTCGCCGGAGCCCCAGCGATTCCAGGATCTCCCGATATCTCTCATCGCTCATCTCCTCCTTATACGCCCTGAGGGCCCCGATGAGCCGTCCATCGGGCATCCTCCCCGTCAGCCTCACTATTGCGCTCGCCAGGGATGTGACGTTTGATGGCCTCCTGGCCGCGCTCGCGGATCCGAAGTCTATTATCTCGGGCTCGCCGCACACCACCTGCACATGTTCCCTGGGGTCGTGCAGCTCACCGTGATCGATGCCCGCCGCGTCGAGCGCCCTGGCCTTATCGAGCGCTGATAGCATCACGCGGACCGAGGTCCCGGCGCGCGGCCCCGCGGCCGACAGGAACGCCGCGAGCGACCTCCCTACCAGGAGCTCCATCACTATGGAGTTGGCGCTCCATCCCAGGAGCTTCGGCCCCACGCCCGCCGAGTTCGCGGCCCTGAGCATGGTGGCCTCCATAACCATATCGGGGGTCGGCGAATCGATCCTCCTGACCTTGGCGGCGACGACCTCGCCCTCCGCCTCGCAGATAAGGACCATCGAGGACTTGCCCTTTCCGAGCACCCTGTGGCGCCCCACAGCGATCCTCCCCGCCATAGCCACGCCGTCGATCCCCGCGCGCTCCAGCTCCCTCGCCACCTCTAATGCCTTCGACCGATCTCCCGTCGGGTAGGCCAGAATCATCGGGGCCTCCCGGGCGACGTCCGACGGGCTAGGCCAGCGGACGCCCCGACGTGAGGCCGGCAAGACTCCTCCGCACCGATTCACCCCCGCTCAACACCTCCTCCCCCTCCAGTATCTTGGCGGAGCGAAGCGCGTCGAGCAGCCCCCTGGAGGCGCCCGCCAGCCTGACGGGATCGTCGAGCGCCCTGAGGAGTTCGCCCGCCGCCCTCCTGGCGGCCGATGTCCTCATCGAGTAAAGATATCCATCGTCGCCGACCCACAGGGGCCCCCGCTCCCTCGACGACTCGGCGAACTCCCTCCTGGCGTTCGCCATGAAAACGTGCGGCCCCCTCCGGAGCTCCACGTTGCAGCACTCGAGCCGGTCCAGGAGAAACGTCATGGCGACGGTCGCCGGATCCTCGCCCACCGCGCGCGCTAGGACCTCGAACCCCCTGGACCGCAGGTATTCCGCCAGCCCCTTGGCGGTCCTCCAGATCTCGCCCCAGATGGTATCCTCCGGCCCAGGCGGCCTCTCGAATACCACCGATATGGAGTTCCGGGCCAGCTCCTCCGGCCCGAGCGGCCTCCCCAGCTCCTCCGGCTCCTCGAAGAACGCGATGCTCGGATCCTCCAGGAAAGCCTCCGAGGTCAGTATGAACCTGCCCAGGCTCCACATGGATACCGCGGCGCCGAGATTTCTCCTCTGGTCAACGGGGTCCGGTATCACTATTGGAGCTCCCCTGTGAAGCGCCCTCACGTCGAGCTGAAGCGGCTCCGGCGATATCACCTCCCCATCCCTCCACGACGTGGCCGCCCTCATGAGCTTCAGGAGATCTCCATGGGCCAGCACGAGGACCTCTACAAGATAGCCGCTGAACCCTCTGATCTTTATCTCGGCGCCATATATACCCTGCGCTATCATGAACCCCTTCGCGGCCCTTATCTCATCCCTCACGCCGTCGCTCAGCCTGCTCAGCAGGTACTCGGTGTGATACGGGGACCTATCGGCGGCGCTCCTCCACTCGCCGCGCGCCACGCGATAGCACGGCACAATCTCCACCGTTATGCCCTCCAGGCTTCCGCTGAGATATGGATGCTCGGCATACCTCCTCTCAACGCCCTCTGCCCCCGCCAGCTCGAGCGCCCTCCCGGCCGCCCTCAATCCATCCTCCTCCAGGGCTATCCCCGGCTGCAGGAGCAGGAAGACGTCGACGTCGGCGTGGCCCGCCAGCCATGTATCATGCGCATATGATCCGCCCAGCCTGGCCTCCCCGCCCAGCCCGAGCTCCGCGAGCGCGCGCTCGGCCGCGTCGAGCGCCCTCCCGGCCGCCCTCCCAGCCCTCCTCCTCTCCTCGGGGGATGGCCTGAGCCTAGCCTTGACCTCCTCCACTATTTCCTCCGCCATCAATCAGCGGGTACACCTCTATATCCGTGTAGATAGGCCCCGTCCTCGACAGGACGCTCCTCTTGAGCTTGAATTCCCTCACGTCCACGCGCCCGAAGTCGTAATCACCGTATTCCTTGAATATGTCGAGCCCGCCCCTAGGCCTTTCCTTCACCCTGGCTATCGTCAGGTGCGCAGTGAAGCTCTCATCCCTTGGTACAATTCCCCTCAATCTCCCCTCGACCCTATCCCTCAGCTCCCTCAGCTCCCTCTCGCCCTCATCTATCCCCACCCATATGACCCTGGGGTTGCTTGGGGATGGGAACGCCCCTAGGCCCCTCAACGCGATCGTGAACGGGCGGTATCCGATCCCCCTGAGCGCCTCCGCTATCCTGGGCACAACGTCATCGTCCACCTCACCGATGAACCGGAGCGTGAGGTGCAGGTTTTCCTCCTCGACCGGCTTGATCCTCATCGTGGCCTCCAGCGACTTGGTGATTTTCCTGTACGCGTTCAGCCCTTCGCCCTCCATACGGATATCAATCGCGACGAAGCATCTGACCGGCATCGGAGATACGGCCGGAACTCCCCGGCTTTAAAGTATGAGGGATGTTTGTGGGAACGGGGAAATCCCGAATCGCGGATAGGGGAAAGCCGCATTGTAATGGCGCGGTAGCTCGCGTACGCGCTGCACAACCTAAATTGAGGGCATGTGCACAGCCGGCGCGATGGAGAGGAGACCTCTCATAGTGGGAATAACGGGGATGCCGGGCGCCGGCAAGACGACCGCCGCAGGCCATCTCGCCAGGATGAACTACGACATCGTATCTATGGGGGATGTGATAAGGGAAGAGGTCCGGCGCAGGGGACTCAAGCCCGGGCTGGAGAGCCAGTTGAAGGTCATGGAGCTCGTCAGGGGGGAGTACGGACCGGCCGCGCTCGCCGTGCTCCTGGAGGACAGGATAAGGTCCATCGCCGGGCGGGCGGTCGTGATAGACGGGATAAGGTCGCCGGAGGAGATCGCGCACCTCAGGGGCCTGGGCCGCGTGATGGTGCTCGCCGTGCACGCATCGCCTGCGAGGCGGTTCGAGTACCTGAAGGCCAGGGGCCGGCACGATGACCCCCACACATGGGAGGAGTTTCACTCGCGGGACTCTGCGGAGCTGGCGCTCAGGATAGGGGACGTCATAGCCATGGCCGACGGCATGATAGTTAACGAGGGGATATCCATGGCGGAGCTGGGCGCCCGCGCCGCGGAACTGGTCGAATCATGGGTGGAGGGGAATGGCTCCTCCCAGGGATGATGTGAGGGTCAGGGTCGAGGCAGGGCTGAATCCCAGCGAGGATCCATCGAAGGTCCTGAGCGCCGCGATGAACGTGCTGGGCGGAAGGAGGGCCGGGGACGTCCTGGAGAGGCTGGAGGGTCGCGTCTTGGTCGTCGAGGCCTCGGGCATCCGGGCGCTGTTCGCGTTGCGCGATCAGGCCAGATACAGGCGTACGATGGCCGCGCTCCGCAGGCTGCTCCTGGAGAACAGGACCGGCAACCGGACCTACGTCTACCTGAACAGGCAGGCCGCGTATATAGGCCGTATATCGTTCGTCGAGGAAGAGGAGGAGTCGCCGCTCGGGCCGATAGTGCTCAGGATAGAATCGGACGACCTGGACTCAGTGATCGAGTGGCTGGTCCCGGAGAAGGAGGCCCTCCGGCGTTAGTGCGAACGTCCTGCCCTCCCTGGCCGGGTACACGCGGGGAAACTCCTTCATCGCCTCCTCGACCAGGGGGTCCACATCCCTGTACCTGTTGCTGAAGTGCGTCAGTACTAGATATCCGACGCCGGCCCTCCTCGCGACCCTTCCTGCCTCCCTCGCCGTCGAGTGCATGTTCTCGACCGCCCTCCGGCGATCACCCGCGGAGAAAGTCGCCTCATGTATCAGGAGATCGGCCCCCCTGAACAGTTCCACGAGCCTGTGCGTCGGCCTTGTATCGCCCGAGTACGCTATGGAAGTCCTGAGTTCCAGCGGGTCCATGACATCCTCGGGCATCACGAGCCTTCCGTTCGCGTTCACCGGGGATCCCCCCTGCAGCGCCTTCCAGAGGGAACCCTTGGGTACGCCGAGCGCCTCGGCGCGCTCCGGGTGGAATTTTCCCGGTTTCCTGAAGTCGATCCTGTACGCGTAATTCGGCGCGGTATGCCTGCCCAGTGCGGCCCTGACGTCGGCGCCGCAGAGCTCCAGCTCCATGCCGTCGCTGGCGTCGTGGAATGACAGCCCGAACGTGAGCCCGGCCCTCATGTAGTCCAGCGCTGCCCCGACGAACCCCTTGAGCCCCCGGGGGCCCAGGAGGTGGACCTCCTTGGTCCTTCCGGAGAGGCTCAGGCTGAGCAGGAGCCCGGGGATTCCCAGCACGTGATCCCCGTGCATGTGCGACACGAGCACGCAGAGCTTTCTGTTAACATATCTCCATCCCAGCTCGCGCAGCGCGTACTGGGTCCCCTCGCCGCAGTCTAGCATCAGATAGGCATCGCCGGATCTGACGACCGCCGCCGGCAGCCTCCTTCCATATCCGGGCGACGCGGACGCGGTGCCGAGGAACGTGACCTCATACTGGCTCAGGACCCGGTCACCCTATACACGAATATCTTCCTTGTGAGCGCGTCATGGACCCTGTGTAAATATGTTTCCACCAGATCGACGCCGCCGGCCCTCACGCCGGGCACGCGTTCCCTGACCATCAGCGCGGCATATCCGCCGGGCCCGAGGATCCCGGGGAGTTCCTCGACAATCGAGGCGAGCAGCTCATCGGTGGTGGATCCCATGGAGCTGCTCATCCTCCCATACGGGAGATCAGACGCGACGCAGTCTGAGCGGTTGACCGGGAGCGCCCTGGAATCCCCCCTCACTATACCCCCCGTGGATCCGGCCCACCCGATGTTCCTCAGCGCGCCCCGCGCCATGCGCCAGTCCAGATCCACCCCAAGCGGGAGACACCCGACCTCCTGCGCCTCCAGCAGGACGCCCCCGGTCCCGGAGAAAGGGTCAAGCAGTATGCCTCCAACCCTGGGCCTGCTCAGGTTGACGAGCGCCCTCGCGAACCTCGGCGTGAGCATCGAGGGATGGCGGAAGGGCCTCGAGCGGATATCCCGCGATTTCCACTTGGCCCGCACATGCCTCACGGCCGCCACGTACACGCGATCCCCCACGCGATACGCCCTGAGCACGCTGCGCGGCTTCCGGACATCCACCGCCATTCCCGTCTCCACCATCAATTCCCCGAGATCGCGTGCTATCCTCAAGTTGTGCTCCTGCCCAAAGCCCTCGGCATCGGCCTTCACCGGGCCGTCCATCACCGGGACCTCCATCTCCCGGGCGTCGAACTCCTCCGCGGATCCCCTCCAGATCAGTTGCCCGGACTCCAGTATGAAGCCGCCCAGGGCCCCCAGGTTCACGTCACCTCCGCACTCGATCACCAGCGCCGGCGGGTTGTACTCCACGACCGATGAAGTCCCCGTCCTTGCGTCGCAGAGCGCCCTGGCCTCCCCCATGCCGAGGTCCGCGTTGTCCCCGCTGAGCCTTGAGAACAGCAGCACGCGACGCTGAGATCGTCCGCAGATATTGGCTTTGCTGAAACACTAATGTTTATATTTAGGTTTATAAGCAACTTTTATATTTGAGTCACAGCGCAATGCATCCCATGTCCACCTGCGACGTTTTCCCCCACATCTCGTACCTGACCTCGATGGGCAGGCCGGTCGTTCTGGTGACGGAGACGCGCGGCGCCGATGTGATCAGGAGCGTGATATCGGAGGGGGTCCTCGTGACGGGTTCGAGGGATCACGTCAGGTTCTACGACGCAGCGCTGAGGGCCGGCAGGCTGGATGTGGTCGAGGGTGATCGCAGGATATCCGCGGAGGCGATAGGCCCGTTCCCCGGGGTACTGATAGTGGGCTCCGGCCCCATAGCTACGTCCATATCGCGCATGGCGAGGGAAATGGGCATGCCCGCTGTTCGCCTCTCGGACGAGTCCCCGGGTCCCGGGCTTACAGGGGCTTCTGGAACTCAGGGGGACATGATGGTCGCCCCCATCGATGACCTGGACAGGGTGCTCTCCGAGGGTGAGTTCGTCGTGGTCGCCAACGAGGGCGGGAGCCCGCACGATGTGCCCGCCGTCGAGGTAGCGCTGAGGAAGGGAGCCGCATACGTCGGCCTCATGGCAAGCGAGAGGAGGGCGAGGGAA
>JAWDMO010000021.1:0-17591 GCA_046536535.1 Nitrososphaeria archaeon
GGTCAGGGTGAACGCGGTGGCGCCCGGTTACATAGAGACCGAGGCCACGAAGGCCAGGCCGGACTGGCCCAAGAGGAAGAAATTCGTCCTGCAGAGCACGCCGCTGAAGCGCATCTGCCAGATAGAGGACGTGATACCGGTGATAATGTTCCTCGCGTCGGGCGACTCCGGGTTCATAACTGGACATACCGTTTACATAGATGGCGGCTTCACGATGCCGCACTGACGCGGATCACGTTCCCCTCCACTGCGGCTTCCTTCTCTCGAGGAAAGCCCTCGCGCCCTCCTTCTGATCATCCGTCGAGAAGCATCCGGCGAAGAGCTCCGACTCGGTTTCCATTCCCTCGTCGAACGCCTTCTGGAAGCTCGCGTTCGTCGCCCTCTTGGCGAACGACAGTATGAGAGGGCTCTTGGACCTCAGGTCCTCCAGATACCGCTCCACCGTATTCAGGAACTCCTCCCTCGGGACCGCCCTGTTGACAATCCCGAGCGATTCCGCCTCCTTCGCCGTTATCGGCTTCCCCGTGAATATCATCTCCTTCGCCTTCTTTATCCCCACGTGCCGCGGGAGCCTCTGGGAACCGCCGGCACCCGGTATCAGGCCGACGTTCACCTCGGTCTGCCCGAGTAGCGCATCTTCCACCGCCACCGCCAGATCGCTAGCTAGGATGAGCTCGAGCCCGCCGCCGAACGCGTGTCCGTTCACCGCCGCGATCACCGGCTTCGACAGGCCCTCTATCCTGTCCACCAGCCCCTTGGTTATCCTGAGGTACGGCCCCGCCGCCTCCTCGTCCATCTCGAGGAACATCCTGAGGTCCGCGCCGGCGCAGAACGACTTATCGCCCGCGCCGGTTATCACGACCGCAAATACGTCCGGGTCCCCCTCCGCCTCGTCGAGCGCGTCCAGAATCTCCTCCTTCGTCCCGGCGTCCAGTGCGTTCCTCACGTCGGCCCTGTCTATCGTGATCCAGGCGACGCCGTTCCTCGTCTCGTACCTGATGTTCGAGTAGACCATCACAGGACATGCGGGCGGGGTGGATATTGGGGTTTCCGTCCGGGCAGCGCGCTTCAGACTTTTATATCACGAACTCGCAGATGCCGACAGAATGCCTGCGCAGGCGGCCGAGGTCAAGCTTGAACGGTCAGAACTCTCCAGATATAAATGGGTTGGCGCATCCGTGAAGAGGAAGGAGGATTCCGAGCTCATAAGGGGCAGGGGCACCTATACGGACGACGTCAGGTTGCCCGGCACGGTCTACGTCGCGTTCGTCAGGAGCCCCTACGCGCACGCCCGGATAAAGAGCATAGACGTCTCGAGGGCGCTCAGCGACCCGAAGGTGGTCGGGATCCTGACGCCCGACGAGGCCGTTCCGCTTCACTCCTGGATGGAGATGCCCGGCATGAGGCAGGTGCCCCGCACATCCCTCGCGGTCGGTAGGGTCAGGTTCCAGGGGGAGCCCGTGGTGGCGATCGCTGCCACCGACAGATACGCGGCGGAGGACGCCGTACAGCTGGTCGAGGTCGAGTACGAGCCCCTCCCCGCGGTCGTGGACGCGGAGAAGGCGCTGGAGCCCGGATCCACCCTGCTGTACGATGAGTGGGGAGACAACCTGATCTATCACGGGGACGCGAAGTTCGGGGACGTCGAGGGGGCGTTCGCGCGCGCCGACCTGGTGGTCGAGGGCACGCTCGTGAGCAACAGGCACTCCCCGACGCCCATGGAGCCCCGCGCGATAACCGCGCACTACGATCCCGTGAAGGACGTCTTCACCATATGGGTGACCACCCAGTTCCCCCACGTCTTCAAGACGTACGTATCGCAGGTCCTCAAGTTCCCCGAGGACCGGATAAGGGTGATAGCGAAGAGGGTGGGCGGCGGATACGGCCCCAAATCGCACGTTTACCCGGACGACATAGCGGTCCTGCAGCTGGCGCTCAAGCTCAGGAGGCCGGTGAAATGGGTCGAGACGAGGACCGAGAACCTCCAGGTGACCGGCCACGCCAGGGACTGGAAGATCAGCTACAGGGGGGCGTTCACGAAGGATGGAAAGGTGCTGGCGGTTTATATAAAGGGCATCGCCGACTTCGGCGTCTACGGCCCGTTCTGGACGGAGATACAGCCCGCGCTCGTGGCGCAGGCTCAGGCGCCGGGTCCCTACAAGATGCAGGGATACGAGTTCGACCTCTACTGCGTCGCGACGAACAAGGCGCCGTACGCTGCCCACAGGGGGTTCGGAAGGCCGACGGGATCGCTCGTCATGGAGAGGATAATGGACGGCGCCGCGCGCAAGCTGGGGCTCGACCCGGTCGAGATACGCCGGCGCAACCTGATCGGGCCCGAGGAGATGCCCTACAGACAGGTCACCAACATAGTGTACGACAGCGGGAATTACCCCGGGGCGCTGGAGACAGCGCTCAGGTCCTTCGATTACAGGGGATGGAGGAGGAAGCAGGAGGAGCTCAGGAGGCAGGGGAGGTACGTGGGGATAGGGGTCTCGACGTACGTGGAGTACTCGGCGCCCTCCTCCAAGAGGCTCTCCGAGGGCCTCGGATGGAAGGTCGGCGGATACGATATGGTCAGGCTCAGGGTGGAGCCGACCGGGAAGGTGAAGTTCTTCACGGGCCAGTCGACCCAGGGCATGAGCCACGAGACTATATTCGCGCAGATAGTCGCGGAGGAGCTCCAGGTGCACCTCGACGACGTGACCGTGGTGGAGGGCGATACCGAGGATACGCCCTACAGCTACGGGGCGTGGGCCAGCAGGGTCACGGTGGTCGTCGGGGGGGCCGCCGTCAAGGCGTCCAGGATGATAAGGGACAAGATGACCAGGATAGCGGCATTCAACCTGGGCGTGGAGCCCTCCGACGTCGACGTAGCCCACGGCTGGTTCTACGTGAAATCGGATCCATCGAGGAGGATGCCGTTCCCGGAGGTCGCCAGGATAGCGTACCAGGAGGTCCACCGGATACCGATGGGCCTGGAGCCGGGGCTCGAGGTCGTGACGACGTACGAGCCGGAGGTCTACACCACGGCGAGCTACGCATGGCACTTCGTGGTCGTGGACGTGGACCCAGAGACCGGGAAGGTGAACATAATGAAATACTACGTGCTCGAGGACGCGGGCATCTCGGTCAACCCCATGACCATGCACGGGCAGACGCACGGCGCGGTCGCGCACGAGATAGGCGGCGTCATGTACGAGGAGCTCAGGTACGACGAGAACGGGAACCTGCTGAACTCGAACTTCGTGGACTACCTGGTCCCGACGGCGCTGGAGGTGCCCAACATAGAGGTGGAGCACATTGAGACGCCGAGCCCGCAGCTGGGCGGCTGGAAGGGCATGGGCGAGGGCGGATCGATAGGCGCCCCGCCGGCGCTCTTCGGCGCGATAGAGGACGCGCTCTCCCCGCTCGGCGTCAGGCTCGACAGGGCCCCGCTCAGCCCGGAGAACATACTGAGGGCCATCAGGGCCGCGGGACACGCCCCCTGAGGTCGGTGTGCCCGCTATGGAGGGCCGCATCAGGGTGGTCGTCTCATTTGACGACACGGACTGCAGCAAAAGGGTCCACTTCTCGAAGTATTCCATCTGGATTGACAGGGCCATACAGGAGTACTTCAGGGGGCTCGGGTTCGAGTTCCAGCAGGATGGGAGCCTGCGCTTCAGGGAGACCGGCGAGGTAGTCGCGTTCGCCATAGGCGAGTATCGCGCGAGGATGGACAGGCCGTCCAAGCTGGGGGACGTGCTGGACGTCGTCGCCCGCCCGGTGGAGATCAGGAACCGCGTCATCGTGTTCGACGGCTCGGTGTCCGACGCGTCCGATGGCGCGACGGTGGCCAGCGGCAGGATAACCATGATACACCTGGATCCGTCCACCGGCCGCTCCCGGGATATCCCGGGATGGCTAGCCGCGCTCGTGAGGCGCTGAAAACTATTATTAGCTATCCCCCTCAAGTTGCGGCATGGACTTCGGCGAGACGGACGAGCACGCGCTCCTCCGGAAGGGCATGGCCGATCTGGTGAAGCAGTTCCCCCGGGAGTACTGGCGTCAGAAGGACGTGGCCGAGGAGTTCCCCCAGGAGTACTGGGACGCGCTCGCGAAGCAGGGATGGCTGGGGCTCCTGGTCCCCGAGGAGTACGGCGGCGCCGGGCTCAACATGTACGAGGCCCACGTGGCGGCGTACGAGGCCGCGAGGAACGGCGCCGGTGTCCCGGGCGGGGATCTCCTCATGAGGACCTACATGTTCGGGACGTACCCGATAAGGCAGTTCGGGAGCGCCGGCCTGAAGGAGAAGTGGCTGCCTAGGATAGCCGAGGGGAAGGCGATATTCAGCATAGGGCACACGGAGCCCGTGGCCGGCGTCAACACCTTCGATATAGAGACGTACGCAGAGCACAGGGCCGGCGAGTACGTTGTCAACGGCCAGAAGATATGGATGACCCTGGCGCACAGGGCCGACGCGATACTCCTCATAGCGAGGACGAAGCGCAAGGAGGAGGTCAGGGACAGGAGCGATGGCCTGACGCTCTTCATGCTCGACACCCACAGGTCGAAGGTCAGGACGGCTAAACTCCCGGCGTCGGTCATGAGGCCGCTGGGCGAGAACGTCGTCTACTTCGAGGATACTGTGATACCGGAGGAGGACGTGATAGGTGAGGTCGACAGGGGATGGCGCTACCTGGTCAACGTGTTCAACGCGGAGCGCCTGGGGACCGCGTCCGTCGCCGCCGGCGCCGGCGAGTACGTGCTGGACCTGGCCGTGGATTACGCGAAGACGAGGAACGTCTTCGGGAGGCCCATAGGCTCCAACCAGGCCGTCAGCTTTCCGCTGGCCGAGATCAAAATGTACCTGGAGGCGGCCAAGCTCCTGCTCCAGAAGGCGGCGTGGCGCTTCGACAGGGGGGAGGATCCATCGGTGGAGGGCAACATGGCCGCATACATAGCGGCGGAGGCCGCGTGGAGGGCCGCGGATCAGGCGGTCCAGGCCTTCGGCGGACTGGGCTTCTCGGTCGAGATGGACATAGAGCGTTACTACAGGGACCTCCGCCTGTTCAAGACCGCCCCGGTGCCCAGGGAGATGGTGTTCAACTTCATCAGCAGGCGCCTCCTCGGGCTCCCGAGGACGTTCTAGGCCGACCGGCCGCTCCGCGCGTTTCAACTTTAAATAACTCCCGGCCCACTTTCATGCGGATTGCGTCCTGCTCCGTTTGAGTATTACGCACCCGAGACAGTTGAGGACGCGCTGAGGCTGCTTGAGGAGAAGGAAGGCGCCAAGCTCCTGGCCGGGGGCCAGAGCCTGCTGGCGCTGATGAAGCTCAGGTTGCTGGCGCCGTCCGCCCTGATAGACCTCAACAGGATAAACGGCCTGCGCTATATAAGGGAGGAGGGGAACGGCTGGCTGTCGATAGGCGCGATGACCCTGTACGATGAGCTCGAACAGTCGCCGGTCGTGAGGACGCGCTACCCGGCGCTCCACGAGGCCCTCTACCGGCTCGGCGATCAGCAGGTGAGGAACAGGGGCACGATAGGCGGGAGCCTGGCGCACGCCGATCCGTCAGCGAACCTCCCTCCGGCCATGGTGGCGCTGAAGGCGCAGATCGTCGTCGCCCGGAGGAACGGCGAGAGGAGGACGATATCCGCCGACGACTTCTTCGTCGACTCGTTCACCACGGCGCTTGATCCGGAGAGGGAGATGCTGGTGGAGGTGAGGCTGCCGCCGTGGCCGCGGATGAGCGGCGGAACCTACATGAAGCTCTCGAAGAGGGAGATAGATTTCTCCATAGTGGAGGTCGCAGCCCAGATGTCGGTCGACGACGCCGGAAATGTGAAGGAGGCCAGGATAGCCCTGGGATCCGTCGCGCCGAAGCCCTACAGGGCGACGGGCGCCGAGAGCGTGCTCCTGGGATCCAAGGTGGACGAAGGTCTGGCCGCCAGGGCCGCCGAGAAGGGCGTCGAGGGTCTGGAGCCCCCATCGGACGTGCAGGCCACGGGCTGGTACCGGAAGGAGGTGTCCAAGGTCCTGGTCAAGAGGGCTATATTGAAGGCGTGGAGGCGCGCTACGGGGGTGGAACAATGAGCGAGGGACAGGAACTCGTACACGTGAGGGTCAGGGTGAACGGCCAGCCATACGAGGCCGACGTGGAGCCCAGGACCCTCCTGATAGATTTCCTCCGCGATAATCTGGGGATCACGGGGCCCCACATAGGATGCGATACCGGCCACTGCGGAGCGTGCACCGTCATACTGAACGGGAGGAGCGTGAAGTCGTGCATGGTGCTCGCGGTGCAGGCCGACGGCTCCGAGATATTGACGGTCGAGGGGCTGGAGAAGGACGGCCAGCTCCACCCGCTCCAGGAGGCCTTCTGGGAGAACCACGCGCTGCAGTGCGGTTACTGCACGCCCGGACAGCTGATGTCCGCGTACTTCCTGCTGGGCCGCAACCCCAATCCGAGCGAGGACGAGATAAGGAAGGCGATAGAGGGCAACCTGTGCAGGTGCACTGGGTACGTCAACATAGTGAAGGCGATAAAGGCCGCCGCCCTCAAGATGTCCAGCCCCAGAGCGGGTTGATGGCGGATGTCCAAGGCCTCTCCGGAGCTAATTTCACTCTACACACAGGATAGCACCGCCCTGACCCTCAAATGGCTCGGGAAGCCCCTGAAGCCGAAGGAGGACCACCGCCTGGTGAGGGGGAGGGGCGCGTTTGTAGACGATGTCCAGCTGCCGCGCATGGCGTACGTGGCGTTCCTCAGGAGCCCCTACGGCCACGCCCGGATAAAGGGGATAGACATCTCCAGGGCCAAATCGATGCCCGGGGTCCTCCTCGTCTGGACGGGCGACGACATAAAGAAGCGCATGAGGCCCCTTCCGCAGGCCACGCCTCCCCCCGCGAGGAACGCCATCGACTATCCGCTGGCCGTGGATAAGGTCAGGTTCCAGGGGGAGCCCGTCGCGATGGTCGTGGCGGAGAGCCGCTACCTCGCGGAGGACGCGGCGAACCAGATAGATGTCGACTACGAACCCCTCCCGGCCGTGATGGACGCGGAGAAGGCGCTGGAGCCCGGATCCACCCTGGTGCACGAGGAGGTCGGATCCAACATGATAGCGCACGTGCACTACAAGTGGGGCGACGTTGACTACTACTTCCAGCACGCCGACATGGTCGTGGACGCCAAGTTCCATTACCACAGGTTCACCGGGGCCCCTATGGAGCCGAACGCTGTGGTCGCGGACTACGATGAGCGCCTGGACGTGATGACCGTGTACTGCAACAACCAGGCCCCGATGGAGTGGCTGCCGCAGCTGTCGGCCGGGCTCAACATGCCGTACCCCAAGCTGAGGGTCGTGACCCGCGACATAGGAGGGGGGTTCGGGACCAAGCTCATCAACTACGTGTACATGGTGCTGGCTTCTCTCGCCTCCAAGGAGCTCAGGAGGCCCGTGAAGTACGTGGAGACCAGGACGGAGAACCTCCAGGCCGCCGCCCACAACGCGGAGAGGACCTGCTACGTGAGCGCCGCCGTCCAGAGGGACGGGACTGTGCTGGCCATCAGGATGAAGTGCATAGACGACGACGGAGCTTACTCGAGGCACGAACCCGCGGGCATGACCGTGTGGGCGCAGGTGTCCACCGGGCTGTACCGGATAAAGGCGCTGGAGAACGATTTCTACGCGGTGTTCACCAACAAATGCCCGTCCACGTCCATCCGCGGCTTCTCGAGGGCACCCCATCTGTTCATGATAGAGAGGATAATGGACAGGATAGCGCGGAAGCTCGGCGTGGATCCGGCCGAGATAAGGATGAGGAACCTCGTGAGGCCGGAGGACATGCCGTACATGACGCCCAGCGGCGGGCTCTACGACAGCGGGAACTGGCCCGACGGGCTCAAGAAGGCGCTCGAGGCGGCCGATTACCAGGGGTGGAGGAGGAAGCAGGAGGAGCTCAGGAGGCAGGGGAGGTACGTGGGGATAGGCGTTGTCGTTGGATCCGACTCCGCCGGCCCCAACATGGCCCAGGTGAAGATGTACAATCCGGGATTGCCCTACACCAGCGGCACGGAGGGCGCGCTCGTCCAGATGACGCCCGACGGCAAGGTCAGGGTGACGCTCGGGACCTCGCCCCAGGGAATGGGCCACGAGACGACCGCAGCGCAGGTGGTCGCGGACGTGCTGGACGTGGACTACGACGACATATACGTGCAGACCGGATTCGATTCGTTCACGTCGATATACACGATGCACTCGGGCACGTACGGGAGCAGGTTCGCCCCGCTCGGCCTCTCGGCCGTGTATCTGGCGGCCGCCAGGCTGAAGGCGAAGCTCGCAAAGATAGCCGCGTACATGCTCAGATGTAACGAGCTGGACGTCGTCCTGGACGGCGGTAAGGCGTTCTGCAGGACGGATCCCCAGAGGGCCGTCGATTTCAAGAGGATAGCGAGGGTCGCTTACGGGAACGTGAACGAGATGCCGCCCGGGATGGAGCCCGGCCTTTACTCGATCGCGATATTCAGGCCCCCGTTCCAGAACCCGGATGAGAACAGGAGGGCGAACCTCGCCCTCACATACTCGTACAACGTCCACGTGGTCGTGGTGGAGGTGGATCCAGAGACCGGAATGCCCAGGATACTGAACTACGTGGCGCTGGAGGACTCCGGCAGGATCGTGAACCCGCTCGTGGTGGACGGCCAGGTGCACGGCGCCATAGCGCACGGGATAGCGGAGGCCCTCTACGAGAAGTACAACTACGACGAGAACGGGAACCTGCTGAACTCGAACTTCATGGACTACCTGGCGCCGACGGCGCTGGAGATACCACCGCTCTCGGTGGTGCACACGGAGACCCCCAGCCCGTTCACCCCGACGGGCGCCAAGGGCATGGGCGAGGGCGGCGGCACCGCCGTCCAGGCCGTGATAAGCGCGATAGAGGACGCGCTCTCCCCGCTCGGGGCGGAGCTTGTGGACAGCCACGCGGATCCCGAAACCATATTACGTATATTAAAGGGCTCATCCCACTGATACCGGAGGTGTGATATGATGCCTCAGTTCAACGGTTCGGAAACCATCGAGGCCCCCAGGCAGGCCGTGTGGGATTTCCTGACGGATCCCCAGAAGGTCGGGGACTGCGTCCCGGGCCTCAAGTCGCTCCAGGTGACGGATTCCGATCACTTCACGGCGGACGTCCGGGTGGGCGTGGGGATACTCAGGGGGACCATAAAGGTGAAGTACGAGGTGGTCGAGAAGAACCCGCCCTCCAGGATCGTCATGAAGATGGACGGCAGCGGCGTAGGGAGCAAGGCGCTCATAAATTCCACTGTGGAGCTGAAGGACGCCCCGCAGGGCACCCAGCTGGACTGGGTGGCCGACGTCACAGTCTCGGGGACGCTCGCGGGCCTCGGCGCCCGTTACCTGAACGACATAGCGTTCAAGACCGTGTCCGATATCTTCAAGTGCACGAAGGAGAAGCTCAAGAAGCAGCGATAGAAACAGAAATTAAATAAAATTAAAAAATATATTTTAAGGTCACTTGCCCTGGAACTTCGGCTGCCTCTTCTCGTAGAAGAACGACCTGATTCCCTCCTTCAGGTCGTCCGTGTAGAACAGGAGCAGGTTCTCCTTGAGCTGGTACTCGGTGCCCTCGTCTATCGGCATCTCGCTCCCCAGGTTCACCGCCACCTTCGTCGTGCCCACCGCGAGCGGCGCGTTCTTCGTTATCTTCCTCACGAGCTCCATCGTCTTCTCCATGAGCTGCTCGTGCGGGACCACCGCGTTGACGAACCCGAGCCTGTAGCCCTCCTCCGGGGATATCCACTCGCCGGTGAACAGGAGGTACTTGGCCCAGTACTTGCTTATCACCCGGGGCAGCCTCACCGTTATGCCGGCGCCCGGCATTATGCCGAGCCCCGTCTCCGGCAGGCCGAACTTCGCCTTGTCGCTCGCGACCACCAGGTCGACCGCCTGTATAGTCTCTATGTTGCAGTGTCCATTGACCGCCGCTATTATCGGCTTCCTCATCTTCTCCATGAAGCGCCATATGTCGAGGTTGAACCTGTTGAACTTCTCTATCTCGTAATACTTCCCCGCCTCCACGTTCGCCAGGAACTCCTTCGCATCTCCCCCGGAGCTGAAGGCCCTGCCGGCGCCCGTTATGACGATCACCCATACCTCGCGGTCGTCGGCCGCCTTCTTCAGCGCCTCGTAGAACTCTTGGAGCATAGCGACGTTGAACGCGTTGCGCGCCTCGTCCCTGTTCAGCGTTATTATCGCCACGTGGTCCTCGGGCTTTTTCTCGTACAGGATGAGAGGTTTCTCGGACATCTCCATCACTCAGTTGTGCCAGGCCGGAACAAGTTAATATATCTTCAAGCCCGTTCGAAACACAATGAGCGGGGATGTTGCGATAATCGGGATGGGCGAGACGCCCTACAGCCGCGCCAGGGCCGACAAGGGCGAGGTCGTCATGAGCGCGGAACAGTACACCGCGTGGGCGGTCTCGCTCGCGCTCGAGGAGGCCGGCCTGACCAAGGGGGATATGGACGGACAGGGGCTCGCCGTGATAGGGAGCGAGTGGCCGCACAGCGAGATATGGTCTGCGGAGGTAGCGCAGAACCTCGGCTTCAGGCCAAAGCTGCTCCTCAGGGGGGATTTCGGCGGTGAAAACGCCGTGGAGCTGGTGATCCAGGCGGCCGCGGCCATAAGGTCCGGGCTCGTCGACTACGTGGTGGCGGTGGGGGGAGATTCCCCGATGACGCCGTTCGGCGCCCAGACGTCCAGGAGCTGGAGGTACGATATAGATTACATGAAGCCCTTCGGCCTGATGGGGTTCGTCACCCTCGCCGGGCTCATGATGAATCGGCACATGAGCGCCTACGGGACTAAGGTGGAGCACTTCGGGAAGATAGCCGTGACGCAGAGGGAGCACGCGAGGCTAAATCCGAACGCGTACGTGAAGGCGCCCCTGACGATCGAGGACTACATGAAGTCGCGCGTCCTATCGGATCCCCTCAGGCTCCTCGACTCGGTGATGTTCGTCAACGGGGGCCTCGCGGTCGTGATAGCGGGCCGCGGGAAGGCGTCCAGGGTCCCCAAGCAGCCCGTGTACATCACTGGGTACGGGATGGTGCACAACTACGCGGAGGGGGATCCGGCGATGCCGGACGTGACAACGACCGGGGTGAAGGTGGCGGCGCGCGACGCGCTCCAGATGGCCGGGCTCGGATCCGGGGACCTCGACTTCCTCCAGCTCTACGACGACTTCACGGGCGCGGTCCTGATGCAGATCGAGGACATAGGTTTCTGCGCGAAGGGGGAGGGCGGCAGGTTCGTGGAGAGGACCGACATATCGTACAGGGGCGAGGTCCCGGTGAACACCGGGGGAGGGCTGCTGTCGAACGGTCAGCCGGGGATGGCGGCCGGGTTCGTGCACCTGGTGGAGGCAGTGAGGCAGCTCAGGGGGGAGGCGGTCAACAGGCAGGTGAACGGCGCGCGCGCCGGCCTCGTGAGCGGTCTCGGGGGCCTCGCGTACGGCAACAACCTGGCCAATTCGGGGGCGCTGATCCTGGGGGTGATGTGAGATGTCGGAGAAACCGCTTCCCGAGATAACCCCGCTGAGCAAGCCGTTCTGGGACGCCGCCGCCCGCCACGAGCTGCTGGTCCAGCGTTGCGGGAAATGCGGGCGCTTCATCTGGTACCCGAGGGGATCCTGTCCGTACTGCGGCTCGCGCGATCTGGAGTGGGCGAAGCCCAGGGACACGGGAAAGGTGTACGCAGCGACCGTGGCCAGGGCGGTCGTCGGGAATTCCCCCGCCTGGGAGAAGGAGCTGCCCTACGCCGTGGCGATAGTCGACATGGACGACGGCTTCAGGATCTACGGGCGCGTCGTGGGCGCGAAGCCCGAGGACGTCAGGCCCGGTATGCGCGTGCGCCTGGAGTTCGAGGATATCGGGAACGGCGTCGCGGTGCCCGTCTTCCGCCCGGCGTAATTATATATTATTGATTCATATTTATAAAGTACCTTGACCATAATTACCGGGGATGCCCAATATATCGACCTTCATCGATGTAAACGCCCGGTACTGGCCCAGGAAGCCCGTGGCGATATTCCCCGACAGGGGGGTGTCGTACACATATCCCGGGCTCCTGGCGGAGGCCAACCGCCTCTCGAACGCGCTTAGATCGCTCGGCGTCTCGAGGGGGGACAGGGTGGCTGTCTACATGCCGAACTGGCCGGAGACGTTGATATCGTTCATCGGGATATGGAGGATGGGCGCCGTCGCGGTCCCCATGAACGTGGCGCTTAGGGACTTCGAGGCGGTAAACCTGCTCAACGACTCGGGCGCCGTCGCGGCCATCACGACCCCCCAGGGATACGACGTGCTGAGCCACGTCATGGACAGGATACCGGACCTCGGACACGTGGTGGTAGCGGGCGGGAGCGCCGAGGGCGCCCACAGCTGGAGGGATCTGATGGCCGGGGCCTCGCCCGACGGGAGGGCCGAGAACTGCGAGCCGGAATGCCTCGCGCAGCTCCAGTACACGTCGGGCACCACGGGCATGCCGAAGGGCGCAATGCTGACACACTGCAACTGGATATCCGCGTTCGACTCGGAGCGCTGGGCCCTCGGGATCACGCACGACGACGTCGTGCTGTACATCTATCCGATGGTCCACGTGGGGTTCAGCTGGGCGCTCACGGCGCTCAAATACGGCGCCACGGTCGTGTTCATGGAGAAGTATTCGCTGGAGAGGTATCTGAGGTACGCCGTGGAGTACGGCGCCACGGTCATCTGCACGATGCCCCCGGTCATGACCGACATGGTGAATAGCCCGGCCGGTATAGAGGAGTACGTGAGGACCGTTCGCGCCGCCGTGACCGGGGGGGCGCCCACGCCCCAGCCCGTCTGGGAGCGCTGGGCCTCCAGGTTCGGCATACCGGTGCTGAACGCGTACGGGCTCTCCGAGACGATAGTGGTAGGATCGGCTCCCGGGACGGTGCCGGGCTGGGAGCATCTGAGCAAGGGATACAGATCTGTCGGGGCCCCCATAGGATACGCGGAGGTGAAGATAGTCGACCCCGGGGATCCGGGGAAGGAGCTGGGACAGGGGGAGGTCGGCGAGATAGCCCTCAGGGGGCCCGCCGTGGCCAAGGGATACTGGAGGAACGAGCAGGCCACCCGGGATTCGTTCATGCCGGACGGATGGTTCCTGACGGGCGACATGGGCTTCCTCGACGAGGATGGCGTGCTCTACGTGACCGACAGGAAGAAGGACATGATAATAACTTCCGGCTTCAAGGTGTACCCGGCCGAGGTCGAGTCGATGTTGCTGCAGAACCCCAAGATACTGGAGGTCGCGGTGTTCGCGAAGTACGACGAGAGGAGGGGCGAGGTCCCGGTCGCCGCGGTCGTCCTTAAGCCCGGCGAGAGGGCCACCAGGGAGGAGATACTGGAGTGGGCTAAGCAGCACATGATAAGCTACAAGGTGCCCCGCGACGTGATATTCATGGACGAGTTGCCGAAGATGAGCGGGTGGAAGGTCCTCAGGAGGGCTCTGAGGGAGAGGTTCGGCAATTTCCCGCTCCCGGAGAACGTGAAGGAGAAGGAGAGGGCGCAGGAGACCCCTCAGACCACGGGATCGTGATGGCCGCGGGCAATTAGATCAACCTTTTATACTATGAAGTGAATATAGCCCCGGTTTGCCCTTCATGCCATCAAGGGTGGTTATTCCGAGGACCCCGGAGGAGGCAATCGAGCGCCTCGAGGCGCTCGGCGGCGACGCGGTCATAATAGCGGGCGGCACCATGCTCTTCAGGCTCCGCAACAGCGGGCTCCTGGACCATGTCGGGGGGCTGATAGACCTCTCGGGGCTGGGGCTCAGCTACGTGAAAGAGGGCGACGGCATCTCGATCGGCTCCTACGCATCGCTGTCCGACGTCTACCGGTGGGCCTCATCGAGCGCCGCCAGGATGCGCGCGCTCGGGGCGCTGGCGGACGCCGTGATGTCGATGCCGGGGTGGCAGATCCGCAACATGGCCACGATCGGCGGGAGCGCTAGCATCAGCATGCCGCAATCGGACGTGGCGACGTCGCTCCTCGCGCTCGGGGCGCGCGTGAGGATCTCGGGTCCCTCGGGCGAGAGGACAGTCGATCTGAGGGACTACATGGCGGGCCCCCTTTCCCCCGCGCTGAGGACCGGCGAGTTCGTCCGCGAGATCGTCCTGGGACCCCCGGGCGGCGGGTCGGCGCACGAGAAATTCGTCGTCAGCGACATAGATCATCCGATAGCGAGTGCGTCCGCGCATCTGGCGCTTGCGGACGACGGCGCGATATCATCGGCGCGCATAGCGCTCGGCGGGGGATTGAGGAGGAACGTCGTCCTGGATTCCCCGCGGGCTCTCGTGGGGAGGATCCCCGACGAGGGGACCCTGGACGAGGTCTACGTCGTCGTGCGCGACTCGGTGGACCCCGTCGACGATTTCTCGGCCTCCGCCGATTACAGAAGGCACCTCGCGGGCACGATGGCGAGGAGGGCTATCAAGAGGGCCTATACGAGGGCCGGGGGGTCCGCGATATGAGGGTGAAGTTCGAGCTCAACGGCTCGGCGGTGGAGCTCGACGTGGAGCCCTGGGAGAGCCTGTTCGACGTCCTCAGGGAGAAACTGGGGATAAGGAGCGTGAAGACGGCGCTCTGCGAGGGCTCGTGCTCCGCGTGCGGCGCCTGCACCGTGCTCATGGATGGGAGGCCCATCTACTCCGTGATGACCCCCGCCTACCGCGCCGATGGCCGCTCGATAACGACGCTGGAGGGATTATCCAGGGGCGGGGAGCTGCATCCGCTGCAGAGCGCGTTCGTGGAGGCGGGCGCCGTCCAGTGCGGATTCTGCACGTCCGGCATGATACTCATGGCCAAGGCGTTCCTCGACGGGGGTGGAGGGCCGGACGAGCGCGAGATCCGGGAGGCCATCAGGGGGAACCTGTGCAGGTGCACCGGGTACGTCAAGATAATCGACGCGATTCGCGTCGCGGCCGAGAGGTCCGGAGGCGGGGTACAATGACGTCGGTCGAGCTGGTCCGGAGGGAGTTCTCGACGATAGGATCTCGCGTCCCGAAGTACGATGCCCTGGAGAAGGTGGCCGGCGAGGCGCGCTACATGCTGGACGTGGAGATGCCCGGCATGCTCTACGCGAAGATCCTGAGGAGCAGCTACCCGCATGCCAGGATAGTTTCGGTCGACGTCTCGGGCGCGCTCCAAATGCCGGGCGTGGTGGACGTCATAACCGCGAGGGACGTGAGGCTCAACAACTTGGGATACCTGAGGGACCATCCGCCGCTCAAGTGGGGAAAGGTGAGGAGCGTCCGCGACGAGATAGCCGCGGTCGCCGCGGTCGATCCGGAGAGGGCCTCGCAGGCGCTGCAGGCGATAGACGTGAAGTACGAGCCCCTCCCGTCGATCACCGATCCCCTCGCCGCGCTCGAGCCCGGATCCGCCCTGGTGCACGAGGAACTGGGCACGAACCGCGTCAACCTCGACTTCGGCCTCTCGTACGGCGATCCGGAGGCAGCCTTCCGGCGCGCGGACGTGGTGGTCGAGGGCACCTACAGGACCCAGTATGTCGCGCACAACCCGGGCGACACCCTGGGGACCCTCGCGTGGGTGGATGCGCGCGGCGTCCTCAACGTCATCACGAACACGCAGACCCCATTCCTATACCAGCGCTGGCTCGCCGAGTCGCTCGGGGTACCCGCGTACAACGTCAGGGTGATCCAGCCGTACATAGGCGGCGCGTTCGGGAGGAACCTGGACGTGTATCCGCACGACGTTATAACGGCGGCCCTGGCCATGAGGACCAGGAGGCCCGTGAAGCTTCAGTTCACGCGGTCGGAGGAGCTCCAGAACGCGCCCACGAAGCAGCCGCTAATAGCGAGGGTCCGCCAGGGGGCCACGAGGGACGGCAGGCTGGTCGCCAGGGAGGTAGACGCGATCCTGGACGCCGGTGCATATGTCGCCTGGGGGGTGTTCGACGCGAGGGTCATGCAGTACACTGTCACCGGGCTCTACGCCGTTCCGGCCGTCAGCTTCAGGACGACCGTGGTCTACACGAACAACCCGTACACCGCTGCCATGAGGAGCGCCGGGAACTCCCAGATCACGTTCGCGATCGAGAGCAACACGGACGAGCTCGCGGAGAGGCTGGGGATGGATCCCGTGGAGTTCAGGCTCCTCAACGCGAACAGGCCGAACACCGTGACGCCGCAGGGCGCGAGGATAACCACGTGCGCGATGTCCGACGCCCTCAGGGAGGCCGCCGGCAGGATAGGATGGAGGGGGAGGCATTCCGCGGGCCCCCGGAGGGGAATCGGGTTCGCGTGCTATTTCCACGTGGGGGGCGGCGCCAGGATATACAAGTCCGACGGGTGCGGCGCCACCGTGAAGGTCGACGACTTCGGGGGCGTGACCGTGTCGGTCGGCGGCACCGAGATCGGGGAGGGCCTGGATACGGGGATACAGATGATAACGGCGGAGGCCCTGGGGGTCCCCAGGGACAGGGTCAGGGTGCAGATAAACGGGGACGCGTCGATGAGGCTTTGGGACGTCGGCACGCATGCGAGCAGGGGGACGTTCATATGCGGAAACGCGGCGCTCGGCGCGGCGCTCGACGCCAGGAGGCAGATACTCGAGGGCGCATCGAGGATCCTCGGGGCGCCGGCGGAGGACCTCGAGATCATCGACGGGCTCATCCGCTCCCGGACCGATCCATCCAGGGGGATGGAATACGACAAGGTGATCAGGCGGATGCACTTCTTCAGCGGCGCCCAGGGCCGCGTCGTGGTGGCGTCGAAATACTACGAGCCGCCGTCCGAGGAGCCGGATGAGCGCTGGTACGGAAACGTATCGGCCACCTATGGGTTCGGCTGCCAGGCGGCGCTGGTCGAGGTGGATACCGAGACCGGCAGGGTGAAGGTGCTGAAGATAGTGAGCGCGCACGACGCGGGCCGCGTGATAAACCCCAGCGGATTCGAGGGGCAGATACAGGGGGGCGTGGCCATGGGCATAGGCCTGGCGCTGCTGGAGGAGCTGCTGGTCTCGGAGGGCCGCGTGGTCAACGGATCGTTCGAGGACTACAGGCTGCCGAGGGTCACCGACATCCCCGAGATAGACGTGGTCTCCGTCGGGGAGCCCGATCCGGAGGGACCCTTCGGGGTGAAGGGCGTGGCCGAGGGACCGGTCATTCCGACGGGCCCCGCGATAGCCAACGCCGTGGCCGATGCGCTGGGCCTGAGGATAAGGGATCTTCCGATAACCCCGGAGAAGATCTGGAGGGCAATGCGGTCAAAAACCCAGTGACATCCTCCCACGCTGAAGCGCGTGGGCTTCCCGCACCGCTATCCCCCGGCACGGGTTCGTCGGCAACGCGGGAACTTATTTCCTGATTCATCGATACCTCGTAATGTTCCAGCCTTTCGTGGTGGGCTCCATTATGGAGCTCCTTGCATATCCCGAGCTGGTTATCGATGATTTTCTCCCGTTCCTCATCCGGGTAGAGCCTGAACTTATACGCCGAAAGCATCCGCATTTAGTGATGTTCGGAGAATATTA
>JAWDMO010000022.1:0-17423 GCA_046536535.1 Nitrososphaeria archaeon
CATCACGATGCCCGCCGCCGGACACCCCCCGGCCACCACCGCCGCGTCGGCCACGCGGCGATCGTAGCCCCTGAGAAGCGCGAGCGCCGACAGTGATAACAGCAGCGGATCGGGGGGAGGCCTGCAGTCGACCACCGGGGACGGCGAAATTGCGCCCCGGCCGGCGGCGCCGAACGATTCCACTATCAGCTTCCAGAGCTCGTCGAGGAGCGGCGAGCCCCAGATCGCGTTGTGGAAGCACGTCCACCTGCCGGTGTGGCACGTGTTGCCGGCGGGCACGGCCAGATAGAATACCGCGTCGCGATCGCAGTCCGCGGTGACGTCGAGGACCCTCAGCACGTTTCCCGAGGTCTCGCCCTTCATCCAGAGCCTGCGCCTGCTCCTGGAGTAGAAGTGCGCGAACCCGGTGCTCATCGTGAGCTCAAGGGCCCTCCTGTCGGCGTATCCCAGCATCAGGACCTCACCGCTCGACGCGTCCTGGACGACCACCGGTACGAGGCCGCCCTGTTTCCCGAAGTCGATGCCGTCAAGCAGGTTCGACAACCTCGGATATCCGGCGGCGCGGATGGAGATAAACGCGATCCCGATCATCCGCCGGACGCTATGCGCACGAAGTTCTCCAGGACCCTGGAGCCGGGGCCATCGCTCCTCTCGGGATGGAACTGGGTGCCGTAGAGCGGGGGGGACTCGAGCGCCGCGACGAACGTGGACCCCTCGTAGGTCGCGGTCGCGCACGTGAAACCGCTCGACGTGTCGACGTCCGCGTAGCTGTGCACGAAGTACGCGTAGCTGCCGGACCTCACCCCCTCCAGCAGCCTGCACTCCCTCACGCGTTCCACGGTGGTCCATCCTATGTGGGGGAGCTTCCGGGCGCCCAGCTTCGTGACCCTCCCGCCGAGGAGGCCGAGCCCGTAGGATCCCCCCGATTCCTCGCTCCACTCGAAGAAGAGCTGCATTCCCAGGCATATGCCGAGTATCGGGGTTCCGAGGTCCACGAGCTCCAGCAGGTCATCCCTGTGGGGCTCGAGGCGCGCCCTGGCGGGACCGTACGCCCCCACCCCGGGCAGCACGAGCGCATCGTAGCCCCGGAGCGGCCTGTCTATTATCTCGGCGCGCGCGCCCGCCCTGCGGAGGCCGGCGAGCACGCTGAAGACGTTGCCGACCCCGTACTTCACTATCCCTATCCTCGGTTCAGCGCTCATCGCCGCCGGCCCCCGGCATCCTCCTCTCGAGCTCCGACTTCAGGCCGTCCAGGCCCACGCCCGTCATCGCCAGCAGCACCAGCACGTGGTAAACGAGGTCCGCGGCCTCCTCGGCCACCCTCTCGCCGGTCAGCGCGGCAACCATGAGCTCGGCCGCCTCCTCGCCGACCTTCCTGGCCACGTGGCCCATCCCCCTCTCCGCCAGGCTCGCCGTGTAGCTCCCCGCGGGCCTGCTCTCCAGCCTCTCCAGTATTATCCCGTAGAGCTTCTCGAACGTATCGTCGCCGCTCAAGGCCTCACCTCCACGCCGTGTTCCGCCAGATAAGCCTTGAGATCCGCTATCGACAGCTCGCCGTAGTGGAATATGCCGGCGGCGAGCGCCGCGTCCACGCCCGCCCTGAAGGCCGCCAGAAAGTGCTCCCGGGATCCGGCGCCGCCGCTCGCTATGACCGGCACGTTCACGGCGGACAGCACGGCGGAGGTGAGCTCCAGGTCGTATCCCAGCCTGGTGCCGTCGCGGTCTATGCTGGTCAGCAGTATCTCGCCCGCCCCGAGCGATGCGGCCCTCGCGGCCCACGCGACCGCGTCGATCCCCGTCGGCTCCCTGCCGCCCACCACGTAGACCTCCCATCTCCCGGCCCCGACGCCCTTGGCATCTATCGCGGCCACGACCGCCTGGCTGCCGTACTCGCGCGATGCCTCCGTTATGATCGACGGATTCCTGACGGCCGCGGTGTTCACGGAGACCTTGTCGGCCCCCGAGTCCAGCAGCCTGCCGAACCCCTCCACGTCCGATACCCCTCCCCCGACGGTGAACGGTATCGTTATGGCGCCGGCGACCTCGCGGATGACGTCGTAGAGCGGCCTCCTCTGCTCCTCCGTCGCCGATATATCGAGGAACACGAGCTCGTCGGCCCCCTCCTCCTCGTATCTCCGGGCCAGCTCCACCGGATCCCCCGCGTCCCTCAGGTCCCTGAACATGACGCCCTTCACGACGCGGCCGCCCTTCACGTCCAGGCACGGTATTATCCTCCTGGAGGGCATCACCGGCACCTCCCGGCGAGCTCCAGGGCGAGCTCCAGCGGGACCGCGCCGCTGTGCAGGGCCATGCCCAGCACGGCGCCGTCAGCCCCGGCGCGGCAGAGCTCCACGATGTCGCCGACGGTGGATATGCCGCCGGCGTATATCAGGAGCTTCCCCGTGGACGACCTCAGGGCGCTCACCCTGGCGACGTCCGGCCCCTTCATTGTGCCCTCGACGTCCACCTGGGTGTACAGATAGCCCGCTATGTTGAACGGCTCCAGCATCAGCAGCGCGTCCCCCAGTGCCATTCCGCTGTCGACCCTCCAGCCGCTGTGCACTATGTGGCCGTCGCGCTCGTCCAGCGCCGCGAGCACGCCGCCCGGCCCCATGATCCCGGCGACCGCCTCCAGGAACGATGGATCCGAGGCCCACGCCGACCCTATGATGACCCTGTCGGCGCCGGCGGAGCTCGCCTCCTCGACCTCGCGGATCCCCCGGAGGCCCCCGCCGTACTGCACCATGAACCCGATGTCCTTCAGCGCGCGCACCACGTGTAGGTTCACCGGCCGTCCGAGCTCGGCCCCGTCCAGATCCACCACGTGGATCCAGCGCGCGCCCGCCCTGCGGAGGCCCACGGCCAGCTCCACGGGGTCCCCCAGCACGAGCCCGGTGCCCCTCGCCCCCCTGATCCTCTTCACCGCCCTTCCTCCCTCGACGTCGATCGACGGCAACACTTCCATCACGGCATCAGCCTCTCGAGCCCCATGGCCACTATATCCCTGGCGCCCTTCCTCCTCAGCTCGACCACCAGCGACGGCACCCTGTCCAGGGGCACCGCCGCCAGGACCTCCCACATCGGCCTCTCCGATTCCACCTTCGCTATCATCGGGCCGCTCATCGACGGCAGGACCGACAGGACGTCCTTCAGGTTCTCGTCCGGGACGTTCATCAGCAGCAGCTTCCTCTTCTTCGCCATTATGACGCTCCTGAGGGATTCCACTATCCCGTCCACGAGGTCGCGCCGGGCCGCCACCGAGGGACGGCCTATGAGGCGCGCCGAGCTCTCGAGCACCGTGTGCACCGGCCTGAGCCCGTGCAGCGCGAGCGTGGTGCCCGTGGACATCACGTCCGCTATCGCATCGGCCGCCCCGAGGATCGGCATCACCTCCGCGGCGCCGCTTATCCTGACGAGCTCCACGTCGACGCCGATACCCCTGAAGAATTCGCCGGTAAGCCTCACGAACTTCGTCGCCACGCGGGTCCCCGGGCGAATATCCTTGATGTCCCTCACGCCGGAATCGTCCGGGACCGCTATCACGAGCCGCGCCTTGCCGAAGCCCAGGTCGAGCAGCTCCTCCACGCCCTCCCCCGACTCGAGCACGAGGTCGTGGCCGGTTATGCCGAGATCCGCGGCGCCCGCCGCGACGACGCCGGGTATGTCCTCGGCCCTGGCGTACACTATGTAGACGCTGTCCATGTTGGTCGGCGTGATGAGGCTGCGGGAACCCGGATCATAGACCGGATCTATCCCCGATTCCTCGAGTAATTTGAGGGCGGGATAGCGGAGCCTGCCCTTGTTCGGCACGGCTATCCTGATGCGCCCTTCAAGGCTCTCCGGGGGATTTATGAACTACCATCGGCGTCGGCGCGGCGAACCCGGTTTATTAAGCTTAACTGGCGATCTCGCGCGGCGCAACCGGACAGTATGCATCACGAGAGGAGGTCCGAGATCACGCCCTGCACGTCATCGCCCTCGGGCAGCTCCAGGAGCAGGCGCCCGCTTTTGTAGTAGTAGACTATCCTGCGCCCCCCGAAGTCGCCGCTGTAGAAGAGGTCCTCAAATCCCTCGAAGTTGGAGAGCTTCCTCTTCAGGATCTCCAGCACCTCGTCCCTCTTCTCCCACTTCACCATGGCCAGGTACGATTCGGAGGTGCAGCTCCTCTTGACGCCCATCACGTAATCCGTGGATTGCATACGGATGCATGGGGATAAGTTCAATTTAAAGCTTGTTATATTTTGTTTGGTGGTTCTATTGTCGGGAGGTCGGCGCCGCGGAGGTGACGGCGCGCATCACCTCCCCCAGCAACCCCGATGCGACGCCGGCGAGCGCGCCCTCGAGGGCGCTGAGCTGGGCCTCGGCCCATCCCGCGATTATCAGATCCCTGGCCTCGTCCTCCTTCAGTCCCCTGCTCCTCAGGTAGAACAGCTGGTCCGCGTCGGGCTTCGCCTCGAACGAGTGATGCCTCGCCTCCAGCACGTCGCCCGTGTGGACCTCGAGCATCGGGACCGCGTAGCCGCGCGCGCCCTCCCCCATCAGCGCGACGCCCGCCGTGAACTCCGTCCTGCTGCGCGCCGCCCCCTCCTCGATCCTGGCTATCCCCCTCATCACGGAATATCCGCCGCCCAGCGCGATCCCCATGGCGGAGGCCGAGCTGGAGCTGTCCTCCCCCGCGTGATCTATCCCCAGGAAGCGATCCACCCTGGAGCCGCCGGGCGAGATGAGGAACGCGCCGGCCCTGAGGGCCGAGGAGGGGCCGAGGAGCACCCTGTCGTCCTGGTGATGCATGGGGCCGCCCGACCCCAGGAGCACGTAGTTGAGCCGGGCGCGGCGGCCCAGCGCGGCCCTCAGGCCGGCCGCGGACGGCGCGCCCCCGGTCGATCCAAGGTAGATCAGCACGTTGGCGGTCGAGCCCTCGCCCAGTACCAGCTCCACGAACGAGAGGTCGAGTTTCCCGGCGCCTCCCCCCAGTGTGATCCTGAGGTCGACGTTGGCCCCCGGCTCGACGAGTATCGCTGAGTGCCTGGACACCGTGGATCCGCACTCGATCCCCCGGGGCTCCAGCGCCAGCGACGCCGATCCCCCGATGGAGATCGACCTGAAGCCCCCGAGCGCCGCGTAGTGCATGGCCGCCAGCTTCGACTCGTCGGCCGGCAGGAGCGCGCCGATCGACCGCGGCCCATCCCGGACATCGCCCGAGGCTTCGTAGGAGAACCCGTCGCCCGGGCAGCGGGACAGGGTCCCGGCGAACGGCTCGTACGCGCTCCAGTCCGTGTAGTGCTTCACCGTCGGCGAATCCGACACGCGCTGGTACTCCAGCACCTCCATCATGGACCGCGCGTCAGCCGAGCCCGCCCACCTCCGAGAACTCGACCTGTATCACCTTCGTGAGCACGCTCACGTACTCTATGGGCAGGTCCTGCATTATGCCCTGGAGGAATCCCAGCACTATCAGGCTCTTCGCCTCGCCCTCCTTCAGTCCCCTGCTCCTCAGGTAGAACAGCTGGTCCTCGGTGAGCCTGCTCGTGGTCGCCTCGTGCGATGCGCTTGCCGTGGGCTCCTCGAGCTGGACGTGCGGATACGTGTGCGCCTTGCTGCCCTCGTCCATTATCAATGAACTGCACTCCACGTGGCTCACGCTGTTGGTCGCGCCCTTCAGTATCCTCACGAGCCCCCTGTAGACGTTCACGCCGCCGCCGTTGCTTATGCTCTTCGACACTATCGAGCTCCTCGTGTCCGGGGCGGCGTGCACGACCTTGGAACCCGTGTCCTTCATGTACGGGCCGTTCGCCACCCCCACCACCACGTTGCTCGTCCTGGAGCCCCTGCCCCTGAGTATAGTAGACGGATACGTGTAGGTTATCCTGCTCCCTATGCTCCCCTCGACCCACTCGACGGTCGCGTCCTCCTCGGCTATCGCCCTCTTGTTGTTGAAATTTATGACGTTCCTGCTCCAGTTCTGCACCGTGATGAACTTCACCTTCGATCCCTTCAACGCATGTATCTCGACCATGCCGTCGTGGAAGCTGTATTTCTTGAGCATGGGGGCGGAGCATCCCTCTATGAAGCTCATCTCGCTCCCCTCGTCCGCCACTATCAGCGTGTGCTCAAACTGGCCCTCCAGCGATCCGCCTATTATGAAATATGCCTCTATGGGCTGCGGGACCCTCACGCCCTTCGGGACGTAGACGAAGGCGCCGCCGCTCCAGAGCGCCGTGTGGAGCGCCGCGAACTTGTGGTCCGACGGCGGGAACACGCGGGAGAAGTGCTCCCTGACGAGGTCCGGATACCTCTGGACCGCCTCCTCCATCGGTAGCAGGATGACGCCCAGGCTTTCCAGGTACTCCTTCACCCTGGAGTACACCGTCTCGCTGTCGAAGACGGCGGTGAGGCCGGAGAGGAACCTCGCCTCCAGCTCCGGTATACCCAGCTTTTCGTAGTACTTCCTTATGTCGCCCGGGAGATCGTTCCACGATTCGGCCCTCTGGGCATCCGGGCTGACGTACGTTGAGATCTCCTCCAGGTTCAGCTCGTCGACCCCGGTCACCCAGCGCGGATATGGGATCCTCTCGAATTCATCGAGCGCCCTGAGCCTGAGCCTGAGCATCCAGTCGGGCTCGCGCTTCATCCGCGATATCTCCTCGACCATGCCCCTCTCTATCCTGCCCCTCAGGGCCATCCCCCTGGAGTAGGTGCCCTCCGGGCCCAGGAGCTCCTCGGGAGTCCTGTAGCCCAGGACGCCCGATATCTCCTCCCTGCTCAACTCAGGACCGCCCCCTCAGCGAGGCGTAGCCCTCCCTCTCCACGGACTCCGCGAGCTCCGGGCCGCCGCGCCCGGCTATCCTGCCGTCCACGAGGAGCGTCACCTCGTCCGGGACGACGTAGCGCAGTATCCTGGAGTAATGCGTGACCAGGAGCACCCCGGCGCCGGCCGACGCCATGTCCTTGACCGACTGGGCGACGATCCTCACGCCGTCCACGTCCAGCCCGCTGTCCGGCTCGTCCAGGAGCAGATATCTGGGCCCCAGGAGCATCGCCTGGAGAAGCTCCGCCCTCTTCCGCTCGCCGCCGCTGAACCCGACGTTGACGTCCCTGTTCAGGAAGTCGGAGCTCAGGCCGAGGGACGCGGCTACCTCCCTCATGCGCGCCAGGAACTTGGGATCGCGCGCCTCGAGCAGCGCGCGGCCGGCCCCGACCCTCTTGTTGTGCGACACCAGGACGAGCGCGGAGAGCCTGACCCCGGGCACCTCCACGGGGTTCTGGAAGCCCAGCAGGAGCCCCTTCAGGGCCCTCTCCTCCGGCGCCAGGCCGAGCAGCTCCTCGCCGTCCATCAGTATGCGGCCGCCCGCGACCCTGTAGTCGGGGTGGCCCGCCACAGCGTAGAGGAGCGTGGACTTTCCGCTTCCGTTGGGGCCCATGAGCGCGTGGACCTTCCCGGGCGCCACGGAGAGCGTTACGCCCTCGAGGACGCGCTTCGCCGAGCCGTCCTTCACGACATCGACCGATACGCCGTCCACATCCAGCAATTTCCCATCTGATAACGCCGTTATTAACCCGTCCTATAAACGTTTACGCGATGTCGATAATGCATTATATATATGAGATTTGATCGATGGGGGATCCGGCGCGACCTGGACGAAATCGAGCGAACGTTAATTTACGCGGAAGTGGAACTGCGGCGCATGCCCACAAGCCCCGCGCCCAAGGGCAAGAGGAGGGAGGATTACCTGAGGACCATCTACGAGCTGCAGAGGTCGCTCGGGTCCGTGAGGGCCAGGGACGTGAGCGGCGCGCTCGGCGTCTCGATGCCGACGGCGGTCGAGGAGCTCAAGGCGCTCAACCGCGAGGGACTGATCAGGTACAGCAGGGGGAGCGTCGCGCTCGCCGGGGAGGCCGAGCGCATGGCCGAAGGCCTGGATCGCAAGAGGGGCATCCTGAAGGAATTCCTGGAACTCGTCCTGGAGGCGGATCCCGGGGAGGCCGAGCGCATGGCGTGCTATCTGGAGCACTTCACGAGCGACGAACTCCTCGGCCGCATGGAGGACATGCTGGAATTCGCCAGGGACTGCGAGCGCGAGTTCGCGGAGTTCATGGGAATGGTGCGCGACCATCGCGCCGGGAGGGGCGATCCGTGCCGCCGCGGGGGCCCGGCATAGGCGAGCTGTGACCCGGGGACCCGGGCATCGCCGGTGAACGCGGCCCGGCGGCGGGATCCCCGCATGCCCGGAATGCGTTTAAAACGCGCGGACGCGCATCGACCACCGTGAGGCCCGCGATAGTCGGTGGGGATCGGGTGGAGGGGGGCGAGAGGTACCCCGTCGTGGATCCGTCCACGGGAAGGCAGTTCGAGGAGGTCGCGATGGACGTCGATGGGTCCATCGTGGGAAACGCGGCGGATGCGGCGGAGGCCGGCGCGAACGCGCTGGCCGGGATGACGCTTGCGGATCGCGCGAAGATCCTGCTGAGGGCGGCTGATATCCTGGAGGCGAGGAAGGAGGAGGCCGCGGGGATCCTGGCGGCGGAGGCCGGCAAACCGATCGTGGACTCCAGGGTGGAGGTCGGGCGCGCGGTCTCGCTGATGCGCGCCGCGGCGGCGGAGGCGGCGTTCGCCCTCGAGGAGCGCTCGTACAGGGTGGACGCGTACGAGTACCCGCCGGGGAACGGGAAAAGGATCGTGATCGGGGTCCGCGAGCCCATCGGCACGGTGGGCGCCATCCTGCCGTTCAACTTCCCGGTCAACAGCTTCGCTCACAAGGTCGCGCCCAACATCGCGGCCGGGAACGCGGTCGTCGTCAAGCCGGCGCCGGCGACCCCGCTCTCCCCCCTCCTGATGGCCGAGATCATGTACGGGGCGGGACTCCCGAGGGGCGCGCTGAGCGTCGTGCCGGGCACGGCGGCCGCGGGGGAGGCGCTCGTATCCAGCCCGAAGATCTCCGGGATAACCTTCACAGGCTCCACATCGGTGGGGCTGACGATAGCGTCGAGGGCGAGCGCGCTGGGGAAGAGGATCATGATGGAGATGGGCGGCTCGGATCCGCTCATCGTGATGGAGGACGCCGACCTGGAGGCCGCCGCCGCGATCGCCGCCAGGGCGAGGTTCGAGTACGCCGGACAGAACTGCAATGCGGCCAAGAGGGTGCTCGTGAGCGAATCCGTGTACAGGGGGTTCCTCGAGATGTTCGTGAGGAGGGTGAGGGCCCTGAGGGTGGGGGACGCCAGGGACGAGGGGACGGAAGTCGGACCCCTGATATCCGAGCGGAGCGCCGCGAACATTGCGGGGATAGTGGAGGACGCCGTCGACCGGGGGGCGAGGCTGGAGGCCGGCGGACGGAGGATGGACCGCCCCGGCTTCTTCTTCGAGCCGACCGTCGTCTCCGATGCGCCGCTCGACTCGCGCTCCATGAGGGAGGAGGTCTTCGGGCCGGTGGCGCCGGTCCGCGCGTTCTCCGACGAGGACGAGGCAGTCGAGATCGCCAACTCCACCGTCTACGGCCTTCAGGCGGCGATCATCTCGAGGGATGTGGGGAGATCGCTCAGGATCGCGAGGAGGCTGCGGGCCGGCGCGGTGATCCTGAACGAGAGCACGCGCCTGAGGTGGGACACGCTGCCCTTCGGGGGCGTGAAGCTGAGCGGCCTGGGGCCGCGCGAGGGCGTCAGGAGCACCATGGAGGCGATGACCGAACTCAAATTGATATCGATGCTAATTTAAAGGTTAACCGCAGCGATTTCTGTGAAACATTTATTAACAATCGCGTCTCAGCGATCCCCGAGATGGCGTTCAAGAAGTACGAGCTTCCGCAGCTTCCGTACAAGCTGGATTCGCTCGAGCCGCACATAAGCAGGGATATCGTCGACGTCCATTATAACGGGCATCACAAGGGATATGTGAACGGCGCCAACGGCCTCCTGGACAGGCTGGACAAGGTGGTGGGCGGCGGGCTGGCCCAGGGCCAGTACGACGTGCAGGGGATACTGAGGGGCCTCACGTTCAACATAAACGGCCACAAGCTCCACGCGCTGTACTGGAACTCGATGGCCCCGTCCGGGAAGGGAGGGGGGAAACCCGGCGGGTCGATCGGCGACCTGATAACGAAGCAGTACGGGTCGTTCGAACGCTTCAGACAGGTGATGACCGAGGCCGAGAACTCGCTGCCCGGAACCGGGTGGACCGCGCTTTATTACGATCAGGAGACGGGGAACCTCCAGATAATGACGATAGAGAACCACTTCATGAACCACATAGGCGAACTGCCGATAGTCCTCATAGTGGACGAGTTCGAGCACGCGTACTACCTGCAGTACAAGAACAAGAGGGCGGACTACGTGGAGGCATGGTGGAACCTGGCGAACTGGGACTTCGCCGACCAGAGGCTCAGGAAGTTCCTCTGAGGCCCGAGATAGGATCCATATCATATAATTTTTTGTATATCCCCAGTATATTTATGTAGAAATCTGGACTCATGACGCCGGAGCGAATGAGGCGGTGGACCCGCTTGGAGAGCGCCCATGGGCTTATCACCGCGCCCGGCCTGTCCGGATCGTCCATGAAGTCGCTCTCGATGACGAAACCGGGCCCGTGCGGCACCGCGTCCTCGAGCTCTCCCTTCCTCCCGGCGGGCACGCTCGGGATCATTCCGGCGGCGGACGCCGGTTCAACGGAGCTGGGGAGGGCGTGGTGGAGCACTATCCTCGATTGATCGACGCCGGCGGCGGACGCCATCGAGGACATCCTGCGCACCGTGTCGGGGTTGGCCCTCTCAGAGTGCACATGGACGACCCCGCCGTGGTCCCTAGCCGCCTCGAGGGCCATCATGGTTATCCTGTCGCACAGATCGACAACCGATGGACCCGCGTCCCAGTGGGGCCTGCCGTACTCGCCGTATCCGGCGGCCAGGCCCTCGTCCACCATCCTGGCGGCGAGCTCCACGCTGAACCCGCCGAACTCGAGCACCTCGGCCGGACTGCGGCCGGCCCTCAGGAGCTCGGCCACCTCGGCCGGGTGAAGCCCCAGGATCGCGGCGCCGAGCAACCCCTCCTCCCGGACCTCCTGCACGGATTTCAGGACCGCGCGGTAGGACACCTCCAGGTCATCCCTGGATCCGGGGGACAGGCCGAGCGACCACGTCGGGAGGGCGACGAGCACCAGGAGAGCGCCGCCGGATGCCCTGAACCTGCGCGCTATCTCGCGGGCGCCGAGGCCCCTGACCGGATTCGCGTGCGCGTGGTTATCGGCCGCGGGGAGCTCCGGCCCTCCCGGATCACCATTTTGAGACATTCCCCTCGAGGAGGCCCAGCCCTATGTGGACCCTGTCTATGTGCCTGGATAGCTCATCCTTCGTGCGGAAGACGCCGCCGCAGAACGGACAGATGTAGCCGGTCGGCATCCTCGGTATGGGCAGAACGGCCGGGCCGCCGGGGCCCAGCATGTTCTCCAGCGTCAGGAGCCCCCTGAGGCCGCCGTCCCCGGCGACGACCCCCAGCCTCCTTATTCCCCTCGACGCCATCCTGGCGAGGGCCTCCTCCATGCGGGTGCCCTCCTTCACCGACTCGAGCGGCCTCGACGCCACGTGTCCGACGGGGACCGAGCGGGGATCGAGCCCCTCGGCCGCCACCTTGTATAGCACGTCCTTCTCCGTTACTATCCCGAGGGACCCGTCGCGGAACCTGACCACTGCCGCGCACTTGCCGCGGTCGCGCATGGCGGCCGCCGCATCCCTGATCGACGAGGATTCGTCCAGGATCAGCACGTCGCCGTCGGCCAGCTCCTCCACGCGCCTCGAGAGCACATCCCTGAGCCAACCCGTTTCCGTCATGTACTATGCATATTACGGGATGACCACGTCTTTAAGCATTGCTTGATCTGACCCGCACGAATAACTTACTATAAATATTACCGGATGACCATATCTTTAGATATAGATTTATACTGTGCACACAACCGACGGCGTCATCCCGCCCACGAGGGAGCGGGTTTTCTCCGCCCTCATATTTTAAATCCCCATTTCGACTGATAGGTAATACGCGAGCCCCACGTAGTCGCCGAGCAGGCCCTCGATATCCTTGGCGCCGTATCCGGCGCCCAGTCCCTCGGATAGGGCCCTGGATGCGGCCTCCGGGGAAACACCGCCCCACGGCCTCCGGGACACCAGGGATGCGGCCGTCTCCGCGGCGGATCTACCGACGCCCTTTATCTCCGCGAACGCCCTGGCGGCCTTCCTGGGGTTCTGCGACGCGTCGTCCAGCGTAGGGAGGGCGCCCGAGCCGTGGGCGGCCGCGACCTCGACCACCGCCTCGGCCCTCTGCCGGGGGAATCCGAGGGATCTCAGGCCCTCCACCCCGAGCGCCAGCACCTTCTCGTGATCAGGCGGCCCGTAGAACCGCTCGCCGCGCAGCGCGATCGACCGGCCCGTGCTCTTCACGAGCGCCGCCAGGGCCGCCGCGGATTTCCCCTGTCCCCAGACGAGCGCCATCAAGAGGGCCTCGTAGACGCTGAGCGCACGCGCGGGCCGGAGGCCGAAGCCCCTCCAGGCGAGCCCCTGGATCGGGGTCCCCGCGGCCCTGCCCATGAAGCCCATGTAGTCGACGTCAGTCGAGAAAGCCCATGACGCGAGCGCGGCCGCGCGCGCCCTCAGATCATGGCCCAGGTCGTCCTCCGTGTACATCTGAAGCAGCGGATTCTGCCCCTCGCCCCTTATCGACACGACCAGGGGCCTGTCCCCATCGCCCAGCCCGACGAGCGCGCTCCACCTCCTGGATCCGCGATCGTACGTGCAGGGCATGGGCTCGCCGGACAGACAGTGCCGCTCGAGGTGCGGGGTTATCCTGTAGGGAGGGGTCGGCCTGATGGCCGTCGGCTCGAGCCCCCTCCTCATGGAATGCCACCTCGCATGTGGAGTCCCCGCGGCGCGCCCTGGATCATTCAGCCCACGCGCTCCAGCCTGCTCAGGCGATCCTCAATGCGCCGCTGCTCCTCGTGCACGCGATCGATGTCCTCGCGGAGCCTGGCGTATTCCGCGCCCCTCTCCATCGACTCCCTGATCTTCCTCGCGGCATCCCTCGATAACCTCCTTATCCTGCCGTCCACGTCCTTCGTCGACGCCTCGTCCAGCGCGTCCAGAAGCCTCGCGCCGGATATGCGCTCGGCGGCCTCCACTGCCGCCCTCCTGACCCTGAATGACTGGTCCCTCAGCAGCTCGCGCACCCTGTCGACGGCCACCGGGCTGTCCGGGAACGCCCCGAGGGCGCGCGCGGCCGCCGCCCTCACGAGGGTGTCGTTCCCGCGCTCGATCGCCTTCAGAATTGCCGATAGCGCCCGCTCGCCGCCGACCTTCGATAGCCCCTCTATGGCGCCCGCCGTGATTGACCAGTTGTGGCCGCCGTATCCCATGGCCTCCACGAGCGTCTGGACGCACTGCTCGCCGCACGCGCGGCCGAGCGACGCCGCCGCACGCGCGCGGACATAGTAGCCCTCGCGACCGTCCGCGAGGAGCGATTTGAGCGCGTCCGCGGCGCGGGGTTCTGACCTGAACGATCCGAGCGCGTCCGCCAGCGCCTGCCTGACCCTCGGATGCCGCTCCGAGGACAGCGACGCGAGGAGGGCATCGAGCGCGGCCTGGCCGCCGATCCTCCCGAGCGCCCTGGCGGCGTCCGCCCTGACCCCCCAGAACGCGTCGGAGGAGAGCGCCCTCGACAGCGCCTCGACGGCCCTGTTGCTCCCGTCCTCCTGGAGCGCCGCCACGGCCTCCAGCCTGCAGGCCAGGTGCGCGGACGAGAGCTGGCCGACCAGCTCCTCGATCCCCTTCTGGGGCTTCCTCTCTATGAACGCCTTGAACCCGGGATCCAGGCAGACGTACCTGGGCCTCCCGTCAAGCTGAACGTAGAGGGTGGCCGTCCTACCGTCCATCCTGACGTCGAGCACGCGCTCCCCGGCGTCCGTGGCCACCAGCGCCTCCAGGTTCAGCCTGTACTCCGGGTACGAGTCGTCGCCCTGTACCTGCTCGAGCTTCAGCTTGAGCGACTTCGACCCGGTGTCGTATTCCCACGAGTAGCGTATGGCCGGATGCCCGGCCGACTCCAGGAACTGATAGAAGAACCAGTCCAGCCTGGTCCTGGACGCGTCCTCCAGGAATCTCCTGAGGTCGTCCGTGGAGGCAGGGCCGAACGAACGGGCCTCCAGGTACGCCTTTATCGCCTTCCTGAAGGCGTCCTCGCCGACGACGCCGGTAAGGTGCCGGAGGACCAGGCATCCCTTCTCGTAGCTGTGGGTGTCGAACAGCTCCTCCGGATCCCTGTATATGTTGAAGACTATCGGCCTGGCGTACCTGTCCCTGTACTCCGAGAGATATGTCCGGAGGCATTTGTTCAGCGTGTACACGAACTCGTCCTCGCCCAGCGCGTGTCTCTCGTAGATCGCCTCCATGAACGTGGCGAACGATTCGTTGAGCCATATGTGCGGCCAGTCCTCAGTCGTCACGAGGTCGCCGAACCACTGGTGCGCCAGCTCGTGGGCGACCAGCGGATCCGATGTGTAGTCCTCCATGCCGGGGCAGGGGAAACTGGATCCGGGGCAGTGCGCGTGCTCGTCGTGGAGCGTGTAATCCATCAGGATCGTGGACGTAGTGTTCTCCATCCCCCCGTAGATGAACTCCGGCACTACTATCTGCTTGTAGTTGGGCCACCGGTATCCGACGCCGGTGTACTCCTCGAAGAACCTGAGCGCGTCGCACGTCCGGTGGAAGCTGAACTTCGCCGTCCGGGCGGCGTCCCTCGGCACGTAGTATTCCAGCGGGATCCCGCCGCAGTCCTCCCTTATGACCTCGAAGTCCCCGGCGGCGATCGCGATCAGATAGGGCGAGTTGGGCCTGTCGAGCCCCCACGTCCACTCCCTGGACTCGCCCAGGTCCCGGGTTCCCTTCAGGACGCCGTTCGAGACGGCGGTCATCCAGCTCGGGGCCCTCACGACGACCTCGACGGGAAACTTGACGTACGGCGAGTCGGGCAGCGGTATCCAGTACCTGTTGTCCTCGGTCTCGCCGTGGCTCCAGACGAACATCTTGCCCCCGCGCTCCGCGAAGTACACGCCCTTGCGGGGGACCGTCGAATAGTGCACGGCGACGGAGTGCGGCCCGGGCGCCGCGGCGATCGCCAGCACCCTGCCGTCGTAGTAGAACTCCCGGCGCTCGCCGTCGAGGGATACCTCCTCCACCTTCATCTCGGCGGCATCCAGCTCTATAGTACCCCAGGACTCCAGCTCGTAGCGGGCCAGTCCGCCGATCGCGCGCTTCTCCGGGTCTATCGAGATATTGAGCGATAGGGACCTGGGCCTGTAGTTGTATGCGCGCTGGAACCTGGGCGCATAATCCGCGTAGAGAAATCCCCTTCCTGTGATATATGCGCGTTCCACGCCCGATCCTGGGGCGCTAAAGTGGATAAGCGTTTAGGTTATCGAGTAAACTACCCCGCCCTCGCGGACGGGGCTTTTGGGGTTTCCAGCGACCTTCACGGCGCACCTTCATCCCCCCTTCGGGGTGTTTACGTACCCCCGACCCGTACCTCTCGTTAAGGCACGGGCTATGTTTATGGACGCGTTCAGGTCACGGTTGTACACGAGACCGCATTTAGGACACCCGAACTCCCTGCCTTCTACGTGGGTAACGTACCCACACCTGTGACAGGTCTTGGACGTGTTCTTCGGGTTAATGTAGACTACCTTAATACCCTGCAACTTAGCCTTATACTCTATCATCTTCTGTAATTTCCCGAAGGGCAGAGAGTGAAACCTCCTATTGAGCTCCTTGCCCTTCTTGAAGTTCTCTCTGATCCCCGTAAGTTTCTCCATAACTATCACCGGAGAAGGAAACTGCTTAGCGTATTCCACAATCTCCTTGGAGATAACGTGGAGTTCCTGGTTCACCATCCTCCTCTCTTTCCCTCCCAACCTCTTGACCACGTCCAGCCTCCCTTTCTCCTGTAGTCTCTTCCTGATATTGAAGTATTTGTGTCTAACTTCCTTGATTTTCGATCCTTTGAAGAAAGTACCCCTAGTGGGTTTGCCGTTCACCAGTGCGACTACTGTGGCTAAGTTCCTCTCACCCAAGTCTATTCCTATAGGTGTCTGTGGCTCGTAATTCTTGAAGGGTTTTTCAAGTGTGAAGTACACGTACCATTCTCCGTCCCCCTTGACGAGTTCAACCTGTTGAAAAGACCATTCGCTATCCTCGGATAGAGCATCGCCCATCATCTCTCTTTGTCTTTCCCCGAATTGTACTGGGTACCACATCCCTTCACCATCAAGCTGAAGGTACAGCCAGTACGGCGTCAGTTTAGTGTCCCTCTTCACGAGTTTGAATGCGCGGTAGTTAACCCGTATTGATACCTTATGTATGTGGAACTCCCTTCCTTCGTTCGCTTTGACCAGTTCCACGGCCTTATCCCTCGCCGTCTGTGTGAGCGTAGAAGATAGACCGAACCTTCCCCTAGCTTCCTCGTACCCTTTCTGCTGGAGGAGTTTCTTGTCCCCGACCTTAAAAGAAGCGAAGAACTTGACTGCCTTTAGGTATTTCTCCAGAACGACGTTTAGTTTGTGTCTCTTCTCTTTATTGGGGTTCAGGATCTTTCCCTGCACCGCTATTTTCACTTCTGCTTTCAGGGAACATCCCCTAAGTTTTTGCCCTTTGACTCCTTTTTATACTCTACTCCCCGCCCTTAGGGTGCTGGTCAGATGAGGGGGATCACCCCAGGACCGCGATCACCTCCGACGGCACGCGCCCTATCCCCTCCTGGAACCTGGGCCCGTTGTAGTACACGAAGAACGGGTTCATCAACATGTCCAGCGATGCGATCCTCGACCTCCTGGCGTTTACATTGTTGAAGAAGACCCTCGTCCTCCTCTTCAGGGAGCCGAAGAACCTCTCAACCCTGCTCCTGTCCCCGAACGTCTCGTGGTAGTACTCCAGACCGAGCTCCCGGAGGGCCCACGAGTACCACGGGCCCCCCTCCACGACGAACACCGGTTTGTTCGTGCGGGCCCCGAGCACCCGGCTCAGGAAGAGGAGCGCGTCCATGGAGCTCCTGGACCAGGACGCCTTGATGGCCAGGAGCTCCCCGGTGTCCACGTCTATCGCGGCCCACACGTAGACCTCCCGGCCGTTCACCTTCTCCGCGGCCTCGTTCCAGTCCACCGCGATCGGGCCTCCTCTCCCTCGGCGGTATGGTCCACCTGACCGACCCGAGCGCGCGGGCCCAGTTGAGCACCGACGAGTGGAAGGGTTTTCTTCCGTAGTGATCCTCCATCATATCCGCTATCTCCCAGGATGATAGGCCGGCCATGTAGAGGTGGAGCGCGTGCGCCTTCTCCTCGATAGGTATTTTATGCCGCTTGAATATACCGAGGGTGCGAATCATCCACTCCAGCTCCCTTA
>JAWDMO010000023.1:0-15806 GCA_046536535.1 Nitrososphaeria archaeon
GGTTGAAGTACTGGAATATGTGCTCGGGCAGCACCGCCACGTCGAGCGTGTAGATGTTCCAGATGTTCGTCGAGTTCACGTACAGCTTTATCTCGTACGGGTCGTTCGGGGGTATGTACGTGGCCAGGAGCCCGTAGGGCGGCGTGGAGGCGCCGGTGTCCGGGGTGGCGGCGCCGGTCAGCCCCTGCAGGTTCCAGTAGTACAGCGAGAAGTTGTAGTCGTAGGCGGTTATCGGCACCCCATCCTGCCAGGTGGCATTCCTGAAGAAGTCGAGCGTTATTATCTGGCCGTTGACTATCCTGGAGGCGTTGAACGGGTTCCACCAGCCGGGCCCGCTCCCTATGGGCGCCGTCACGTCGTTCTGCACAGTGTAGGTGGCCATCCAAGGCATCAGGGCACCGCTCGTCACGCCCGTGGGCGGGGTGCCTATCGGGCTGTCGTAGACCTCCTGCCACACGTCGACCTGCCACACCCAGTTGGTCTCGTAGAGCGGGTCCAGGCTCGTGGGCGCGGAGTGCAGCGCCTCCGTGAACGTGCCCCCGACCGCGCCGGCCGGATGGACGTTCAGCAGCGTGTAGTAGAGGCCGGTCTCCTCGGCCGGCCCGGTGGTCGGTATGTTCGCGTACCCCTGCCACCCGTTGGACTGGACGGCGTACAGATCTGTCTCGTAGTACCATATTATGTAGGGCAGCTGCTGGTAGAATATCTGCTGGACGTTCGATGCGGCCTCCTGGGCGATCGTCGTGTTGGCGGCGGCCCAGTACAGTATGTCGGTCCAGTAGTCCATGCTCTCGTTGTAGAAGTTGCCGAAGTTCACAACGCCCGCCAGCTGGCTGTTGAAGAAGAACCACGGCCAGTTGGGCTCCCAGGTCACTATCCAGCCGAACGTGTACATGCCCCAGGTGTCCGTCTGGTTCGCCAGGGTCATGTTGTAGACGGGCGGGGTCGTGGAGAAGTTGCTCAGCATGGTGCCCGGCGCTATCACCACGGAGGACGCCGGGCCGTAGATGATGGAATTCGCTGTCACACCCGTGACCGGCTTCAGCGTTATGGTCAGGTTTATGGCGGCGGCCGCCTGGGCGAGGGCCTGCGCGGCCTCGGTCCTCAGCGGGTCGTCGGACCTGTAGTACAGGCTGGGCGAGAACGGCTTGCCGTAGAGGGTCCACTGGCCCGTCTGCGCGTTGTAGGACATCCCGGGGACCTCGAGCAGCTCCTTCATCGCCATCTGCGGATCGTATGAGTAGGGGTACCTTATGCTGGCGTTGTACCAGTTGACCGAGGAGAAAGGCTGGGAGTAGAGGGTCGGCTGGTAGAGCTGTGGCCCGGCCACGACCGCGACCCCCAGGAGCTTCTGGATCTCCGCGTAGTTCGTCAGGTACGCGATCGCCCTCCTGAAGTGGACGTTGCTGTAGGGGTACATCAGGCAGTTGAAAGCTATCCCCTCGAAGCCGTACGTCAGGGTGGTGTTCGTGTAGAGGTTGGGATTCGTCTCCGCCGTCACGTAGTCGGAAGGCGTCAGCGTCCACTCCATCGCCTGTATGCTCCCACCCGAGAGCGCGAGGAAGGCCGCGTGGTCCGAGGAGTAGACGTTGAACACGACCGTGTTCACCAGGGGTCCGTGGGTCCTGACCTGGCTGGGCTGCAGGATCGTCTGCTGCGGTATTGCGTACTGGGGCGATGACTGCGCAACGGCGGGCATCGCCTCCGGAAGGAAGGATACCATCAGGATTAGGGCTACTATCAGTGGTAATGCCCTTTTCATCTCGACGGCATTATAACTTAATTCCTTAATAAACTATTCCCCTAAGGCCCGCGTGAACGCAAACTCGAGTTCCACCTGTAGAGCGATGGTACGAATATCAGCGATATCGCGCCGAACGCCGCGTAGATCCACATCAGGTATGAGACCCCGATCAGCGCCATGAGCGGACCACCGATCAGCGCGCCGATCGAGCCGCCGACCATGTTGCCGACGCCCCACACCAGCGCGTTCGCGCGGGACAGGTTCTCCTTGCCCACGATCTGGCCGACGTAACCCAGGAGTACAGGGAACCCGCTCATCGCGAAGAACGAGTAAACGGCGAAGAGCGCCAGCGATGCGAGCTCGTTGCCCACGTAGAGGAATGCCGGGAAAATCGCCGTCGGCACCACCGTCGTGATCAATATTATGGGGAAGCCGCCGTACTTTGACGTGAGGCGCCCGAAGAGCGGTTGGCCCACGATGGCGGTCGCATAGCTCACCGTGAGGATCGCGCCCATGAGGACGTCCGAGCGATAGACGTGCACCAGGTACGTGGGCACGTACGTGAGCACGCCTGTGAAGAATATCGATCTGACGAACACCATGGCCACGAGCGGAAGCACGGCCGCCAAGGGGATGGGCGACCGCGCGGAATGTGCTCCGCCGGTCGCCGCGCGGGGCGCGAACTTCGTCCCCCTGAGCATAGCCGCTATCACGGCAACTATCACAGCGTTGTAGGCCGCCACCGATAGGAGGCCCAGGGATGGGCCCAGGGATACTATGAGGAACACGAGCACCGATGGAAAGATCGCCCTGCCCAGGGATCCCAGTGATCCGTTGAGCCCGAGCACCTTGGGCGCGTCATCCCGGTACTCCAGCTGTAGCATGGCGCCGCCGAGTTGATGGTAAAACGCGAGCCCGGAGCCCAGGAGCGCCGAGGATATCACTATTAGCGGCAGCGCCAGCCCGGGGAACGCGAAGCTGACCGAGTAGAGGGCCGAGGACAGCGCCAGCAGGGCGAGCCCCGCGATCATCAGGCGGCCGTAGTTCCCCCTCCTGTCGGCCGCTGATCCTATCGGCGTGCTCAGGAGCCCCGAGAGGAGCGATACGGCGGCCGCCAGCACCCCCAGCACTACGGGGTTGATCCCCATCCTCGTGTAATATACTATGAGCACAGAGAACATCACCAGGAATCCATCGTTCACGAAGTGCCCCGCGGACGACGCCACCAGTATCCTGATCCTTTCGTCCATGAGCGCGCCATCTGTGCTATATTATATAAGTATATGGCGTGAATTTTGTATTATTATAGCCGAAATATCGCGAGAAAATTCCCATCATTGTATAGGTAAATAAGTTATTCTTAGCTCCGGGGACGCGCTTACGGCGAGTAGTGAGTGCGGTGCCCGGCGCTGAAGCGCCGGCCCGTTCGACCGCGCGGGAAGTACGGATTGTCGGCACCTGACCTCCTCCACGCCCCTTCAGGGCGTGGGTTCCCCGAGGTCTCAAGGGTTACACCCCTTTACGGGTGCTACTCTGTTATGGTCTACGATCGCGGACGGGGCTTCCCGCTTCATTGCTTCATTGCCCCGCCTTGCCCGCTGACCGCGGGTAGAGGGCGGAGCTCCACGGGCTCCAGGGGTGGTTCCCACCCCGATCTCCTCAGTATATCGAGGGGTGCGTTGTGGTCGTGATCCGCGGCCCGGCCGCACCTGGGACAGAAGAAGACGCGGTCGGAGAGCCTCATCCCCCCTCGCGGGAGGGATCTTCCGCCCCCAAACCCCCTTCATCTGTTAAATATTGGTATGCGATATGCGCGGCGTTGGGCAGATCGAGGATCCTCGTGGCCGCGACATCAATAGCTTTCATGGCGTATGGGGTCAGATATGCGTATGGGATCCTGATGCCGGAGATGATGGCCGCCCTCGGGATCAACGACGCACAGGCCGGACTCGTGTACTCGAGCTTCCTCGGCGCCTACATAGCTGCGTCTATAGCGGTCGGGTTCCTCATAGACGTCCGCGATCTGAGGCGCGTGGTCCTGTACTTCCTGCCGCTCTTCGCGCTTGGGACGGGCGCCATGGGGTTCGCCTCGTCGTTCTGGGAGGCGGCGCTGGCGTTCGGCGTCGCCGGCGTCGGCGCGTCCATCGGGTGGACGCCCCTCGTCATATGGGTCCAGAGGGCGTATCCTGAGAGGAGGGGGACGTTCCTGGGGATCCTCCAGATAGGCTGTAACCTCGGGTTCGGGACGCTGGGGCTTATCCTGCCCTGGGCGCTGCCGCTGATAGGCTGGAGGGGCATCTGGGAGGTCCTGGGGCTGCTGTCCGCCATCTGGTTGATACCGGCGGCCGCGATGGCCCGGGGCGCGAGCGCCCCGGAGAGGTCGGACGTGTCACTGTCCCGCTACCTGAGGGAGTTCGGATCCGGGCTCGGCGATCGCGCGTTCTGGATAGGTGGACTGTCATATCTCCTTGCATCATATGCGATCATGACGCCCCTGTCGTTCTCCGCCGACTACGCGAAATTCCTGGGATCCGGGCCGGCGGGTGGGGGCGCGCTGTTCAGCATGATAGGGCTAGTGGGGATAGCCGGCGCGCTGGGCATACCTGCGCTCTCGGACAGGCTGGGAAGGGCTACGGGGCTCGTGATCAACAACTCCCTGATGGTGGTCGGGCTGGTGGGATCGGCGCTGGCGAGATCATATGTGTCGCTCGCGGCGTGGACAGCCGTTGTCGGGGTGAGCTACGGCGGGGTCTGGGTGCTCTACGCGGCACTCGTGAGGGACATCTACCGGGGGGATCGGGCGGGGGGGATAATGGGCGCGTGGACAATGCTGGGGGGGATCGGGCTCCTCGTTGCCCCGCCGCTGGGAGGGTGGATGGCGGATGCGCTCGGGAACTATTCCGCGACTTATCTGGTGGCCGCGACGGCGGGGGCGCTCTCCATCCTGACGATACTCGGGATCGGCGCCGGGCGTAAGGGTCACTTGTAGGCGGCGGCCGGGGGCTGCCTCCTTATCATCTCCGGCGGCACCTTGCTCAGGCTCACGATTGCGCCCAGGGATACCATGAACACCGGGAGCCCGGAGTTCGGGTCGTTCCCGGCGTACACGACGGCAGATGGCTCCACCTTGACTTTTATAATGGCGCCGTTCGAGAGCTTCAGCTCCATCCAGCCGCATTCCTTGGTTATCTCGAAGTCCAGCAGCTCACCGGGCGACGACATCTCCCCGGGGATACGCGCGGCGCGTTATAAACGTGCGCAGCGCCGGGACACGTCAATTGTGACCGCCCGACCTCGTGTAAGGGGGCCTCCGCCCGGCTAAAGATCGCTACCCAAAGTGAACGAGTTTGGGGAATTTTGGTGACCAGTGAATCCGATCTCAAGCGCCTCAGCGATGATATTCCCGGCTTCCCTGCGAAAGGTTGATAAGCGATATTGATCAATCGACGGTGAGTAGGGTTGGCGAAACCCGAATTCACGCATGTGGACACCGGGGCCTCCGTAACCCGAACTGGGGTATCGAGCCCGGTGGAAGGGGCGGGAAACTCCGACCTCGGGGAGGAGCAGCTATCTTGGAGCACGCGCAACGCGCACGCGTGAGGCTGCAGTTAGCGGGGGATGTGACCTACAGCGAGGACCTCTCCAGCGGCGTGGATCCAAAGATCGTCGAGATCCTGAGGGAGGGCTACTCGATCGCGAACCTGGAGGGCCCTATAACCGGCTACAGGCCGAGCGCGAGGAAGTCGGTCGTCATCTCGCAGCCGCCCGAGTTCGCGCGGTCGCTGGTCGACGTCGGAATAAGGGCCGTGTCGCTCGCGAACAACCACATCATGGATCACCTGGCCAGGGGGCTACTTGACACGATCAGGACGCTCGACTCGCTCGGCATAGCGCACTTCGGCGCCGGCGAGGACATAGCGGAAGCGGCGGCGCCGCTGAGGATCGGGGACGTCTCCGTGATGGGCCTCGCGACGACGCTTCCGCCCGGATTCGACGCCGACGCGGATTCGCCCGGGGTGGCCCCCATCAGGGTCAAGTGCAAATATGTGATGGATCCCGATGAGGCCAGGGAGCAGCCGGGCATCCAGCCGAGGGCCGAGTGCAGCGCAGACGCGCGGGACGTGGACCGGGTGACGCGCGCGATAAGGAGGGAGAAGGGGGATGGCAGGAAGGTCGTCCTGATGGTGCACTGGGGCACGTCGACCCAGAGGACGCCGATCCGCTATCAGAGGGAACTCGCGAGGAGGCTCGTCGCCGCGGGCGCGGACCTCATAGTCGGGGGGCACCCCCACGGGCTGGTGGGATCCGAGAGGGTGGGTAGCTCGTACGTCTTCTACGGCGTTGGGGCGCTCGTGCTGAAGCCGTCGTTCAACTATCCGCTTCCGAGGGCCATGCAATCGGTGATCGTGCGCGCGGATGTCGAGGGCGGCGAGCTCCGCGTGGAGCCGATCCCGGTGATCGTCGAGGATGGATATCCCAGGATGCCTTCGGCGGAGGAGGGAGCCGGCATCCTCAGGGCGCTGGGCTGGACGCCCGGCTAGCGTCCACCGAAGGCGCCAGGTCGCACCCGCAGTTGGGGTGGTGTTTCCCCCTCCTCATCTCGCCCCTGTAAAGCCCCGCCTCGAGCCTCCTGCCGTTCCTCCTCTCCCACTCCTCTATCGGAACCCCGTACTTGCGCATTATCAGGTCCCTGTAGTAGTACGACTGGACGTTGTACGAACAGAACGGTATTATCCTGCCGTCCGGGTTCAGGTAGTGGATATCGCACCTCTGGACGCGCTCGACGTCGTGGTTGTAGAGGTCCTGGAAGTGCATTATGCCGAGGAACAGGCTCCTCATATGGAACTCCCCGACGCTGTAGTAATCGTGCCTGAGCAGCGCCTTCGTCAGCATCTTAGCGACGTCCACCCCCGGGGGCTCTTTCCCCTTTATCACGTAGGATCTCAGCCTGAGCGCTATGCGCGCGGCCGCCACGTACTTGTTATCGCCCGACTGCACCTTCTCGGCGAGCTCCTGGAGGTCGTTGAGCAGGTCCTTTATCCTGATGAACGACGTTATGGGTATCAGCCTGTTGTTTGCCCTGTCCACGAACACGTATGTCCCGGCCCCGCAGTGGGGGTGTATCGAGAGCTCGTATTTGGGTGCGTTCGTCAGCGCCTCGATGACGTGGGTCACGGGGGTGCTCGAGGGCACCGGGAACCATGAGTCGGCGGGCACCTCCCCTCCCGTCTGTTCCTCCACCGCGTGTATGACGTCGGGGATCGTTATCCTGTACTTTTCGCGCTGCTCCCTCGGCATGAGCCCCGTGAGGGACACCGGCTGATAGTTCACCGCCCTGATTATATCGCTGTTCCTCTGCGCGTATCTTATGATAGCGCCCAGCTCGTGGTCGTTGACCCCCTTTATCACGGTCGGCACGAGCACGGTGCCCAGGTTCGCGCCCCTGCACGCGTCCAGCACGTAGGGGACCTCCCAGTGGTTCTTCGGGTTTGTCCTGGGCGTGACGCCGTCGAAGCTCAGGTAGAGGTTCGACACCCCGGCCTCCCTGTAGACCTTGCAGAGCTCCGGGTGCTGCGCTATCCTTATCCCGTTCGTGTTCAGCTGTATGTGGTCGATCCCCTTCGCTTTTATGGTCCTTATGATCTCGGGGAGATCGTCTCTCATGGTGGGCTCCCCGCCGGTTATCTGGACGCTGTTGCCCGGGACCGGCCTCTCGGCCCTTAGCGATCCGACCATGTCCGCTATCTGCTCGATCGTGGGCTCGTAGACGAACCCGCCCTTGTCCCTCCTGGCGTAGAAGAAGCAGTACCAGCACGTCAGGTCGCACCTGTTGGTCACCACTATATTCGCCAGCGCCGTGTGGTTTATGTGGTACGGGCAGAGCCCGCAGTTCTGCGTGCAGACGTTGTCTCCCTGCAGGGGAAAAGTCGGCGCCGCGGTCCCCTTGCCGTCATGCCAGTACCTGAGGAACCGTTTGTACATCTCGTAGTCGCTCCAGTATACTTCCTCGATCTCGCCGTGCTCCGGGCACCTCTTCCTGATGTAGACCTTGTTATCCCTCGCGACTATTGCGGCCGGGAGCAGCCTGCTGCAGTAGGGACAGACGCTCATCGTCGAGCGCACGTACTCCTCGCCGGGCTTCACGAGCCCATCGGCCGATGGCCTGAGAATGGGGAGCGTCAACTCAGCTAATGCAGCTCTCCGGGGCGGGTATATTTATCCGTTACAAACGGAACACACGGTTATCGGTGTCACATGATCGACATAGGGGGATCGGGCGGCTTCAGCTCCCGGCCCCGAGGCCCAGGAGCCCGACTATGAGCGCCATCCTCATGTACATGCCGTTCTGGGCCTGCTGGAAGTATCTCGACTGGGGATGTGAGTCCAGGCTCTCGGGGATCTCGGCCACCCTAGGGAGGGGGTGCATTATTATCGGCCTCCCCGGGAGCCTCGCCAGTAGATCCGGCGTCAGTATGTAGTACGACTTCAGCCTCTCGTATTCGGAGAGGTCGGAGAAGCGCTCCTTCTGGACCCTGGTCATGTAGATCGCGTGGAGGGGCTCCTTCACGTCGTCGAGCCTCTCCACCTCCTCGTACCTGAGCTTGCCCGAGATCCTGTCCAGGACCTCCGGCCTCATCCTGAGCTGCGGGGGGCTGACGTAGTACACCCTGTTGTTAGGAAACTTGGATAGCGCGTAGGACAGGCTGCTGGTGGTTCTGCTGTATTTCAGGTCGCCGACCATCGCCACGGCGAGGCCCCCCAGCCTTCCGTACTCCCTCCAGAGCGTGTAGAGGTCCGTCAGGGCCTGGGTTGGGTGCTCGTTCGCGCCGTCCCCGGCGTTCACCACGGGCGCGCTCGCTATCTCCGCGGCCTGGGCCGCGCTCCCGGGCTGTGGATGCCTCACGACGATGACGTCGGGGCCGTATCCATCGAGCATGCGTATGGTGTCCTGGAAGGTCTCGCCCTTCGCCCGGCTGGTGACCTCCTCCGGCCCGAGGTCGACGACGTCCCCGCCCAGCCTCCTCATGGCGAACGTGAAGCTGAGCCGGGTCCTCGTGCTCGGCTCGAAGAACGCCGTGACCAGTATGCGCCCGGAGGCGGCGGAGTTCCTGGGCCTCAGCCTGATGTCGTCCGCCGCCTCCATGAGGCCGGATATATCGTCCGGCTCCAGATCGAGCGCTGACAGGATATCCCTACCCTTCAGCATACCGCATATACTGCCACCGATCCCCCCATAAACCTTAATGCGCGCCGCCGCCCCGGGAGCCCGTGGGCACCGCGCTGAGCGTCCTCGACGAGTTCAGGGAGGTCGAGCCCGCTACGAGGCTCTCGGACGTGAAACTGAGGCCCGGGGCTGGAGGCGGGACCCTCGTGCTCTCGTTCAGCTTGATGGGGGGCCTCAGGGACGTCTTCGGGCCCGAGACGTGGGAGAGGGCGTATTCCGGGAACGACATGATGCTGACCATACGGTATTCCGTCGAGATAGTCAGGAGGGGATTCGTGGATAAGAGGATAGCGGGGCCGCTCAGGTTCCAGAAGGAGGCGAGGCTCTACTGGAGCAGGGACCCGATGAAGCCGAACCGTATATGGGTGCTGGCCGTGGACGAGGATGAGCGCACGTACATGCCGGCGACGCCGGAGGAGGCGAGGCAGCTGATCTTCGACTTCGAGCGGGAGATCGGGACGACCGGGCTCCCGAGGGGAAGGAACGAGGTGTGGGCCGGCGTGGATGTCTCGTGGGGACGGCACCTGTACACCGAGAAGGGCGCCCGCAGGGGAAGGAGCGCGACGACCTTTGTCGAAGTTCCCTGAGAGGCTCAGGGAGGACCTGATGAGGCTCGGGCTCTCCGACTACGAGATAAGGGCGTATCTCGCGCTGCTCACAGAGGGCCCGCTCACGGCGATGGAGCTCAGCAGGAAGGGTGTGATCCCGCGCTCCAAGGTTTACGAGGTACTGGGGAAGCTGGAGGGAAAGGGCTGGATAAGCCCCGGGGAGGGAAGGCCGGCCAAGTTCTCCGCGAGGCATCCGAGGGAGGCCACCATGGTGTGGAGATCCATAAGGGAGAGGGATCTCAGGAGGTATGAGGAGGAGGCCCTCGAGGAGTTGGAGAGGCTATCGAGCAACGCGCAGGAGAGGGAGGATATAATTATAGTGATAGGAGTTGAGGCCGCGCTCTCGAGCATCACAAACATCCTCAGCAGGTGCGATGATGACATTTTTGTCGCGATACCGCCGGAGCTCACGGAGGGATTGGAGGACATGGTGAGGGCGATGAGCGGGCGCCGGGGCAGGATATCAGTGCTCGCGCCGAGCGAAGAGGTCGCCCGGAAGATCTCGGGGAGGCTGCCGGGGGCCGTGGTCAGGGTCAAGGACGACATGTTCGGCGGGGGCGCGATCTGCGGGACGTCAGAGGTGGCTCTCCTGCTGGGCCGCGGACGGGGCGGAAGGCAGTACCTGACGATAAGCGCTGATCATCCGGGGCTGGCGGCGCTGGCGAGGAGCTACTTCGAACACCTGTGGTCGCTCGCCAGGGCTGAGGCTTAGGCTAAAACGGTGAACCGCCATTTTCGGGCGTGGCACCCCCACCTCGCGATGGGGATTTCCGCTCCCTTGAACCCCCACTAAGGTTAATTCCCGGCGGCGCCCCGGGGGGGACGTGCCTGGGAGCTGTGATCACACCCCTATATACGCGGGCGTGGTGAACCTGAGGGTCGACGGCGAGCCCGTGGGGTTCATCGACGTCTGGCGGTGCACGAAGTGCGGCATGCTGTTCGCCGAGGAGAGGAGATATCCCCCCAGGGAGGATTATCCCATAGGATTCAGCGAGCCGGCGGGGACGCTTGCGCTGGCTGTCTGCTCATCGAACGGCGCGTACAGCTGGGCGCTGGTTGACGCGGTGCCCGGGAAAAACGCCAAGTGCGGTGAATGCGAGATCTCGTTCTCGGAGGGACCGACCGCGGCCGCAGATGGCTGCGAGGTCGCCTTGGCGCCCATCCCCGGGATCCTCAACAGGAACGTCGAGCTGCGGGAGGTGATGGCGCGCACGTGAACCCGTACTCGGCTGAGGCGTATCTGGGGGCGATCCTCGGCTTCGCTTCCTTGGCCGCGGCCTGGCTGGGGGGAGCGGCCGCGCTGCGGTATCTGGAGGCCGGGGCGGGCGTGGCCGCGCTCGCGCTGGCGCCGTTCATCTGGCTGGAATCCAGGAGGGCGGCGGCCGCGCTCGTGGCCGTCTCCGCGGCCCTGGCGGCGGCCGCCGTGGCGGCGCGCGCCGAGGGGGTGCCGTCCATGATCCTCCTGGCCGTATCGTCCGCGAGCACGGCTCTGTCGGCGTATCTGCTGGCGTTCAGGAGGAGGGAAAGGGGAGGAGTCCATCCGCTGGACCTTCCGGTGTACGGTTGAGCGCATTCGGCCCGGATGGCGCCCGATGGGATACGGAACTGAATTAACGGGTCGGGGGTTCAAGGGAGCGGAAATCCCCATCGCGAGGTGGGGATGTAGCCCCTTACGAGAGGCTTTTATGTCCGGTCTGAGCAGCGACTGATGTCTTGGCCACCGTGATGGGGATGGCCGGGCTTTCCCCGTGGAACGCGGGGGAGACGCCCGGGGATGGCCGCGCCTCCGCAGTCAGCATGGCGGAATACTCCCCGTATTCCCCACGTAAGCGTCTCAATGAACCGGGAAGCCCCACCCGCGAGGATGGTGGGTTCACCATATGTCGGGATCGATCGGCGATGGAGGCGGTACGCGGCCCCCGGCATCCAAGGTCGAGGATGCCGTAAGGGAGGGGCTGAGGAAGCTCTGGAGGGATGAGAGCGCCGCCCATGAGAGGCGCGACGGCGTCTACTATCCCAGCTACCTGGGATACTGCCTGCGCAAGCAGTATTACATATACTCGATGGGCGAGGAGCCGACGAGCGATAAGCTGGCGGTGTTCGCGACCGGCAAGGGCGTGCACGAGGCCGTGGCCGAGGCGTTGAGGGCGTCCGGTACGGTCGTGGTGGAGGAGGTCGAGAAGGACGTCAAGGTGGACCTGGGAAACGGGATCTCGCTCTCCGGCAGGGTCGACCTGATACTGGCGGAGGTGGAGGGCAGGAACGTCGTTGTGGAGGTGAAGTCCGCGTCGCGTCTCCCCGATTCACCGCAGGAGCACCATCTGCTCCAGCTCCAGATATACCTGAACGCGCTGAACGTCGACGACGGCGTGTTGCTCTACTGGGATAAGAGGAGGGGACGCCTCGCGTCGTTCGACGTGCGCCGGGACGGGGAATACATGAGGAGGGCCGCCGAGAGGGCGCTGCTGCTCCACGAATACTTGGGCAGGGGAATGCCGCCGCCGCGCGAGGCCGTCATGGAGGGCAGGCTCTGGGAGTGCGACATGTGCGAGTACAGGAGGCTGTGCAGGCCGTTCCTGCTTGAGGGGCTTCCCGAGGGCGAACGCGTGATGATATCGGAGGTCGATGGGGTGCTCGTGGACGATTCCAGGCGTGTGGAGGATGCGCTGGTGAACGCCGGGGTCCCCCCGGGCTCCTACCCGTGGAGGCTGAGGCCGGAGCTCAGGTCGAGGTTCCTAGACAAATACTACGATCCCCGGAGCCTCGCGCTTGATGCGCGCGGTCCGTTCCTGGATTACGTGTGGAGGAGCAGGGCCGGGGGGGTCAGGTTGATCCTCGTGTCGAGGAGGCCCGAACGCCTGAGGAGGGCGACCGAGGAGGAGCTCAGGTCCATGGGCCTGATATGGGATTATATGCTGCTGAGTCCGGACGGGGCTGACGGGGACTGGAAGGGGAGGATCCTGGCTAGGCTATCGGAGAACTATCGCGTCGAGGAGGTCCTGGATCGCGAGGGATCGGTCCTGAGGATCGCGAGGAGGATGGGCGCCAGGACCCCGTTCGACCGAGCTGGCCGGGAGCGAGCTCAGGCACGCGTGCGCCAGGGGAATATTAGCGGATTCCTCATGCTGTCCCCGCTCGCGAGCGACCCCGTAAATTTACGGAGCGGTGGAACTGGTCGCGGCCGACCGCGCGACCGCGCGGGAACAATATATTTGTCCCGGAACGAGCCCCTCTCGGACAGCAGCTTCCACGCAGCGACCAAGAAGATTATCCAGCCCGGCGTGACTATCCCCTTCAGCGGCAGGCCGAGCGCGAACGTGAACAGCGTGGACGCTAGGCCAAGGGCTATCGAGACCGCGGACGCGTACCTACCCGTATCGCGGGAGGGGTGAAACCCAGGGGAATATCAGGGGGTTCCCGGGCGGCGCGCCCGATGCCAGGACGTCGACGGCCGACCGCGCGACCGCGCGCGCGACGTCCATCGTGGAGGATGACCCGCCCATGTCCGGCGTCAGGGTCCTGCCCTCCTCGATGACCCTCTCGACCCCCTCCACTATTGCGAGCGCGACCGCGCGCTCCCCCAGGTAGTTCATGGCGGCCGCCGCCGCCAGTATCATCGCGGTGGGATTTGCGATCCCCCTCCCCTTGAGGCTCGGGGCGCTGCCGTGGGCCGGCTCGAACATCGCGTAATTATCGCCCATGTTGGCGGAGTAGACGACCCCTATCCCGCCGGCCAGGGCCGCGGACTCCTCCGATAGTATGTCCATGTAGAGGTTCGGCCCCGCCACCACGCTGTCGTCGAACTGCCCGGGATTCAGAACAAGTTGCTGCGCGACGTTGTCCACGAGCATCTCCTGGAGCTCCACCCCGGCTCCGCCGTACTTGTCGGCGACGTCGTGCGCAGCCCTCACGAAGAGCCCGTCCGTCTCCCTTATGACAGTCGCCTTGTGCACGACGATTACGCGGCGCCAGGAGAGCCCGACGGCGACGTCGAACGCCCTGCGCATGAGCCTGCTCGATGCATCGTACGTCGTCTTCCTTATCGATATAGCCACGCCCGGGGAAACGCTATATTCTATTCCGGCGTACAGGTCCTCGGTATTCTCCCTCACGTAGATGTGGCGGACGGGCCCGAGGGGGCCGACCATCCTCCTGAAGGATTTTATCGGCCTGACGTTGGCGTAGAGGCCGAACCTCTGGCGCAGCGCGACGACCGCGCTCCTGGGGGCGCCCGGTGTATAGAGTGTGGTGAAGGGCGCCTTTATGCAGGCGTCGGAATCCTTGAGCAGCCTCCAAGTCTCCTCCGGGACGTAGCTATCGCCGCCGTGGGACCTCCACCACTCGCTCCCGGCCTCGGCCTCCACGATCTCCACGCGATCCAGCGCCCCGAGTTCCCTGAGGACGTGCATGGCCGCCGCGCTTATCTCGGGCCCTATGCCGTCGCCCCTCAGCAGCACCACATGGCCCATGCCGCCGCGGACTGTCCGATGGGATATAAGTTTCATGCACGCCGATCACCGCGGTTCGCCGATCCTGAGGGTGCGCGTTCACGTGCACGGTTCCGTTTGGATCCAGGGATTCGATGATCGCCCATCGCGAGGGGTGGGCATGGCGAGTAAATCGACCTCCCCCTGGGGTGTTGATTTCCCACGTTCCCCCGAATCCATTCATATTATAACAAGATAAAACACAGATGATTTCCCCGCGGAATTTCAACCTAACTGTAGGACATCAGCCCGTTCTCCTCGAGAATTCCGTGTAACTTCTCGACGGCCTTGTAGACTTCCTCCTCCTTCTTCGCTCCCGTGCAGACGAGCTTCCCGCTGGCGAATAGGAGGATGACCGTCTTGGGCTCATCCATCCTGAAGATCAGGCCCGGGAACTGTTCCGGCTCGTACATGCTGCGGGGGAGCGCCACGGCCGCCTCCTCCAGCTTGACCCTGCCGCCCAGGCTCGCCGACGCCACTATGTTCTGTATCTCTATCCTGGGCTCGTTTTTCACGTCGATGCCCGCGGACCTGAGCTTCTCAACGACCGTCTTCACGGCCTTGATAGCCTGGCTCTCGCTCTTGGCGCCGGTGCAGACCATCTTACCGGAGCTGAAGATCAGGGTCGCGGTCTTCGGGTTCTTTAGCCTGAAGACCAGTCCCGGGAACTGTTCCGGATGATATTCGACGCCGGGGAAAAGCCTCGTGACCTGGCTCAGGTCTATCGGTTGATCCACGCTCGCGGAGGCCACCACGTTCTCGATCGATATCATCGGCTTGACGCTGCCCCTCTTAGCATCCATCGTGCTGTATTATATATCCCAGGGTATTTAAATGCTATTTAAGCTAATGGGGTCAGGGGACGAACGTCCCTGCCGTCAGATGTGGTATGATAGCACACCGGCCTCATCACGTCACCCTTTGAAGGTGGATTTTCCCCGTTTCATCAAATTCCTTCATTTGGCAAGATCCGGCCCAGTTCCCCTCGCTGCCCTGAGCGCAACGCCCAGCTCCCGTACGGATCCGACCACGAAATCCGCCCCGGCGCCCAGTAGGTCCTCGGCCCTCGCGGCTCCACCCTCGACGCCGACCGTGAGCGCCCCAACGCGTTTTCCCGCCCTCACGTCCGAGGGCGTGTCGCCGACCATAATCGCCCTCTCCCCGCGGACGCCAAGCGCCCTCAGTGCCATCATCAGACCCGCGGTGCCCGGCTTCAGTTCCCCCGAGTCATCCCTCGTCACAATTACCTCGAACTCGGAGCCGAGATCGGGAAACCTGTGGAGGAGGAGCCCCACTGCCCTGCGCGAGTTGTTGGTAACCAATGCGAGGCGATAGCCGCAGGTCCTGAGTTCCCTCAATGTGTCGATGGCGTCCGCCCGGGGGGAGACCCTGCGCGCTGCCTCAATCTCCACCGCCTCGTACTCCTCGAACACTATCCTGCGCGCTGCCTCAGCCGCCTCCGCGCCCATCTCCGCCGCAATTCCGAGCACGATCTCCCGGGCGCTCCTGGCGTCGGGTCTGAATCCCCGCGCCCCCGGTATCTCCTCCCTGATCCTGTTCAAGGCGCGCCCCCGGCCCAGGTCGTAGTCTATTCCGTACTCCACGATCGTTCCATCCATGTCGAACATTATGGCTTCCACCATTCTCGTCGACGCCGCCCGCGCGAGCTCACTCATATGCGGCCATCCCCGGGCGTCTCCCCTACTTTCCACGGGGAAAGCCCGGCCATCCCCATCACGGTG
>JAWDMO010000024.1:0-15533 GCA_046536535.1 Nitrososphaeria archaeon
TACTTCGTCCTCAGGTTCGCCCCGATATTCTTCGTCGGCGCGATAGCGGCCGGGCTGGCGGCGGAGGCGCAGTCCCAGGTGTACTTCGGGATAGTCGCCGCGCTCGCGGCGTTCACCGCGTTCATGATGGCCACAATGGCAGTCGTGAGCAACGAGTTCAAGCTGATACTGGCATACTCGACCGCGAGCCAGCTGGGGTACATGATCCTGGCGGCCGCCGCCGGCGGGCTCCTCGTGACCCAGGGACCGGCCGCCCTCGCGGCCATGGACCAGGGGGTCTTCGCGGGGCTGGCGCAGCTGATGAGCCACGCCGTGTTCAAGGCGTCCCTCTTCCTGATAGCCGGATGGGCCCTCCACGTGGCGGAGAGCCGGTTCATAGACGACATGGGCAACTACGCCAGGTACATGAAGGCGACCGCCGTGGCCATGTGGCTCTCCGGCCTGAGCCTCGCGGCCATCCCGCCGCTGAGCGGGTTCTTCTCGAAGGAGCTGATACTCGACAGCGTGGCGCAGACCGGGTACATGTCGCTCTACCTGGTGGCGGTCGTGACCGCGTTCTTCACCGCGGCCTACGTCACGAGGCTCGCCGTGAGGGTCTTCCACGTCCCGGCGTACCACGAGCACGAGGGCGGGCACGAGGGCGGGCACGGGCCCCACGAGGCGCCCCCGCTCATGCTGATCCCGTACGCGGTGCTGGCGCTGGGCGCGCTCCTCCTGGGCGTGTTCTGGCCCATCGTGGGCCCGGACCTGGCCCTGGGGGTCCGCGAGACAGTTTCGGTGCTCACGACGCCTGTGTTCATGCCGTCGATAGATCTGACGACCGTCGCGATAACGTCGCTGCTGGCCGTGGACATACTGCTGGTCGTGGCCGCGTACCTCAGGCGCATCGACTTCATGTCCGCCGTGAGGTCCAGCTCGATCCTGTCCGGGATCCACTCGTTCCTGTTCGACCGGTGGTACCTGAACTCGATAATCTACTACGCGTTCGTGTACTCGTTCATAGGGCTCTCGTGGGTCCTGCACGTCGTGGACCACGGGATAGACGTCTTCTACCACGGCGTCCTGCCGTCGTTCGCCGGGTGGTCGTCCGCGCTCCTCAGGGGAACGTTCAGGGGGCGCACCGATTACATGATAGCCATGTACATGTCGTTCATCGGCGTGCTGGTGGTCATCGTTCTCATGATCTGGGGGGTGCTGTAGATGGCGTCCGTACTCGTGGATCTGATGCAGGCCATGATCTACCTCACGCTGGCGACGGGCCTGGTCGCGCCCCTCGCCGGGAGGCGGTGGAGGGCGTCCCTCTCGCTGGCCTTCCTGGGCGCGCTGGCCTTCCTGGGCGCATCCGCCGTATCCGTATACCTGAGCGTCGGCGGCGTCGTCACGCTCTACGGCGGGCTGGTCGCGCAGGACCCGTTCAGCTCGCTGATAATGCTGGGCGCCGCGGTCTCATCGATACTGCTGCTCATAGCCGTGGGCCCCGACGCCGCCAGGTGGTCGTCCAGCCCCGCGGCCTTCAGCCTGGTGCCGCTGGTGCTGTTCGGCATCTTCTTCCTGGCGGGCGCGACGGACGCGCTCGTGGTGATAGCGACGTGGCTGATGGTGTCCGTGGCCAGCTACGTGTTCATAGCGCTCCCGGACGACGCCGGGAGCAGGGCCGCGTCCGTCAGGTACGTGATGGTCGGGATGGTGGCCACGCTCTTCGTGATCGCGTGGGCGGCGCTCATGTCGGCGCTCCAGGGGGCGTCCGCGTTCGCCATCCTGCCGCTGGGGCCGGCTGCCACGTCGTCCGCGCCCGGCACGCTGAGCTTCAACGGGCTGGCGCTGGCCGCGGTCGTGGCGGCGGTGGCCGCGCTGGGCTTCAAGCTGGGCCTGTTCCCGTTCCACTGGTGGCTCCCCAACGTGTATGGCCGGGCCGACGGGAGGGTGGTCTCGTTCGTCGCGGGGGTCGCCAAGCTGGGCTTCATAGCGATAATCGCCAGGATAGTGATAGTGGAGGCCTCCGGCCCACTGAGCCTCCCGATAGCGATCACCGCCGCCCTGATAGCGGCCTTCACGATGATCTACGGGAACATCGCCGCGCTCAGCAGCAGGAATTTCCAGATGATACTCTCGTACAGCAGCATGGCCCAGGTCGGCTACATAATGACGGCGATAGCCGCGGCCGCCTACTTCGCGGGGGCGGGCCCCTCCTATCACCCGCTGCTCGTCATGTCCTACTACGCGGTCGCGATACAGGCCATAGCCTACTCGTTCGCGAAGGTGCCGCTGTTCGCGCTCGCCGGCGAATCGGGCAGGGGGCTCTCCGACGTCAGGGGGATGATCACGAGCAGCCCGGTGGCCGCGGTCGCGTCGTCCGTCCTGCTGCTCAGCCTGCTGGGGCTTCCGCCGTTCCTCGGGTTCTGGGGGAAGCTCTACATGTTCATGGCGGCCGCCGGATTCGCGCTCTGGCTCGCGGTGCTGGCGCTCGTGAACAGCGGGATAAGCGCCTTCTACTACGCGATGGTGTTGAGGAACATGCTGGCGAAGGGCGAGGGGCCGACGGTGGGGAGGAGGTACACGGCGTCGCTCGTCCTGGGCGCCGTCGCGGTGATAGCCGTGGGAGTGGTCGCGCCGCTGATCCTGGGGTACCTGACGACCGTGTTCCTTTAGACGCGCGCAAGGGATATATTTCTGTGCAATAACACAGAAAAGTGATGGACACGGATAACCCTTATCCCGGGCCCGTCCGTAGCGGCGCCGTGGAGGCCCGGGGACAGTGGGCCGAGGCATTCTCCGGCGGCATGAGGGCGGCATCGATAGCCGGGGCGGTCTACCTGGCTTTCGCGGTCGCCAAGCTGCTCCTGGGGGGCCTCCTGGGGAGCGTGGCCGTGGAGGCGGACGGAGTCCACACGATGGCGGATTCCCTGACGGCCCTCGCCGTCTACGTGGGCCTCAGGCTGGCGAGGGGCAGGCCGTCCTCCAGGTTCCCGTTCGGCAAGTACAAGGCGGAGAACCTGGCGGCACTCATGGTGGCCGTCGCGATAGGCGCCGCGGCCGTGGAGATAGCGTGGGACTCGATCCATCCGCCCGCCGTGGCCATGCGGGATCCGTGGCTCCTCGCGGCGGTCGAGCTCGCCTCCGCGGCCGTCTACTACGCGCTGGCCTCCTACATGAGGAGGTCCAGGGGGAGCATATTCAGCTCGCTGAGCGCGGAGGCGACCCACGCGTTCCAGGATGTGCTGATATCCGCCGTCGTTGTCGTCGGCGTCGCAGGCCAGTTCCTGGGCGCGACGTGGATATCCTCCGCGGTGGGCCTGGGGATAGCGGCGTTCATCCTCTACCAGGCGTACGGGATCGGCAAATCCTCCATCCTCACGCTCCTGGACGCGGCGGACGAGCGCGCCGCCTCGCGGATAGAGCGCGTGGTCTCCGGGATACCCGGGGTGGTCGGCGTCCACGAGGTGAGGACGAGGAGGGCGGGCCCGTTCCTCCTGGCCACGATGCACCTGGAGACGTCGCCCGCGATAAGCGTCAGGGACGCGGACGCGCTCGCCGACCGCGTGGAGGATGTCCTCAGGAGGGAGATGCCGGACCTCCTGATGGTGTCCATACACGAGGAGCCCGGGCGGCCGTCCGGCAGGTGGAGGGTCGCGGTTTTCGAGGATCAGTCCGGGTATGTCGCGGACCACGCGGCGGATTCGGAGAGGATACTGATAGTGGATACCGCGGGCGGCGGGGAGGAGGAGATCCCCAACCCGGCTCGCGGGCGGCCCATGAGGGACCTGATACCGGCCCTCAGGGAGCGCGGGGTCGACGCCGTCATAGTCGGCGGGTCGGGCGGGGAGAGGCTGATGGCCCTCAGGGCGGCGGGGATGGTCATCTACCGCTCGCCGCGCGTCCCCGCCAGGGACGCGGTGGAGCTCTTCCGGAGGGGCGCGCTGGGCGCGGGGGAGGACGGGGCGGGGGTCCCCGGGGTCGATCGCTGACCCGGATTTCGGGGCGCGGGGCGCCATGCCCAGAGCCGATCCATGGAACCCGTATCCGGACGCGCCGGAAATCCTTTTTTTGGGGGCTATGCGCACGTATCCTGTTGGCGCAGGACGTCCGCACCGTGCTGTGCTGCATGTCCATGCTCGAGAGGGCCGTGGCCGGGGCATACGCGAGGGCCCTCGGGGAGGAGGCGGACCCCGCGATCAGGGCCGTCCTCACGTTCATATCCGCGGACAGCGAGAAGCACGCCAGGGTCCTCGAGGCGCTGGCGTCCGGCGCCGCCTGCCGGCGCGACGAGTGCTACGGGCTCATGGGGACCGCTTGGAGGAGGGAGATGGAGGCAGTGGAGCGGGTGGCCGATTTGAAGGGGCTCCTGGCCGACTACGATGAAATGTCGGCAATCGAATCCGCCGCCGGCGAGGAGTACTCGATCCGGATATACGCAAAGGCGGTCGAGGCCATGGGCGGAGCCTCCTCCGCGCTGGTGTCGGATCTGCTGCGGATGATATCGGAGGACGAGGAGAGGCACAGCCGGCTGCTCTCAGCAATCAGGGACAGGGTAGCGGCGTCGGGCCAAGGTGGCCGCCAGCGCGGCTCCGCGTCGGGTCGCTGAGGGGAAACTCCCTCCGTCGACGGCGGAGCCGAGCGCGCTCCCCCGGATCCTCATCGGCTCCGCCACGCGATACCGCATCCGTCACGGCCCCGCGCCGCCGATTCCCCTCCTCCGCGCCTCGAAGGCGCACCTGTCGGATCCGTCGTTCACGCACTCCACCTCCTCCACATCCCACTCCCCTCCCTCGAGCGCGGAGAGCGCCCCCGCGATCATGTCGCGGAAGTAGTTGGACGTCCTCTTCCTCCACCCCCTTTCCCGGTACCTGGGGGAGAGGACCTCGCACTCGATCAGGCGCCGGACCTCGAATCTGTGCCTCCCTCCCCCGGTATCCGAGAGCATCTCCACCCGCGTGGCGTAGCCCCTGGCCTCCCAGACCCTGGGGAGCATCGCCAGCGCCGCGTCGCGCCCGAACTGCAGCAGGTACCCTACCATCCCGCTGAAACGACATACCGATGGGAATCGCGCCCATCCGCAATAATAGTGTTTCGAGATCGATCGCGGCGGATGTGCTGCGGGGGTTCCATCCGGGCCCCCGGTTCCGGGGCAAGCCTTATATCAGATGTTAGGTTGGCCCTAATCCATGTCGCTCAATCCTAACGTGAGCGTGACGAAGAAGGAGAGGGACTGCATAGTGAGCATAGGGCGGGGCTCCGGGGATGGATTTCCCGTGAGGGTCACGGCGCTGGCGGAATCGCTCGGGGTGAAGCCGCCCACGGTCGAGGAGCTCCTGCGGAGGCTCGAGGGGAAGGGGCTGGTGGCGCGGAGGAGGGGGATGATAATCCTCAGCGAACGGGGCAGGGAGCTCTACAGGAGGATAATGATGAGCCACCGCGTGATGGAGACATTCCTCGTGCAGTGCGGCATGGACGCGGACAGGGCGTGCAGGATGATCAGCGAATTCGACTACCTGATAGACGAGGAGGCCTCATCGCTGGTGCTAACCAGGATAGGCAACCCCACCCGCTGTCCGCACGGCAATCCGATATTGGTCAGCTGAGGATGAGCCCACGTACGTGAATCTCTGGAATCCCAGGAACGTCGGCCTGGCCGCCGCCCTGTTGACGTCCTACCTGCTCGGGATAGTGCACGGGATAACCCCGGACGAGCACACATGGCCCATAACGTTCTCCTACTCGGTGGGGACCTACAGCACAAGGGGCGGCGCGAAGACGGGCCTCGTGTTCTCGAGCGGGTTCACGGCCCAGAGGGCCATCCTCTCGGAGGTGGCGTACTTCGCGCTCGCCGGTATATTCATGACCGCCGCCGCGTTCGGCATCACCTACATATTCGTGGGGCTGGCGATGGCGCTCGCCGGCATCTACATAGCGAGGAGGGGGAAGTACTTCCACTGGCACTACATAGAGGAGAAGCTGGGCGTGGCCCTGGGCATCCACAGGAGGGGGAGCGAGGTCCAGAGGAAGGAGCTGGAGCACGAGTTGAACCCGGCGTACGTATCGGGAGATGAGTTCGACGCGAGGCCCGTGCCGGTCAGGCTGGCCCTCCTCCACGGGTTCATAGCGGGCTTCGGATTCGGGGCGTTCGCGCTCATAATATACACGGTGCTCGCCCCCGCGATGCCGTCGCCGTGGTTCGGGTTCCTCCCCGGGATGCTCTTCGGGCTGGGCACAATGACCATGCAGATAATGTTCGGGGCGGCATTCGGCAGGTGGCTGAGCTCGACCAAGGGGCTCAACATGCAGGGGATAGCGTTCGTGGGGAAGAGGATATCGACGTACGTGCTGGAGTACGGCGGGCTGGCATTCATAGTGGCGGGCGCCGCGATACTCAGGGCCCCGTGGCTCCTCAACCTGGGCATAGTGACCCCCATATACGTGCACAACCTCCACGATCTGGGGATCGGGTTCTTCCTGGTGATAGCGGTGGTCGCCGTGATCGGGTTCGTGGGGTACGAGAGGGCCGTGAGGCTGGCGCAGCGCAACCCCAGGTTCATCGCGGGGCGGGCCACCGGGCCTCGATGATGCCGTGCGCGTACCCGGCCCCGGATCGATCATTCATCGGTCCTGGGATGAGGTCCTGTGCGTTCAACGGCCGCGCGGATGGCCGCCGCTCCGCATCCGATCGTGGGCGCTGCGGTGAGCGTGTAAATAATGTCGACACAAATGCGAAAATAAGATTAATATAATCAACGGACCGTGGATCTGTGTGCGTAACGGTTATTCCATCCCGCGCGCGTGGACCCCGATGGACCGCGAACGCTTCAGTGGCCTCGCCGCGGAGAGGCTCTCGGACGCGGAGTGCGCAGCCCGGAGGATCGCCTCGGAACTCGGGGCGGATCTGAAGTTCCTCGACTTCGCCAGGGAGCTATGGCCGTTCTCCCGGGGGGCGGAGCTCCCCTTTCCCGTGCCGAGGGGGCCGATCTACGGTTCCGAGGTGATCGCGGTGGTGGATGGGCGGGAGGTGCCGCTCGGGGCGCTGATCGCCGTGGGCATGTACGACGAACAATCCGGGGAGGGCGTGATCTTCGACGACGAGTGGATCGAGGCGCAGCTCGACGGCCTGAGGGACCTGCTGAAGGCCGCCGTGGAATTGTCGCGCGGGGGGGAGGGGAGAACGGATTTCACCCCGCCGTAGGCGCGCGATAGTCCATCCGCGTCCCGCGCGCGCAGCGCCGGTTCGTCCCGGGGATGGGCGACGTCCGGGCGCGGGCCAATACGCGTAATAGCGCGGACGCGGATCCGCACCGGAGGAGGGGGAATGAGCGTCAAGGTGAGGATAGTCAGGACCCCGGAGAGGGTCGAGTACCGCTTCCCGTACGACGCCGAGCTGAAGGATTACCTGAAGTCGAACGGGGCGCGCTGGGATCCCGGCGCCAGGGTGTGGTGGTCCAGGGAGGAGATCCCCCTCCCGAAGGTGATCGAGGTCGAGAGGTCCACGGTGGGCGGCGAGCCGGAGCCGGCCGCGCCAGGCGCCGAGGTCGTGGTGATATTCGCGGACGGCGCGGAGCTGAGGTTCGAGGTCGTCTCGGCCTCGAATCCGGATATCGAGATACCGCACGCGATGAGGGCCGGCGGGGGCGTCCTCGTGTGGGCGGAGGCGGACGGACCCCCGGGGCGCGTCGTGAGGCCGGAGGGGCTGGCGCTCGGCATAACGTATGCGCCGGGGGACGCGCTCGGCGAGGTGGTCCTGAGGGTGAGGCCGAGGACGGGGTTCGTCCTGAGGGTCGTGGAGGCCCCGTGCGCGCTCGACGCCGAGGGCCGCGCGGTGGGATTCCGCACCCGGGCGGCCGCGGGCCCGCGCTACTTCGGGATTCCGGTCCTCCTGGATGAAATCCGGTCCGCGTGCTGACGGGTTGGGCGACGTCCGGCCGCGGGCCTTCCCCCGGAAAGGCGCATGGCGCGGTGTGGCGGCCCGCGCCGCCAAATATATCCCGGGGATCCGCGCCGACATGGACGGGATATCGATGTCGTTTGCCGGAGTGCTCGCGTACCTCCCGGCGGCGGTCGGGGCGCTGGCCGTCATCTACGCGCTGGTCATCGCGTCGGCGCTCGTCATAGTGTCGCGCTCCAGGCCCTCTCCGGAGCTCCGCGCGATCGTGGACGGCGTATGGCCCATCGTCGGGGGGCGCGGCCGCCCGCCAGGGGTCCGCGTCGGGGGGACGGTCGGCGACGCCGTCACTTTCGTCCGCACGATAGTCGTGGCGGAGCCGCTGGCGGATTCCATGGATCGCGCCGAGCTCCGGGCGGTGCTCGCGCACGAGTCGGCGCACGCCGCGGGGAACCACACGCTCGTATCGATGGTCGTTTTCGGGTCCGCATTCCTGGCGGCGTTCTGCGCGTCGCTCTACGCGCTGCTGGGCGCATCCACGAACGCCGCAGTCGCGCTGGCGTGGGCCCTCGCGCTCGCGGCGGTCGCCGGCGCTGTATCCGCGTCCGCGCTCGCCCGGCGCCTCGAGCGTCGGGCGGACGAGGTCGGGGCACTCGTGGACCCGATGGCCTCGATATCCGCGCTGGGGAGGATCTCCCGCGCCGCGGCCGATTCCCCCCGCCCGCTCCGGGAGGGGTTCCTCCGGATCCCGGCGTCCATCGCGCACGACCCGCCGGTGGAGCGCGCCCTCAGGATAGCCCGCGCCCACGGCATCCCGGAGGACGAGGCGCTCGACGCGTTCCGCGCCGCGGCCGGTCGTTGAGCCGCGCCGTGGATCGGGGTCCGCGCGACCCCGGATCCGCCACGGGACCATCCCGCCGGCCGGACGCCCTCGACGGGCAATATCCGCCCGGAAAGGGGGAAATCATGATCAGTCCCCGTTTCCGTCGACCGATCGATCTCAGGACATCGGGACCAACGCTTAAAGAACCGGTCACGTGGACCGGGGCCATGGCGTCGGGCCGCGGCCTGAAGTACAGGGACGCAGCAGCCGACAGGTTCTACGATTTCGTGGACGACGTCCTGTTCCAGCCGTACTCGATACTCAGGCACATCTGGAGGCAGCTGGCCGTCCTCACGGCGATGGTCATCGCGGGGGCCGCGTTCTTCATCTACTTCCAGGCGCTCGATCCGCTGACGGCGCTCGTGGCGTCCGTCTCCACCATATCCACGATAGGCTTCTACGCCCCTCCGCTCTCGTCCATGCCGAACCTGGAGAAGGTGCTGCTCATACTGATCATGATAGTCAGCGTGGGCTCGGCCGCCTCCATGGTCCAGGGCGTCGTGTCCAGCGTCGTCAGGAGGGAGCTCTGGACCGAGGACATGGACAGGAGGAGGATACGAAGGATGGAGGGCCACGTGATAATCCTGGGGTACACGCAGATAGGGAGGTACGTGGCCCAGAGGCTCATCGAGATGGGCGACAGGTTCTGCGTGGTGACGAGGAACAGGGACAACCTGAAGGAGCTCCAGGACCTGAATATACCGTTCGTGTTCTCCGACATGAAGTCGCCGGTCGACGCGCTCACCCAGGCGAACGTCCAGGGCGCGTCCGCGATAGTGCTGGCGCTCGAGGACGACGACGTGAACATGCTCTACGCGATGACCGCGAGGTTCATGAACGGCCTAATAAAGGAGATATCCGTGAACAACGACCAGAGGCTGGCCGACGGCATGAGGAAGGCCGGGATCGACGTGGTGCTCCCCATCTACTCGATGGTGGGCAGCGTCGCCGCGTCCTCCGTCCACTCGGGCGGCATCCTCGGCGCGATATTCGACGGGGAAGGCGGGCTGGCCGGCGGGCACATAGTCCGGGTGGACGTGGCGCGCGGATCCGGGCTCGACGGCGCCGCCCTGAGGGAGATCCCCGCCCACGTCGTGCTCGTAATCAGGGGGAAGGATACGCTGGAGTACCTCCCGCCGGACTTCAGGACGATGGCGGGCGACGGGCTCATCTGCCTCGCGGATAACCGCGGCGCCAGGCTGCTCAACGAGATGAACCGCCCCGCGGACGGGCGCTAGCGCGATGGTGGATCCCGGTCGACGGAGCAGCCGGGCTCCACGGCCGTTATCCCCATGTCGTCCGCGTAGCTGTTCACGCAGATGGCCTCCATCTCCTCCCCTCCCGCGTTCAGGAACTCGTGCTCGACGCCCGCCCTCACGAGCGCGAACCCGCCGGGCCCCACCTCCGCCTTCCCGTCCCTCCCGCAGATGGTGCACGTGCCCCTCACGACGTAGATGAAGCCGTAGAAATCGTGCACGTGCATTGCTATCCTCCCGCCGGGCCCTATCAGGAAACGCCTGACGAAGAAGTCCGGGGACCCCCTCTCCCTGCTCATCAGCCACTGGTTGAGCGAGGACCTCGAGCCAGGGGCGGGGGGAACCGCGTACTCCACGTCGTCCACGTGGCCGACCTCGATTCCCTCCATCGCCGGGACCCCCGCATATCCACAGTATAAACAGGCCGGACGGTATCCGGGACGTCCGCATCATATTTATCTCGACGGTGCCCCCGGGGCGCGTGGACGAGGTCATCCGGACCGGCGCGGACTCCGGGAGGTGCGCGAGGTCGCTGGCCGCCCTGAGGTCGGCGGTCGTCCGCCTCCACGAGGCCCTCGAGAGGGAGCGCGAGGCCGAGCTCTACCTGAGGGCCGACCTGGAGAACTACGCGAGGAGGCTCGAGAGGGAGGCCGACGAGTCGGCCCGCCGCAGGCTCGAGCCGCTCATGGCGGAGATGGTGGAGGTCCTGGACGAACTCGACATCTACCGCGAGGCCGTGCGGGCTTCCGGCGCGGGCAAGCCCGTTCTGGACGGCCTGGACATGATCGTGGGGAAGCTCCTGAGGGCCCTAGCCGGCTCGGGGCTCCGGCAGATAGATCCGACCGGGGAGGTGTTCGACCCCAGGTTCCACTCGGCCGTGGGGGTCGAGCGCGTGCGGGGGGATTCCGTCGGGAGGGTCGTCGGCGTCGTCAGGAAGGGGTACATTTTCGGGGGAAATGTATTAAGGCCGGCGCTCGTCCGCGTTGGGATCAGCGATGAGGGCTGAGGATTCGTCCGGTTCCGGCGCGGGGACCCCGCGCAGGGAGAAGATAGTGGGGATAGACCTGGGGACCACGAACTCCGCCGTCGCGGTCATGGAGGGCGGGAAGCCAGTCGTGATACCGAGCGCCGAGGGCCCGACCCCGTACGGGAAGATGTTCCCGTCGGTCGTGGCCTTCACGAAGGACGGCCAGCTGCTCGTCGGGGAGCCGGCCAAGAGGCAGGCGCTCACGAACCCCGAGGGGACGATATTCGAGATCAAGAGGAAGATGGGCACGGACTACGTCGTGAGGATACGCGGGAAGGAGTTCACGCCCCAGCAGATATCCGCGTTCATACTCCAGAAGATAAAGAGGGACGCGGAGGCCTACCTGGGCTACCCGGTCAGGAAGGCCGTGATAACGGTCCCGGCGCACTTCAACGACAACCAGAGGCAGGCCACGAAGGACGCGGCCGAGATAGCGGGCCTCGAGGCGGTCAGGATAATAAACGAGCCGACGGCCGCGTGCCTGGCGTACGGCCTCGACAAATCGGACAGGGAGATGAGGATACTCGTCTTCAGCTTCGGAGGGGGGACGCACGACGTCACCCTGATGGAGTTCGGCCAGGGCGTCTTCCAGGTGCTGGCTACGAGCGGGGACACGGAGACCGGCGGCGGGGACGTCGACAGGGCCATCGTGGACTGGATGGTGGAGAAGTTCAGGTCCGAGACGGGCGTGGACCTCAGGGGGGACCAGTCCGCAATGATGAGGCTGAAGGACGCCGCGGAGAAGGCCAAGATAGAGCTCTCAAACCTCACGTCCACCGACATAGACCTGCCGTTCATAGCGGCGGCCAACGGGCAGCCGGTCCACCTGCACATGACGCTGACCAGGGCGAAGCTGGAGGAGCTGGCTACGCCCGTGGTCGAGAGGGCCAGGGACACGATATCCAGGGTCCTGGCGGACGCCAAGCTGAAGCCGTCGGACGTGGACAAGGTCATACTGATAGGGGGGATGACCAGGATGCCCCTCGTCAGGAGGTTCGTGCAGGAGGTCACGGGGAAGGTGCCCGAGTCGGGGGTGGACCCGATGGAGGCGGTCGCGATAGGCGCGGCGATCCAGGGCGCGGTCCTGGCGGGGGAGATGAAGGACATAGTGCTCCTGGACGTCACCCCGCTGTCGCTGGGGGTCGAGACCCTCGGCGGGATATTCACGAGTATAATAGAGAGGAACTCCACCATACCGACGAAGAGGAGCGAGATCTTCACGACGGCGGAGGACTTCCAGACCGCCGTGACGATACACGTGCTGCAGGGCGAGAGGCCCATGGCCGCCGACAACGTGTCGCTTGGGATGTTCACCCTCTCCGGGATCCCGCCGGCCCCCAGGGGCGTCCCGAAGATAGAGGTGACGTTCGACATAGACGCGAACGGGATACTCCACGTGAGCGCGAAGGACCTGGCCACCGGGAAGGACGCGAAGATCACGATAACGGCGTCGACGAAGCTCTCGAACGAGGAGAAGGAGAGGATGGTGAGGGAGGCCGAGATGTACGCCGAGCAGGACAGGAAGAGGCTGGAGGAGGCGAACCTGAGGAACGAGGCGGACTCGCTCCTCTACTCGGTGGAGAAGGTGAAGTCGGAGCTGGGCGACAAGGTGGGGGCCGAGGCTCTCGGGAAGCTGAACGAGGCGGCCGGGAAGCTCAGGGAGGCCCTGGCCGGGAAGGACGTGGACGCGATAAGGTCGGCGCTGGAAGCGCTGAAGAAGGCCGCGGCGGAGGTCGGCTCGGCCGCGTACCAGTCGGCGGCGGGCGCGGAGGCGCAGCCCCGGGGCGCCGGTGCGGGGACCGGGGGCGGTACCGGCAGGGTCTACGACGTGGAGGGCGGCGCATCGGACAAGGGTAGTGGGGGTTGAGCTCCGGGGAGAAGGATTACTACGGGATACTCGGGGTCCCCAGGGACGCCACGCAGGACCAGATAAAGGCGGCCTACAGGAAGCTGGCGCTCCAGTACCACCCGGACAGGAACAAGTCGCCGGAGGCGGAGGAGAAGTTCAAGGAGATAACGGAGGCGTACGCGGTCCTCTCGGACCCGGAGAAGAGGAGGCAGTACGACGCGTACGGCTCGAGCGGGATACACCAGAGGTACACGGAGGAGGACCTGTTCGGCGGCGTGAACTTCAACGACCTGTTCCGCGACTTCGGGTTCAACTTCGGGGACCTCCTGAACGAGATGTTCGGGTTCCGCGCGGCCCGCCGGGAGGTGGCGTCCGCAGAGGTGGAGCTCACCCTGGACGAGGTGGCGACGGGCGTCGAGAGGGAGGTCGAGCTGACCAGGTACGAGAGGTGCAGCGCGTGCGGCGGGACCGGCGCGAAGCCCGGGACCACCCCGATCGTGTGCCCGGAGTGCGGCGGGACGGGCCAGGTGAGGAGGACTCGCTCGGCCGGGTTCATGACGATGGTGACCGTGGAGCCGTGCCCCAGGTGCCGCGGGACCGGGAGGATAATCGGGTCGGTGTGCCAGGTCTGCGGCGGGACGGGGCGCGTGGAGAGGAACGTGAAGCTCAGGGTGCGCATCCCGGCCGGCGTCGAGGACGGGGACGTGCTCAGGCTCAGGCGCGAGGGCAGCTACGCGGACGGCAAGGTGGGGGACGCGTACATAACGGTGAGGGTGGCGCCCCACCCGAGGTTCACAAGGAACGGCCCCGACATAACGACGACGCTGGACGTGAGCTGCGTGGACGCCGCGCTGGGGGAGGAGCTGGAGGTGGAGGGCCTGGGCGGCGAGAGGATAAGGGTCAGGATCCCCGAGGGCGCGGCCAGCGGCGAGATGATAAGGATAAGGGGGAAGGGGCTTCCGAAGGCCGGGGGGTTCGGGCGCGGGAGCCTCTACGTGGCCCTCAGGATAACGGCGCCCAGGGGGCTGACGAAGGAGCAGAGGGAGCAGCTCAGGAGGATACGGGATCAGCTGTCGGGCGGGGCGCGGTAGGGCGGCGATACCGGTTCGATGGCGCCCGGGGGGAGAAGGGATCCCGCCGTCGGGGATGGGGCCGGATCCCGGTGCGCGGGGCGGCCCGGGGTACTCAGGTCCCGCTCGTAGGGAAGGTGCGGGAGAGGATTGTCGAGGCGCAGGATGAAGGTCCAGGGTGGCCCCGGGCGCGCCAATCAGCGCCGGGGCGGCCGGGAAGCTCGGGGATGCCCCGGCCGGGGAGGACGCGGCAGATCATCCCCGCCGGCAAGCCTTATCAGGAGGCCCGATCGATATGTACGGGAGGATTTGGACATAAGCGTCGACGTACTGGGATACCTGTTCTGGATACTGCTGCTGATAACCATGATCTCGCCGTGGCTGTCGCTGCGCTCGCTCCGCGCCGCCAGGCTGAGGCTCATATCGGAGATCGAGAGGAAGTATGGCCACCGCGTCATAACGATGATACACAGGCAGGAGAAGGTGGGATTACTGGGGGTCCCCATCTACAGGTACATAGACATAGAGGACTCGGAGGCGGTCGTCAGGGCGATAAGGTCCACTCCCGGCAACGTGCCGATCATGCTGATCCTGCACACGCCCGGGGGGCTCGTGCTTGCCGCCTCCCAGATAGCCAGGGCGCTGAAGTCCCATCCGTCCAGGAAGGTGGCGGTGGTCCCTCACTACGCGATGAGCGGGGGGACGCTGGTGGCCCTCGCCGCCGACGAGATAGTCATGGACCCGAACGCTGTCCTCGGGCCGCTCGATCCGCAGCTCGGGACCCCGAACGGCATGTACGTGCCGGCGCCCTCGATCCTCAGGGCGGTGGAGGCAAAGGGGAGGGAGAAGGCGGACGACGAGACGCTGATAATGGCGGACGTGGCGGAGAAGTCGCTCAGGCAGATGAGGGAGCTGGTCGTGGAGCTCCTCAGGGACAGGATGGGCGAGGATGGGGCGGCGAAGGTCGCGGACGCGCTGGTGAGCGGGCGCTACACGCACGATTACCCGCTCACGGTCGAGCAGCTGAGGGAACTGGGGCTGAAGGTATCGACGGACGTTCCCCCGGAGGTCTACGCCCTGATGGGGCTCTACCCGCAGGCGCGCACGAACAGGCCCGGGATAGAGTACCTGCCCTACCCCATAGCGCCGAGGCAATCGCAGGGCGACGGAGAGCGGCGCTGAGCGGACAAACTCCCCTTTCGGTTTTTGCGCTGATATCGTGAGAGCACGAACCCACTATATCGCCGAGGTGAACAGGGACGTCTCCGTACATATACCGGTGTGGGGGCCGCGGCGCGATGGCCACCAGGTGGATCATTTTCAGTTGATCCATGGTCAAAAGATGTCGATATCACCCGTGGGGATGCGCTACCGGGGGTTGAGGTCGCAACGTTTAAATGGAAGAGGGTCGAATCAGATACGGGTTCAGAAGTACCTATGAGGGTTTGAAACCCCTTCAGCGGTTCTTATCATAATGTTAACCATCACTGTTCAGAAGTACCTATGAGGGTTTGAAACCACCTTCTACCGGCTAGCCGCCGCGCGGGCGCCCGGGTTCAGAAGTACCTATGAGGGTTTGAA